>DASUWQ010000213.1:0-7265 GCA_036378375.1 Chthoniobacterales bacterium
AAGATCGGTTTGGACGGTGCGCCAGACAGTCTCGTGGTCTATGACGTCGTACCCGTGCACCAGTCGGTTTCTGAAGGCGATGGCTTGATTACCAGAGCTGATTTTCAAAAAAGTCTCCGGATCCTTCTGGCGCAATCGAACTAAGGCTTCGCCAATGATCTCGAACTTCCGTTCAACAGCTGATCGCAACAGCTCACTAGCGAGGTAGTCATTTAACGTGCTTTGCGTAGTAAACTGTTCTACGTTTCTGCAGGCGTCGGCCATATCAAGCAATAGCTTCTTTGCCTCAAGCTTCATAGATCAGCCGACGAGAGGCATCTACGGCTTGCCGGAAATATGGATTTCGAATCGAGCTCGGCATGATCAAATCAACGTGACGTCCAAACAGCGATTCTAGTGCGTCTGCGAAATCCAGGAAGTGTCCCGCCCAGGGGCCGAGCGGCTCGTCGCCGAAATCGACTATGAAGTCCAAGTCACTTGAGTCAGGACGGAAAGCTCCGGTCACAGCGGAACCGAAAATCTCAAGGCGCTTAACCCGGAATCGGTGGCATAGCTCTTCTAGCTCTTCCGTCTTATCAGCAACTATCGGGGGAGGTTCACCGGTCTTCACCGCCGTAACTATAATCGCAAATTAAGAAATCTGCGCGGAGCAAACTGTCGGCCCGTCGAATGGATGATCGATGATGCTTAACATAGACTCAAGCGTGACGCGGAGACCGAGGTTTGCTGCGCTCACCCGAGCAAATTAATTTGAGCCTGTGCCAAGCTTGCCAAAGTACGGCAACGATGAATGGGAACGTCTAGATCGGAGAAGATCTAGACGCTGGACGCTTGGATTTTCTGCTTGAGGAAATCGATAATGAAATCGCTGCAGGAAGAACCAAGCCGCTCGACGAAATCTGTGGTGATCCCTAGATTTTGGGAAGCTTACCGGCAGATTCCTCCAGACATTCGGGACTTGGCTCGGTATCTGCTCTGGAACCTAACCCCAGAGATCCATCGCTGCGCTTCAAGGGAATCGGGGGTCATCTGGAGTGCACGCATTGGAGACGACTATCGCGCTCTTGCTGTTCTCAACGGCGATCAATTAGCGAAAGCGGGACGTCCAATTGAAGCCCAGTTGATTGCAGACCTCGGGCTTCATTGTTATCAATTCGGACTGATCTCTCTAGGTATGGCCGCCGAGTTTTCTGGACTTCGGCGCGCAGAGTTCGAACAGTTAATTGCCGCCCACAAGATCGAACGTCCAGGTTCCCTCGAATGTCTTGACGGTGATCTCGACTGGGCCAGGAAGGGCGATTAAGTAAGAGTCGAGGCGGTGCTCCGTTAGTGAGAGCTAACATGTTCAATCTAGTTGCGCCATTTCAAGGCAAGCGCATCGATTTCGTTGAGAACTCGGATCTTCGCCACGGCTGGCTGTCTGGCCCCGGCAGCAAGCGACCGGAGAAGCCAACCCGCAAAACACTGAACCAAAATCCGAGCCGAGTTTGTAGATTGAATTGGTACTTCTGAAACCGGTCGATTCAGACAAATGACGGGGGAACATAGTGCAAACAAGGTGCGGAGTATCACCAGGAATCGAGTTCGAAATAAAGAAAAAATTACAGGATTTTTTTTGCTTGATCTCTAACCACCTATCGATGTGGAACATCAAAAAACCGATTCCTGAAAGCGATGGTCCGGCTCCTCGGGGGGTGTGGGTCAGGAAGATGAGAGGTGAGAAGTGATCGGTGATTGGTGATTATCCGTTGGATTGCGCCATCGATTTCGTCGAGGAATTCTCGGGCGAGCTCCGGAGAGATTTCGCCATAATGGCGGACCGCACTCGTTAGTTCTTCGAGTGCGACCGACAGGAACCGGTACTTCAATCCTTAAGGCCTTCTCGCAACCTGTTCATGGCCGATTCGGCGTCGACCGCGGAAATCTTGCCCTGCTCAAAAGCGTCGATCCGTTCTTCGGCTTCCCGTACCCAGATCTTGTCAACCTCAGGGGAAATCGGATCAATCCTATCCAGCAAAGCTTCGACGACTTGCGCGATCTCTTCAGAGGGTAGCTTCAAGATTTCAGCGGTTAGCTCAGCGGTCGTCGTCCTCATTCTGCCAGAAATTCTTATTGCCCATCTTAGCAGATGACGACGGGAGGGCAAAATCCTGCCTTCCGCTCCGCTGCCAGGGCGTCAAAATGGAGCGTGGTAGGTAGCCCGATTGAAGCTTCCAGTTCTCGCACAAATGCACGGAGGCACAAACAAAGGCTCAGACTGCCAAACGCTAAATCTCTAGCTCGCGCCATTTCAAACCGGCAGGGTGGTATAGCGTGCCGGTTGAATGATCGAAAGGCGTTAATCACTTGCTCCAGGGTACATAGGTCCGGGTCCGATGACGGTTGGAATGTCTCCGCCCTGAAATGAGTGTAACAGTTCACCTCGCGATCGAAAAATACGCGTCATTCGATCAACCAGCCTTCCGATACTCGAAGCGTTCGGACGTAGGACCAGTACGGTGCCTCTGAGCGTGTAACCCTCTTTCACAATAGGGTTTCCAACTCGTGACACACTTCAGAATAAACTATATGATACCGTTGAAGATCAGCTTTAAGATCAAAAAGCCCGGAAACCGGCCTCTGAAATTCATCTTATAAGAATGTTTGGAACGACTCTGGCGAGAAAACTATCGCTCGCTCCGCATCTATCGCTTCTACAGAGGAAGGCTCGGCGCTTGGGACTGATAGCACCAGAGGATTGGATTGTTCTCGCTGTGCACAGAGGCTGCTATCACTACGGTAACCCGGAGAAGGCGGCCAAACAGGTTTCCCCAACGGAGTTTTCCAACGAGGAGCTGGCAGCCTTGTTGCTGTCGGTAGCTAATCCCTACGATCCGTTGCTCATCCGTGTAGCCGCCCAGCTCCTCAGTGCTCCGGAAACCGATATACGGCTACTGGTTCGGCTTTGCCAGCTCGAGAACGCTCTGTGCCCGTTGGCCTGGATCGTCCGGGCGGCGGCTGCAACCGAGCCCGGCAACGACTTGTGGAACGCGCTCCACCGTGAAATCGACAAACTTGCCAGAAGGAGCATCGCATTTCCTGAAGCGGTGCTGCCGCACCCCTCACGTTTTAGGATCGAAACCGGATTCCAGCGTTTCTCTATTAACAAGACGATCGAAAGACGATGGCTGCGTCCAATCCCGAAATCATCCTGAGAACGCTAAACGAGCAGCTCAATGCTCCTCTCGAGTTAACCATTATCGGACGCGCAGCTTTGATTCTCGGATACGATCCGCCGATCCTTGGTGAAGACGCTGGTCAGACGTTTGATGTTGATCTGGTCGTTCCGTTAGATCAGGAAGAGGCGTTGGACCGGAACGACGCGTTCTGGTCTGCACTCGAAAAAACCAACGATTTGCTCAGGACCGCCGACCTTTACCTGAGTCACATTTTCCTTGAGAACCAGATTATCCTCGGAGAGAACTGGAGAGACCGAAGGGTACGAATTGCGTTGCCCGGCGCAGACAATCTTATCCTGTTCCGTCCGTCCAGCCTGGATCTGCTGTTAAGCAAGATGGCTCGCGCGGAGGACCCGATCGATCGTGCCGACATCCTGCAATTGATTAGGCGAGAAAGTTTCCCGCAACAGACAATCGAAGCTGGATTCAGCACAGCCCGTTATCCGAGTGAGCCGGATCTCATCGAGCAATTTGAAAAAGCCAAAAGCTTTGTACGTTCTCTTTACCAGTCGGGCTTGGGTTCCTGACCTGTGAACTCTTTGTAACCTGCGTGAACTGCGGATTTTAAACTAAATTCTTTCGTATTTTCTCAACCGTACTCTGTAGGAGCAAAATCTTTGCACCAGGCGGCCACTCTTGTCTATGGTGACATCGATGTCCATAATACCGTTCTGCGCTACCATTTACCATTTGTAAATGGTTGGAGAGGCGCGCGCATCATCCTCGAAGCTCGGGTGCGTCGCCGATCCAAAGCGGAACCGAATGCATGGGACAACCGTTAATAGGGCGAATAAGGCAATAGAGCAGCCGAACGCTGGGTCGTTCCCGGGAGCCGCCTGTTCTCAGCCGTCTCGGCCAATACATACCCATAGAGCAAATCGCAGTTCCGTCTTGAGACACGCGTTAAAGCGGTTCCCCTCCAGGCCCACGTGTGCTGACTCCTGGGTTCTGGCTTCCCGGCTCCGCTCCTTGAACTCCTCCTTTGTATTCTCCCTCGGTAGGCTTATCGTGCCGGCTATGCTCGACTGGAGCCAGTGCTCGGTGGTGGAGCGTGGACCCGGCAAGTCCAGATGTATGTGGCGGTTCAAAGGCACGCATATACCAGCCACATTGCTCTTCGAGAATCTCGAGGATGGTGCGACGGTTAATGATTTTTTGGAGTGGTATCCCGGGGTAACGCGAGAACAGGTACTTGCGGTTCTCGAATTTGCCGAGCGTAGCCTGATCGATCAGTCGTCCCCGGAATCTTTTCTGCAGAAGCAGACGAAGCTAATAAGGGATTGAGAAGTCAGGGTTCCAAATCGTTCTCGAGTAAAATCGTCGGCTACGGACAAAACAATTCACAGAAGATCACAAAGGTCACAAAGACAGGCTCTTGAAAGGGAGAAACCGAAAAAGTCTGTCTTTGTGATCTTTGAGTCCTTGTTGTGAAGTTTTGGCTTTTTGGATCCTTAGCGATCTCAACGTTCACAGTCGACCTTGCAATAGAGGCGCGCTCCGCAATGGTCTCCTGACATACTGTTGTCAGGAGCGGAGCATAGGTTTGCGACCGTTGGCGGCACGAGCGGGCGAGCACGGAGCTCGTCTTTGCCGAACCTAGACTAGCAACCATTAGCTGGCCGTATTACGTTCCGATCTTTCTATGGGGAAAAACGCGTCTTCTTCCGCGATCGTGATCCGAGGCGCGCGGCAGAATAACCTGCAGGGAATCGACCTGGATTTGGAGCTGAACAGGCTTCATGTCGTGACCGGGCCGAGCGGCAGCGGCAAATCGAGTCTCGCTTTCGATACGATTTATGCGGAGGGACAACGGCGGTACGTCGAGACGTTTAGCCCTTACACGCGCCAATTTTTGGAGCGGATGGATAAACCTTTGGTGGATGAAATCCGCGGTATCCCCCCTGCCATCGCTATCGAGCAAGCTAACCGCGTTCGCACGACGCGCTCGACGGTGGGCACGATCACCGAGATCAATGACTACCTGAAATTGTTGATGCCGCGAATCGCGAATGCTTTCTGTCCGGAATGTGGTCGCGAGATCGTTCTAGAGACCGCGGAGAGCATCAGCCACAAAGTAGCGGATGAGCTCGCCGGCAAAAGTGTTCTCATCTGTTTCGGCGTTGCCGCTCCTCCTGGTACGCCGCCGGCTGATTTCTTTTCCTTCCTCAATCAGCAAGGATTCCTCCGGGTTTGGCTTGACCGGAAAGTGCTGCGGACGGACGAAACGCCCTCGATCGAGCGGATTCCGGCAATCGTGCCGGTTATCCAAGATCGTCTGATAATCGATGCTAAACCTTCCTCCGTCGCTAAAGCTTTGGAGGACAAGTCTGCCCGTTTAACCGAGGCGATCGAACAAGGCCTAAAATACGGCAAGGGCCGGGTTAGCGTGGTCGAGTTGGAGGGAGGACGAAGGGAAGGCGACAAGGTCCCGCGTCCGCGGGAGCGAATGGGCGATACGGCGACGGGCCCCTCAGAATACAAGTTTTCGACTGGATGGCATTGCCCGTACTGCGACCTCGACATTCGCGCTCCATCCCCTGGCCTTTTCTCATTTAACAATCCACTGGGAGCTTGCCCGGATTGCCGTGGATTTGGCCGCACGATTGGGATCGATTTGAACCGAGCGATGCCGGATCGGCGTCTGAGCTTAGCCGATGGGGTGGTCAAGCCGTTTCAAACTGGCAGTATGAAGGAATGCCAGCGTGACTTGCTCAAGAGTGCGGCACGAAGGGAAGTCGATATTAATGTCCCCTTCGAGGAATTGCCCAAAGCGGATCAAGACTGGGTGATCGAGGGCGATACGCGCCCCGATCAAACCGCAGAAGAAATTTGGGAAAGCGGCGGCTGGTACGGTGTTCGCGGGTTCTTTGATTGGATGGAATCCCGGTCCTACAAGATGCATGTTCGGGTGTTTTTAAGCCGGTATCGCAGCTACACCTTGTGCCGCACCTGCCAGGGTACGCGGTTTAAGCCCGAGACTCTGAATTTCAAGGTGGTAGTTGGGGGCAAGCGCTACACGCTGCCGGAATTGCAGCAATTGCCTCTCGATGAATTAAGCGACGTGATGGTCCAGCTAAGGTCGGCATCCTCGGAGCATACGTCGGAGATCCTGTTGGAGCAGGTTGTCTCGAGGGTGAACTACCTGATTGAAGTCGGGTTAAGCTATTTGACCCTCGATCGATCGACCCGTTCGCTCTCTGGAGGCGAACTCCAGCGCGTGAACCTCACGACCTGTCTGGGTGCATCGCTGGTGAATACCTTATTCGTGTTAGACGAGCCAAGTATCGGTCTACATCCTCGCGATATTCATCGTCTCGTCAGGGTTCTGTCCGGGTTGCGAGACAAAGGTAATACGCTGGTCGTTGTTGAGCATGAGGAAGCCGTGATTCAGGCCGCTGACTCTATTATCGAGATTGGCCCGGGACGCGGCTCGAAAGGCGGACGCTTGGTATTCCAGGGGCCTCTAGACGATATCGAGCTTGCGTTACCGGATTCGTTGACCGCGGCTTATCTGACCGGCAAGAAATCTATTCCCATGCCGGCGAAGCGACGCCAACCGAGGCGGTTCATCGAGGTTGTTGGTGCTCGCGAAAATAACCTCAAGGAAATTACCGTACGGTTTCCGCTCGGGGTCTTTTGTTGCGTCACCGGAGTTTCCGGATCGGGAAAAAGTACGCTCGTCCAGCAGGTGCTCTACGAAAACATGGTGGCCCTGAAAGGTAAGCCCGGAGAAGAAGCTCCCGGCCTCTGCTCGCGGATTGCGGGCGCACATCAGGTTGACGATGTTGTACTGGTCGACCAATCGCCTTTAGCCCGTTCCCCGCGGTCTACTCCAGCCGTCTACGTTGGCATATTCGACAAGATCCGGGATCTGTTTGCCGCCCTCCCCGCAGCCAAATCTGCCGGACTAACCAGCGGTTCATTTTCGTTCAACTCCGGAAACGGCCGCTGCGAAAGATGCAGTGGTTTGGGATACGAAAAGGTGGAGATGCAATTCCTCAGCGACCAATATGTGCGTTGCGCGGAATGTGAAGGAAAACGGTATCA
>DASUWQ010000214.1:0-20741 GCA_036378375.1 Chthoniobacterales bacterium
CCCTGGTTAGAATGTTCCCGCCGTATGCGCCTGAAAGCATCTCTAACCTCGCGGCGCGGCGGGGTGCAATTCGGACAGAGCACATAGATACAATTCCAGCCGAAATAGCTGCCAACATACCCTTTCGAGGACGAGGACGACGACGAGGACGAGAACGATGTGCCTCACGAGTGGCGACCGAGACGAGCGTGTAGGTCTTGGAGCGTTGATCCACAAGCCGCGCCTAAACATCGGGTGCCACTTTCAGGGCACGTTTCATCGTCAACTAACCCAGGGCTAAAGCCACTGGGCTATTCTGTCCGACCCGCCGCGGCGGGTCACCAAGGCTCCGCCTACCTTTTCACACCCTAAACCCGGAAGACCACCACCGCTTACTGCTTACTATCCTCACCTTTCACATGCCTACATCCGCCGCGGGTATTTACGGCGAACTCCTTGTACTATGCCACGCGGTGCAAGTCCAAAGAGAGAGCGTGAATACAAGAAGATAGAAAAGAAGTTCGAGAACGAAGGGCGCTATAAAGGGCGAGAGAAGGAGGTGGCGGCTCGAATTGTTAATAAACAACGAGCAAAGTCAGGCGAAGCTAAGAAGTCGTCGTCGACCAAAGGGAAAAGAGCAAAAAAGAAAAGTTAATCGTCGTTAAAGCGCAGTGGATACCGACTACACGAAATAAAGATAGTATGGGAACAATTCTTCTAATAATAGTTATTCTGCTAGTGATCGGAGCCTTACCGGCTTGGCCTTACAGCAGTGGGTGGGGATATTATCCGACAGGCGGACTCGGATTGATTTTTATTATCCTTCTGGTTCTGGTTTTGCTGGGCAGGATCTAAGGGGTAGTGGTTAGCAGTTTGCGGTTGGTCGGCGGCGGTTGATGGTCGGCTCAGCGGAACAGGCAACGGCCGGACTAGGTCATCATGAGCGGGGCGATGTGCTTTGCGCTCGCCCTTCTTTGTCTACCTATCAAGATTTCGTTCCTACGGCGCTGGGCATGGCATCGGCTCAATCAAGGCCAGATCGGATCACGTTTTTTAACCGTGCCCGGGAAGGGGCGCTCTAACGAATCGCGTCATATTGGCGCAAAGGGTCGGGGCAAGCTATTGTCGTTCGGGCAACTTTGCATAAGCCCTTTAAGCCGGACTGATTACTTTCGGCAGTCGTTTCCACGCTAGACACCGGCAGGCTTTCGACAACTGGGGCATAAGTGGGGATCAGGCGGACCAACCGCCCACTTTCCGCGGCTCGACTCGTTTATGTTGGCGTTAGGCGACTGCCCTGAGCGCAAAGAAGAGAACCCTGACACCGATGAGCCGCCCCGAGTTTAATATTTTCCCGCCGATAAACAGTCATGGTGCTATCGGCGATCAGCGAACGGGCGCATTGATTGCCGCGGATGGTACTATCGACTGGCTTTGCTTCCCGGAGTTCGACGGTATACCGGTGTTCGGTTCGCTGCTGGATCCGCGCAAAGGAGGTTCTTGTCGGCTCGGACCAGCAAGTACGACTTTGGGCGATCAATTTTATATCGAGGACACGGGAGTATTGGTAACCCGCTGGAAAAGTCAGAACGCCGGCCTTTTGGAAGTTTCCGATGCTATGCTCCTCTCGCACGATCGTCCCGGCGACTTGGACTCCAGCAAACAGATAATAATCAGAAGACTTCGGGCTAGCAGTTACTCACAGGCTATTTTCATTTGTGCTCCCCAATGGAACTTCAGTCGTGCCATACGCTCGGTGACCACCACAGCCGGTACGGTTCTGTTTTCGTGTCCTGACGGTGAATTGTCGGTTTGGACGACCTTCCCAGTGCATATCGAGGACAAAAGGATTTGCGCTAACCTAACACCTTCCGAACCTGTGGAACATTGGGTCGTACTTGAGTGGGGGAAAAGGGAGTCCCGATGGTCCGCCGACCGGGCCGCCCGAGCGTTTAAACATACGATCACGAGCTGGCAGCAGTGGTCTCGCGGCCTTAAAGGCTTGACCGCCGGCCCGCGCCGAGATGCTGTCCGTCGCTCAGTGATTACGGTTAGAATGCTCAGTCACCGCGCGCTTGGCTCCGTGACGGCGGCGTTGAGTTGCTCGTTGCCCGAACGCCTCGGAGGAGAGCGCAATTACGACTATCGTTACGCCTGGATTCGCGATGGGTCGCTGGCTCTCGCTCTAATGGCGCGCGTCGGAAAAATTGATGAGGTTCGCCGATATCTAGATTGGCTCTGCCAGTTGGATTCGCGAACGGATGCGCCGTGGCAGCCAGTATATCGACTGGATGGTTCAACTTCTTTGGAAGAAAAAGAAATCAATAATCTGACCGGTATGCCGGTAGTCTTCCCGTCCGAAGGGGTAATATCGCAGCCAGGCAACGACAACTCGGTTCACTCGGATTCATGGCTGACTGCATCCGAATTTACGTTGAAGAAGGAGGTCTCCTGGAGCCGGAACACTGGGAACTTGTCCGGCGCGCCGCAGACTACATCTGCTCCAGCTGGAGCAAACCCGATAACGGAATATGGGAGCTTCGCCGGCGTGCCCACTACGTTTCTAGCAAGGTGATGGCCTGGGCCGTGTTGCAAAACGCGCTTGTCATTACCCGCCGGTGCGGCCGGGGTAATTCAGACCTGCTAGAGAACTGGAAAAGGACTGCTGATGTGATCCATTCCGAGGTTATGCGCCGCGGCTGGAGTGAGCAGCAGAATTCTTTTCTCGAAAAATACGGCTCTGATTCATTGGATGCCGCCGCCTTGCTGATTCCGCTCATGGATTTTCTGCCGGTGCAGCATCCGCGGGTTATGAGAACGTTGGCTGCCTTAGAAAAAAATTTGTTAGTCAACGGCCTAATGCATCGATTCGATCCAGCAGCGACGCTCGGAGAACAAAAACATTCGATCGGAGATTTTGAAGGAGCATTTTTGCCGGCAGTGTTCTGGCATGCGCATGTCCTGGCGAAAGCCGGGATGCCAGAAAGGGCCGATGCGATCCTGCGACGATGTGAAATCATTTCTGGTGCACCCGGACTCTTTGCAGAAGAGATCGATTCAAATCGCAATGTTTTTCTCGGTAATACGCCGCAGCTTTTCTCTCACGTGGAATATGTCCGCACCATCATGGCGATTGAGCAAGCGCAACCCACACATTAAACGCCAGCTCCGATCACTTGGTTCGCCTTTTCTTTTTCAGATCGGCTAAAGATCTCTTCAGCGCTGAATGCAGACTCAGTTTATCTTTTTCAGCGCGCGACTTCATTTCTCCTCGGAGAAAGACAAGAACAGCAGCTTCGGAAGGTCCTAGCTTTTTGGAGTGGCTCGAGAGATTTGCCTCCGCTTGCATCCGAAGGTTATTACTCAACACGCCTTCCATATACGAATCGATAATCGCCGGATGGATGTAGCACTTGCGACAGATCGCCGGAGTGTTACCGAGTGCCTTCGCCACGGTTTCCACTGCGCCGATCACGTTTCTCTTCGCTATCTTTTTCGTATCGGCCAGCTCCATTTTAAGCAAGGCGCTGCCGGCTAGCACGGTTCCCGCCCAAGTCCGAAAGTCTTTCGCTGTAAATTCCTGACCGGAAATACTACGGAGATATTCGTTTACATCTTCAGAGTGAATTGGAACCGGTTCGCCTTCATCATTTAGGTATTCGAAAAGGTGCTGGCCTGGCAAATCCTGGCATCGTTCAATGATTCGGGCCAACCTGCGATCTGGAACTTGGACTTCGTGGCTCTTCCCTCCTTTGCCCTTGAAGCGAAATTTGATGGTGCTTCCATGGACTTCCACGTGGCGATTCCGCATGGTAGTTAACCCGAAGGAGTGATTGGTTTGAGCATATTCTTCGTTGCCCACGCGAATGAGCGACGCTTGCAGCAGCTCAATCACAGCAGCTAACACCTTCTCTTTCGTCATGGCAGAGCCACGCAAATCAGCTTTCACGCGTTGCCGGATTCGGGGCAATGCCTCGGCGAACGCGATCATCCGCTCGTACTTCGTTTCGTCCCGAACTGCTCGCCAGTCCTCATGATAACGGTATTGTTTCCTACCTTTGGCGTCTCGACCGGTCGCTTGCAGATGGCCATTTTCGCGCGGGTTGATCCAGACATCGGTCCAGGCAGGCGGGATGGCCAGCTTCTTTATTCGCCGAAGTTCTACAGGATCTGTTATGCGGCACCGCGACGCATCGACATAAATGAATCCGGGTCCTTTCCGCCTCCGATAGAGACCCGCAGCCGTATCGCTAACATATCGCAGACCTGCCCGGCGAGCAGAGCTGACTGGATCAGCAGAACGCAGCAACCTCCTACGAACGCCTATTTTCTTAGCTATCGCCATGCGGGTGGGTTACACGCCTCTGCAGTAAGTCGTCTGGGCGTGTGGCGGCGGATGTATGGAGTTCTTAACCCCAAAGTTAATCCAACCCATGAGCCCACCCTCACAAGGCGGCAGGTTGCTTGTGCCAGATTTGCCGAGCCGAGACTTGGTCTGATTCTGCCTTGAGCTTCAGCATAAAAACAACAATCAAGCTTGCCCCTCCATTTGCCAGATACCTTTTGATGGTTAGCTGGCCCTCTTTTCCCTGTTTCGTTTTGATCTGATGCGTTTCAATGAGCTCCTTGTAGTCCTTGGACCAGGCCGCGGTGGTATTGATGGAAGTCGCTCCCAAGAGTTGTAGACCGGCTGGATCGCTCCGTCCGTCGAGATAAAGCGTTTGGTCTAAAGCAAAGGCCGGCCCGCGAGTAGCAACCGTTAAGACATCTTGAGTTTGGTGCAAGGTGGCCTTAAGGGTGGTCGAGCTGGCGTATTTTAGATCGACCGGACTGGCTTCGATTCGCTTCATCAGGGGCTCAAGTGAGCTTGATGCTTGGAGATCCAGCGTCCAATTGCCGCTGAAATCAGGTTTTTCAGCTTTATTCGGATCGGCTGCGGCGGATGTCGAAGGCCAGCCGAGAAAACCGAAGCACGTGAAAAATGTGGCCCAGCGAAGCAGGACGAAGACGTTCTTGATGTTTTCTAAAAGTGGAGCGGGGACAATCATTGCCAGGGAACGAGTCCCGCCTTCAGTTCGAACTAACCAAGATGACTGGATGGCCGAAAAGGTCTCGGACGTAACCATCAAGTTTGAAACGAAAGGACGACGAATCCAACCCAGAGACACAGAGAACACCGAGGCCGGATACGGCCAGTACTCAAACCTCTTTAACCGGTAGCTCACACCACCTGAGGCTTCTTTCAGGTTTCATCCTGATTCCGGAAGCTATCTTTTGCGCTTGTGGTGATCGGGAGCCGAATCTCGAATTCGCTTCCTTTCCCCGGACCTTCACTTCGAGCATTGATCTGCCCGTGGTGCAGATCGACCAAACGCTTGGCAACCCCTAAACCCACACCCAGACCTGTCTGGGGCCGGCTGATTTCAGGTCTCACCTGAGAGAATATCTCGAAAATCCGGTCCAACATGGCGGCAGATATCCCAACGCCGGTATCTTTCACTTTAATCACCGCTTCGTGGTCTTGCCTGGTAAAAGTCAGCCAAATCTGTCCATGCCGGCTGTTATACTTGATGGCGTTTTGGAGAATATTACTAATGACTTGCTTGAGGCGAGTCATGTCGCCATACACGAAAATCTTTTCTGTCGGGATAGTAACCGTCAAAGCCTGACCGGCGGCTTCCACCAGGGGGCGGTTCGCTTTTTCCAATGCGCGCAGAACCTCTGTCAGGTCAACGGGCCGCGGGTTCAATTCCAGCTTGTTAAGACTGAGGCGGGCGAGATCCACCAGATCGTCGACCAGCTTGGCGATCTGTTGGGTCTGGCGGTCGATCACTTCTAATGCAGATTTCGATTCGGAGGAATGTGTAACCGCCGGTCGAAGCAATTCGATCGCAAACGGAATCGCCGCCAAGGGATTTCGTAGTTCATGAGATAGGATGGCTAGAAATTCGTTTCGTGCTCGATCGATTTCTCTTAAAGCCTTCTCTGCTCGTTTTCGTTCGGTGATATCGAAAAGAACATTCACGGCGCCTATCAGCTTACCGGACTTATCGTGGAGTGGGCTCGCGGAAGCCGACATCGTCAACCGCTCACCGTCCGGACGCTCAACGAGGATTTCGCATCCCGTATACTCTCGATCATTACGGAGCGCTAAAGCCGTCCAGCAGTTGTCGTGAGAGATCGGCTCCCCATTGGCAGAATGAAGGTGAAAGGATCCGCAGAAACGGTCAACAGGGTCGCGCAGTTTCGGGGCTCGTCCCAAAAGACGCAGCGCCGGTTGGTTATAAAACGTGATCAATCCCTCTGCATCGCAAGTATAAGCGGCTGCTGGCAACTTATCTAACAGATGTAGGAATTCTGATCCGCCGTCGCTGATGTCTAAATCAGTGGCCATCCGGTCCTGCTTGTGAACCTAGGACCAGTTCGTTCTTCCGCAAGAATGCAAGCGAAGTTTCACTTGTTGGTCCTTTGTGTCCTCTGCGCGAGGCCCTGTAGAAAGTCCCAACTAGATCCGAAGCACAATGTGAGCGCGAATGGTTTGTGACCCGATGAATCATTAGTGAATTGCGGACCTAACTCGAATGGTAGAGAAGAGCGATGCCAGAGGAACAGACCTAGATAAACTAGCCACACTAGCCTATCCGGTCTTGATTCTCTGCGCCTTTATTTGGGCGAAAGATTTTTTGCTCCCCATTGTTCTCTCCGTCCTGGTGAGCCTTCTCTTGACTCCCGTCGTTTCGCGTCTGGAACGCTGGCGATTTCCGCCGGTGCTAGCGGTGCTCAGTGTTGTCGCGATCGCGTTCGCGATCATTGCAGGACTTTGTTCGACCGTATCAGTTGAGGCCCTCGACCTGGCGAATTCTTTACCGAAATATAGCGACAATATTCGTGCGAAATGGACTGCGATCCAAAAAGGACCACCCGGTCCGCTCAATCTCGCCTTTCGGAATGTGGGTGAGCTAGTCGATGAGCTCAGCAAAGCCGCCGGGCCGGCGAAACCGAGCCAAGAGACCGCACCGATGAAAGTGCAGATCGTGAGTGGTACGGATGCGGCCGTGGCTTTTATCAGGAATAGTGCGAGTCCGGTACTCACTCCGGTGGTCAATTTCGCCGTCGTCGTGGTATTAGTCATCTTCATTCTATTAGAGCGGAAAAGATTGCGCGATCGTTTTCTCCGACTGATCGGCCATTCCCGGTTCGCCACTACAACCCTGGCTATCGATGAGGCTGGAACGCGATTGAGCGGATTTCTATTGGGCCAGCTGCAAGTGAATAGCGTTTATGCGCTCATTCTCTGGATCGGTTTGTCTCTGATCGGTATTCCCAATGCCATACTTTGGGCGATTCTGACCCTGCTTCTCAGGTTCTTGCCTTACGTGGGTCTTTGGATTTCCGCCTCCTTTCCTTTGATTTTGTCGGTCGCGATTTCGAGCGATTGGAAGGCACCTTTGTTCACTCTCGCTTTGTATGCGTTTCTGGAGGTCGTTACGAATAACTTCGTGGAGCCGATCGTTCTCGGAGGTAGCACCGGTATATCGCCTCTGGCCGTCATCATATCCGCGCTTTTTTGGACCTGGCTTTGGGGCCCAATCGGATTACTCGTAGCCACGCCTCTATCCGCGTGTCTCGTTGTTCTTGGCCGCTATTTCTCCGGGTTTCATTTCTGCAGTGTTCTATTGGCTGCCGATCCGCCCACCTCTTCAGAAACAAAGCTTTTGCGGTTACTAACCGAAAATCGGACCCTGGAGGCGAAACGTCTGATTCACGAGCTCGACGGACAGCAGCTTTCGGTTAAGCTCGCGGAAGATCTATTGGTTCCCGCAATCAGGGCGATTGAGAATGATTCTCTACCGGGCACCGCGGCTAGCACGAAGAACCAGATCTATCGGCAACTGCGTGATTTGATCGAGGAATTGCCAGTATCGGCGCCAGACGATTCATCAGAACCAAAGCCCACCGAGCCCGAGAACCTCGAGATCGTAATTCTGCCCTACGTGGGAGAAGGCGACGAGATGGTTGGAGCCATCCTGGCGCATCTGTTGAAGGCGGAAGGGCTTGAAACAGAATTGGTTTCTTCCCGAGCCCTCCGGAGTGAGCGACTGGAGCGCGTGAAGGAGCTACAGCCTAAGCAGATTGTACTGTCGGCAATTCAGTCTGGCTCAATCAAGACAATTGACCGCATGATCCGCACAATCAAACAGGTGTCGTCAGAGAGCGTAATTTCCGTTTGTCTCTGGAGCTTACCGAGAGAAGGCGCAGCCAGGTGGATTCGCAGGATTAGAGATTCCTCTCACGCCGTTTACACAGGAATGGAAGAAGCGGTACGTAACATCACGGTTGCCAATAATACGGCGAGCGGAGCCGAATATATTGCTGGGACCGAATCAAATCTGCCGGCGAAGGAAGTTAGTAAGCCGTAAGTAGTAAGCAGTACTGATTTCAAGTCGGTGAACACAGATTACAGCTTACTGTTTACTGCTTACTGGGCTGCTAAGGCATCCGCTTCCATTTCAGGATCCCCGCCTGGCTAGAGAGTAGCGATAAGAAAGAGGGAGGGGACCAATCAAACCGCCGGCGACGATAGTCAGCGCCAGGAGCAGAGCAATCTCGTTCCATCCTAAAGTCGTCGGCATGACCAGAGAACTTCATGCCTCCTCCTCTTCTTGTTCGAGAGGCGGTTCTTCCTCCGTGGGTAGCGGTGGCCGCACCGGATCCACGCCCGCCGGGCGCGGCGGATCGTTCTTGTCTTCCTTCTCAGGATGAGACTTGGTTGGTCCTGGATAATCTTCGGTTGGCATCACAAAGAGTTCGAGTTAACCCGCAGAATCGGTTGTTCATTACAGAAACACAGAGGGCACAGAGTAAGATAACTAATCATAAAGCAATTCTTGCCTCGCTCTCCGTGTTCTCTATGCCTCTGTGGTAAAGCCCAACCTGTGAACTACCAATTGCGGCCGTGACCGCAAAGGGTCGCGACCGCTTTGCCGGCGGCAATTAGATCAGTTCCTGAACCGGGGCTAATTGATTGAAGAGCTTCT
The DNA here is from genome assembly GCA_036378375.1 of Chthoniobacterales bacterium. Taxonomy (GTDB): domain Bacteria; phylum Verrucomicrobiota; class Verrucomicrobiia; order Chthoniobacterales; family JAFAMB01; genus JAFAVN01. Next base: position 9,018 of record DASUWQ010000214.1, read on the forward strand.
TTTGGGCAAGCTGAAGACGCGTCTTAACCGTGCCCAGAGCAATCGATTTTCGAGCCGCGATTTCCCGTTGGCTCAGCCCTTCGAAGAATGCGAGCTGCACCACTTCTTGCTGGGGTTCGGGAAGCGTACCGATCACGCCCTGCAAAAGATCTGTCAGATCCGAGTTCGGTGGTTGAAAATCATGAAACCTAGTCTCTTCGCTGAGTGCAGCTTTCAGCTCAGTCTCAAATCGATCGGTCGCCCGTCGATAAGCGAGCCGGCGGCGCAGCCGATCCAAGGCCCGACGACGAGCCAATGTTACGAGAAAGCCGTGCAGACCCTTTTCGGGGATGAATCGATCCGCATGTTCCCAGAGCTGCAAAAACACATCATTCAGGGCGTCGTCAGTTTCGCCATCCTCGTGCAACACACTCTGAATCACGGCGCGAAGCGTTGATTCGTATCGCCCATATATTTCCTGAATCGCATCGGCATCGCGTTGTACAACCGCCGCCATAAGGTCTGCGTCCGACATCGATTCCATTGTTGTCATTGTTTCTGCGTCCATGGTTGTTTTCCTTTGCAAAAACGATAACGCCTTCCAGGGAAGAGAAAATCGGGGCCAGCCATGCCATTTGAGTAGGGGGGATTACCGAACCCTGATCGGGTGAATCGGTAATTGGAGGGTGGATCAGGGCGAATGCCTAGGGCGAGCCAGAGTGGATCCTGGTGAAGCCCGGTGTCACGTTCAGGTGTTGCCCTGATAGACACCTTAGGCCGTTTTTGTCATGATTCAGGGTCTTGCGTGATGAAAAGCGTCCTGAACGGCTCAGGGCGCACGTTTGAGACGCATCTGTAGACTTTAAGTGATTTATGATGAACGAAGATGGCAACCGCCCAGAAGCACTCAATGATCAGGTGCTCACTGCCGCAGTAGCAAATGACAGTGAAAAGAAGCCGGATAACTCTTCTATGGAAAAGGTAGAGGCGCAGCCGATGAGTTATCGGAGGAGTCGGGATGTCGCGCTAATGAAGCTGGCCTTTCTCAAACCGGAACACAACAAAGCAGCATAGATATACTAATTCTGCACTAAGTGAAGCGGACCTTTCGCGCGGTTGAACAAAAGACCGGTCGCATCATTCGGCATCCGGAGCAGCCCGATATACCGGCTCGTCGCCGCTACATTTGGTTGCTTATTTGGCGCCTAGCTTGGTGAGAGAAAACTTTCACAGAAGAACACAAAGGACAGGAAGAACAATCTTGTCTACAGAAGGAAACGAAGGCCTGCGGTTGATAAGTGCGGTATGCACATTGTGTTCTTCTGTGCAGTTTCTGTCGGCTTGTGTTTTAGGGTGCTAATGTGGTTGCTTTCCATTCCCACCGTTCGCTGGCTCCCAACGCCAATCCCGGATGGAAGGCATATCTTCGCCTCGGGTTCGGATGTAAGAATGATGTTCCTGCAAATACTCCTCCATCCTCTGTCCGAACGCGGTAGCCTGACGTTCCCAACTAGGCAATCGCGTCACGGCCGCCTGCGCCAAGTTAAAGCGATCAAGTGAATTGAGCACCACCATATCGAAAGGCGTGGTCGTCGTTCCTTCTTCGCGATAGCCGTGCACGTGAAAATTCTGGTGATTTGGGCGGCGGTAGATCAATCGATGGATCAAATGCGGGTAACCATGAAAAGCAAAAATCACCGGTCGGTCATTTGAGAAGATTTGGGTGAATCGTTCATCCGAGATTCCATGTGGATGCTGGCTTGGGTGTTCGAGCGCCATCAGATCAATCACATTCACAAAGCGGACCCTGAGTTCAGGTAAATGACGGCGCAGCAGTTGAACTGCGGCCAAGCTTTCCAGTGTCGGGACATCACCGCAGCCCGCCAGCACCACATCGGGAGACTGACCGTTCGAATTAGAGGCCCACTCCCAGATACCGAGCCCTGCCGAGCAATGCCGCTCTGCTTCGGCGATCGTCAACCATTGCGGCATCGCATTTTTGCCGGCCACGATCACATTAATCAGATTTCGGCTCTCCAGGCACTTCTTGGCAGTCCAAAGAAGCGAATTAGCGTCTGGTGGTAAATAGATCCGAACAATCTCCGGCTTTTTGTTCGAAACGTGATCCAGGAATCCCGGATCTTGATGGCTAAACCCATTGTGGTCCTGACGCCAAACATGGGAAGTCAGTAAATAATTGAGAGAAGCAATCGGCTTACGCCATTTGACTTGTTTGGACGTTTTTAGCCACTTAGCATGTTGGTTAAACATCGAGTCGATGATGTGGATAAAGGCTTCATAGCTGGAAAAAAGGCCGTGCCTGCCAGTTAACAGGTATCCTTCCAGCCAGCCTTGGCACAAATGCTCGCTCAGTACTTCCATAACGCGGCCTTCATCTGACACATGCTCATCCGTTGGCGTAACCCTGGTAGTTAACATGCGATCGGTTGCTTCAAAGACGGGATGCAGGCGATTCGATGAGGTTTCGTCCGGACTGAAGATCCGAAAGTTACGGTGTTCCGCGTTCAATCTGAAAATATCCCGTAACAGCTTGCCCACGGTCAGGGTCGATTCCGTATCGACCCCTCCTGGTCGGGGCACCGAGACGGAATAGCCGTTGATAGGTGGTAGCCGCAGCGGTTCTAATAGTTCTCCCCCGTTTGCATTGGGGTTAGCACTCATACGCTGATCGCTTTTCGGGATCAGTTGTTTGAGGTCGGCTCTCAATCTTCCCGAATCATCAAACAAAGTTTCCGGTCGATACCGCCGAAGCCATTCTTCCAATAGCCGGAGACGGCGACGGTCGTTCCTGGTATTTTCGATCGGCACCTGATGCGCGTGAAAGCTTCCTTCCACTTTTCGTCCATCGACCGATTTGGGACCAGTCCATCCCTTTGGTGTGTTCAATAAGATCACTGGCCATCGAGCCGTTCGGATATCTTGGTTCGCCCGAGCATCACGCTGCAACTTGAGGATGGTCGAGACCGCCATATCGAGCGCCAGCGCGAGATCCAGATGAATCCGCATCGGATTGTCGCCTTCTATCAAGAATGGATGGTAGCCAAACCCAAGAAAAAGGTCGACCAGTTGAGGCGTCTCCATTCGACCAAGGACAGTAGGTCCCGAGATTTTGTATTCATTCAGGTGGAGAATAGGCAAGACCGCGCCGTCCCGGGCAGGATTTATGAACTTGTTCGAATGCCAGCTCGTTGCCAGCGCACCCGTTTCCGCTTCGCCGTCTCCAACCACGCAAAATGCGAGCAGATCCGGATTATCGAAAACGGCTCCGTAAGCGTGCATCAAGGAATATCCGAGCTCGCCGCCTTCATTGATAGAGCCCGGAATATCGGCTGCCACATGACTCGAAATGCCGCCTGGAAACGAAAATTGCTTAAAGAAGCGGCTCAAACCCTCTTCGTCTTGAGTAATGTCCGGATAACGCTCGCTGTAGGTACCTTCTAAATAACAATTCGCAACAATCGCCGGAGCGCCGTGCCCAGGACCGGCGATAAAAATCGCATTGAGGTCGTATTCAATAATGAGCCGATTGGCGTGTGCGTAAATGAGGTTAAGCCCCGGCACGGTCCCCCAATGGCCTACGGGCCTTGGTTTGATGTCGGATGGCTCCAACGGCCGCCTTAGAAGAGGATTACTCCTCAGATAGATCTGCCCGGCAGCCAAATAGTTGGCCGCGCGCCAGTAATCGTTAATCAAGCGCAAAGCAGGAGGAGATATCCTCGATTTGGTAGCACGATCGTCGAACATCCCAAGCTGGTTTCGCAACTCCAGGGCTGATCGGACCTGAGGGAATTGGCATTCGGCGTACGGGCATTTGGCGTGTGGGCGTGTGCGCCCGAACGCGATAGGCCGATCGTAAATCCCTTTGCTCGTTCACCAACGAACAATGCGGGTGAGTGCCGCATGACACCTGGAAAGATCTATATCGGGACTAGCGGATGGGTTTATAAAGACTGGGCCAAACGTTTTTACCCCAAAGAAATCCCTAAAAAGCGGCATCTCGAGTTCTACGCCACGCGGTTTCCAACGGTGGAAATCAATGCCAGTTTCTATCGGTTACCGACGGAAAAGACATTCGCTGACTGGCGGGAGGCGGTTCCTTCAGGTTTTCTTTACGCGGTCAAAGGGAGCCGAGCCGTTACCCATTTGAAGCGTCTCAAGCCCGGTGCCAAATCGTTCCCGTTGCTTCTTGATCGATGCCAACGATTAGGTCCACGTCTGGGGCCAATCCTTTGGCAATTACCGCCGAGTTTTCCTAAAAACAGCGAACGGTTGACCCATTTTCTCGAACAATTGCCACGGAAAATTTCCCATGCAGTCGAGTTTCGACACCCGACTTGGCTAGAGGACGAGGTAGGAAATATTCTTAAAAAATTCGGAGTCGCCAAGGTGTGGGTGAGCTCTTTAGCGATGCCAATGGACTCTGAGGTAACAAGCGACTTCGTCTATCTGCGTTTCCACGGCCTGCAAGACGGAGCCGCGCATGACTACACCGACCAAGAGTTGGAGCCATGGGCGGAACATTTAAGACGTTGCGCTCGGCAAGGATTGAGCGGGTTTGTCTATTTTAACAACGATGTTAACACCCGGGCGCCGCTCAATGCGCTGAGGTTGATGCAGATGGTCGGCAAATATGCGCAGCGGCCCAACGCGCACGGGAACAACGGGGAAAGATAATGGGGGAATGAGGATCGCCTCCGTGTATCGCTTATTTAGTTAGCGCTGTCGACTTGCGACGTAGAAACCAAATCGAGTCTTGGCTACTTATTGCTTTTCGGTTGAAAGCCGCGTATCTCCTCCTTGCCGGCTTTTGTGAAAACCCGCTATCGTTAAGCAGATATGAAACTTCCGGAGGATTCTCGCGTTATCTGTGCGGGGCTCGATCAGTTTTGTTTGCCTGCCGCGCTGTTCGCGCGCACCACAGGCCGGTTCCTTGGTTGGAATAAGAGTTTTATGGAAGCAATCGGTGTTTCCACAGAGGAGATGAGCATGGTACCCGTCACCGAGGTTTTGCGAATGGAAACGCCGACCGCTGACGCTACCGAATGCGAAACCGCTCCTGCTGCGGTGCATCCGGAGAATTGTATTTTGAAGGCCGCGTCCGATCGTCCACCCATCACCGCCAAACTCTTCGAGCGTGAAGACGGCTATTCGCTGGTGATCGTCGATGGAAATGCTACCGAGCAAAGCCACGAAGACTTCATCCGCGGCTTACTCATCGGCAAAGCCGAGGAGCAGGAAAGGATCCGTGAAAAGTTTCATCAGGACGTCGCTCCGCAGATTATGGCGGCGGCCTTTGCAACGGAGACTCTGGCGGATAAAGTGCGCCAAGGTGCGAGCCAGGACCCGGAGGAGGTCAAGCGGATTGCGGACCTCATCACCGACCTTGTCGGTGGTATACGGGTAGTACTGGGCAACCATTCGACAACGCACCAGGATCCGCAAACTTCTTAACTTTATCCTGAGCATTAAAATCCGCAGATCTCGATTTTGGAGCAACCGCTAACCGCCCCGCTAACATCCAACCGAGTTCGGGGTGAGGCGCGAACTATTGGCGTAAGGGCGGCTGTAACCGCGCCCAGCAGTAGAACCAACCTAGGTAGCACACTATGCTTCGATATGCCCTCATATTCCTGGTTATTGCCCTTATCGCTGAGGCTCTCGGGCTCGGCGGAGTAGCGGGAGAATCCGCTTGGATTGCTCACGTCTTGTTCGTGATTTTCCTGGTGCTTTTTATTGTGTCACTGGTTTTTCGGGGTGGCCGCCGACCACCGGTTTAAGGACTGTGAGAAGTGAGAAGTGATTGGTGAGACGTGAAAGGTCCCTTCACCAGTCCGCCTCCGTCCTTGTAACCCTTACTACGGCGCGATGCTTTCGCCCTGTGGGATGGAAGTTTGCTTAGTTGCTTGACGGAAAGGGGAGCCTGCCGCGCTGAAGCCCGCGAGGTACGAGCGGGCAAAAGCGGGTGACGAGACTCGAACTCGCGACATCTTCCTTGGCAAGGAAGTGCTCTACCAACTGAGCTACACCCGCGCTGAAACGAAAGATTCTTATTCTGCTCCGGCTTAGACCGGTTTCAAGTTCTTTTTCGACCTGCTCTTACCGGGTAAATGTTGTAGGTTACGGCAGCGTCCCAGCCGAAAGCCCTATGGTTCCGGTTGAGATTACGCCCACCGTAAGCGTTGTTCTGTCACTGACAGCTCGAACCGAGATCAACTCCGCCCCTCCCCTACTCCTTTACTCCCTTTTTAATCATGAGCAGGCTCGCCGAGATTATCGATCACAAACGCCAGGAGATCGCCCCCTGGTTAAATCACACGGAAGACTGGGAAAAACGAGCCCATGATCATCGCCATTATCGGAATTTCCGACTGGCGCTCGAAATGGCGCCCTTCGGGTTTATCGCTGAGGTTAAACGCGCTTCCCCTTCCGCCGGAATCATAGCGGAAGAATTCGATCCTTTGGCGGTTGCGACCCGTTACTACGAAGCTGGCGCCCATTGTATTTCCGTCCTGACCGATGAACGGTTTTTCCACGGCCATCTGGACTATTTGGCATTGATCCACCAGCACATTCCTCTGCCAACGCTCCGGAAAGATTTTACCCTGCACGAGGTCCAGATTTATCAGGCGATTCTTGCTGGAGCCGATGCCGTTCTCTTGATCGTAGCGGCACTCAACAACGAGGAGCTGGATCGCCTACTGCGGGTTTCCTCGCACATGGGTATCGATGCACTGGTCGAAGTTCATGATGAGTCCGAGCTCGACCGGGCCCTTCACGCCGGGGCCGATTTCATCGGGATCAATAATCGTAATCTGGCTACCTTCGAGGTGGATTTGGCTACCACAGAACTGCTCGCTCCAAAAATCCCCGACCATTGTACTGCCGTTAGCGAAAGTGGTATCCGCACGGTTGCAGACGTGCAACGGGTCGCGAATGCCGGGATCGACGGCGTTTTAGTCGGGGAGGCATTAATGCGAGCACCCGAGCCTCAAAAACTGCTCCGCGAACTTCAAGACGCGGCTCGGCATGTCGCCAAACCCATCAATCAATAGCAGGCACACCAATTTCACCACAGAGCAGACTTCGCCGGGTCGGCACCGGAGATTCGATAACACGGGAGGCTTCGTCAGCCAAGGACACAGAGTTCACAGAGAATAACTCTCACAGGAAGGCCACAAAGGCCGCAAAGGTAAAATTAAACAGCCCAAAATATTAGCAGGGGTCCAGAACGCCGGCTCCGAAACGACTCTTTATCTTCGTGGCCTTTGCGGCCTTGTTGTGAAAATTTCTCTGTGAACTCTGTGTCTCTGTGGTGAAATCATTCTTGTGACGGACTCGTTTCGGGTAGAAAAAGACGATGCCAGGCGTCGTCTGGACGTTGTCGTAGTGGAAAAGTGCTCCAGGTTCTCCCGCTCTCGGGTTCAAACACTAATAGAATCCGGCCATATCCAATTAAACGGACAATCAGTAAAGCCGCGGCATGCGGTTCAAACTGGTGACATCGTGACCGTCGAGGAACCCGTGGTGGTCCCAACCGACTTACGGCCTGAACCGATCCCGATCACATTCCTTTTTGAAGACGAATTCCTGGCCGTGATCAATAAACCGGCCGGATTAGTGGTTCATCCCGGAGCAGGACAAACCGATGGGACCTTGGTGAACGCCTTGCTTCATCATTGCACGACTCTCAGTGGGATTGGCGGCGAATTCCGGCCGGGGATTGTGCATCGCCTGGACAAAGAAACCAGCGGTTGTCTGGTGGTCGCAAAAAACGATGAGGTTCACCATCGATTAAGCCGGCAATTTGCGAACCGGGAAGTCGAGAAAATCTATTTAGCGATTTGCAGTGGCCTATTTCGCCAAAAATTCGGTGACATTCGAGAACCGATCGGGCGGAATCCGTTCCATCGAAAAAAGATGGCGGTTATGGAAAAGGGCCGCTCTGCTCACACTCAGTATGAGGTTGTTAAAGAGGTCAACGCCAACAGCGTGGTGCTTTGCCGGCTCTTGACCGGCCGCACCCATCAGATTCGAGTTCATCTCCTGCATCTCAAGCGCCCGATTCTTGGCGATGGCCTTTACGGGAAAAGCACTTTGGCTGGCCGCTTAATGCTTCACGCCTGGCGGCTGGGTTTTCAGCACCCGATGACGCAAAATTGGATGGCATTCAGGGCAGAAGTACCGCAAGAATTTATCGAATTCGGAATCGATCCTGATGAGCTCCTTCATACAAGGCTTGGACATTCTCTTGCGGCAACTTCGAAGCCTTGATGCTACAAATCGCCCTAGAGTTGATCAGGCGATAATCGACCGGATCGAGAGATTGAAAGTCGAGGACCCGGTAGGGACGAGCTTCCGCTCGCCCGTCGCGGCCTATCAGGAGGCCGGCAATACCGCTGATGTCGTGGCTGAGCAGGAGCTGAAACCTACCGCAGCGGCCCCAGCGGACGAGCAGCAGCGCGTCCCTACCGAGGACCGCGAACAACGCATGGCGACCCTCAGGGAAAAAGTCTTAGTCTGTACAAAATGCTCTCATCTGGCTGAGTTCCGGCACACGGTCGTGTTTGGTGTCGGAAATCCCAGTGCCGACCTTATGTTCGTCGGAGAGGCCCCAGGAGCAGATGAAGATCTCCGTGGAGAACCTTTCGTCGGGAGGGCTGGCGAACTCCTGACCCGAATCATCGAGACGATGGGGTTTAAGCGCAGCGACGTCTATATCGCCAACGTCCTGAAATGCCGGCCTGATATGCCAAAGGGAAGTTCAGGAAATCGGCAGCCGACTCCGGAAGAAATGCAGACCTGCCTGCCGTATCTCCGAGACCAGATCGAGATCATTCAGCCAAAGGTCATGGTTGCCCTGGGCGGTGTGGCGATGCGGGGTTTGTTTGGGACATCGGAGCCGATGAAATCGCTTCGAGGCCGCTGGCACACCTTCGGAAATATCCCGGTCATGGCGACGTTTCATCCGTCGTATCTGTTGAGAAACCAAGCGCTTACCGAGAAAAGAAAGGTCTGGGAAGATATGTTGCAGGTCCTGGAACGGCTCGATTTACCAATCACCCAGCGGCAGCGAAATTTCTTTCTGGCGAAGCCCGGATCGTCCGCAAATCCTTAGAGATTTGCGGGCGGTCCGGGCTAAAAAGACCTTTTGCCAGGCACGAAACCTGATTAAATGTTACAAGCTTCTGACTAACAGGACTCCATATGGCCATACTTGAACGTTTCTTCGGACCAACCCGCGACGAAATTTGGGAAAAGCTCGCTGATGAAGTGGGCGGAGATTTTTATGACGGCGGTTTCTGGCTCGGCGAAAGCAAGGTAAGAGCCAAAGTGGGCGACTGGATTGTCACCTTAGACACTTACAAGGATCACCGTAACGCCGTTTATACCCGGCTTCGCGCCCCGTTTATTAACAAAGACGGATTCATTTTCACCGTATACCGGGTGGGCAGCTTCGAAGATGAACACGCGGCGGATGACTCGGACGTTCAAGTTGGGGTTACTGATTTCGACGACGCTTTTGTGATCAAGAGCAATAATCTCGACCAAGCCAAGAAGCTATTTTCGCGCGCGAAGATCCGCGAGCTGCTATGCGATCAGCCGGAAGTTTTCTTCAATGCCAGCAAACATAGCGGCTGGTATTCGGCTGATTTCCCGCAGGGCGTCGGCGAACTGCTATTCCAGGCCCGCGGCGAGATCAAAAATCTTGCGCGACTAAAGCACTTATATGAACTGTTTGGCGAAACGCTCGATACGCTTTGCCAAATTGGTTCTGCGACTCATGACAAGACGGGCGTTATCATCTGAACCCGATTAATTCACAGAGACACAGAGTAACAGAGCATAAAGCCAATCACAGATCACCGATCACCTCTTTCCTCCCCCTCCGTGTTCTCTGTGTCTCTGTGGTTCAATATCCCCTCCCCCCAGGATTAAATCATGCGCCGTCTTTTTACGATTGTGTGCTTATTGGCCGCGTTCTGCGGCTTGGCGTGTTCAGGCCGCGCCGCAATTTGGAGATCATCGGAGTACTACTGCCAAGTTAATCTGCCTGACGGCTCCTATGTGTTGCCGTGGTATGCCATGGTTCCCGCGAATGAAGGCGGGGTATTGACCGGAGCACGACGCCAGGATTTCGCCGCCCTCGTCTATCTCGGAGTAGTCGACGTGAAGGACAAGCCTCGTTTTGCGCTAGACGAAAAGAGCATCGACGAACTCGATAAGTCGTTCTTCGGCCGTGGGCTCGGATTTCTCGATAAGACTGAACCAATCACGGAGCATGGGCTCAGCGGCTATCGTTTGTTTGGAAGGCACCGCTTCAACGGCCGAAACTATGCCATGGTGGTTGATATGTTTTTCTACCACGGACTTGTTTATCAAGTTGCCGGACTCAGCCAATCTTTCGACAACCCGCTACAGGATAATGATATCCGCGCGTTCATGAATAGCTTTTACGTTCTACCCTAACCCAATGCCGCTTTCAGATCTTCTGCAAACTCGTTGACGTCTTCTTCAGTCGTATCCCACGAACACATCAATCGAGCAGCCCGGTCCGGGCCGACATCGTTATAAAATCGCCAGCCTCGTTCATGGAGCTTATCCACCGCGTGGTCAGGTATTCTGGCAAAGACGGCATTCCCTTCTCTCGGGTAAAGCACCTCGGCTTGGGCGAACCCTCGAATCAAATGCTCGAGCCGTTCCGCCATCGTGTTGGCGTGTCTCGCTCGATCGAGCCAGAGACCGTCCTTGAGGTAACCAAGCCACGGAGCAGACAAGAACCGCATTTTCGAGGCAAGCTGGCCAGCCTGTTTCAATCGGTACTCAAAGTCGCCCGCGAATGAAGGGTCGAAGAAAACAATTGCTTCCCCAAACCCGAGTCCATTTTTGGTTCCGCCAAAACTCAAGACATCGACTCCCGATCGCCAAGTCAAATCAGCAGGTGAACAACCGATGAACGCCACGGCGTTAGCGAATCGGGCTCCATCCACGTGAAGAATCAATCCGAGGCGCTTGGCGGCATTGGATATGGTCCGGATTTCGTCAGGGCGATAGACCGTGCCTAGTTCGGAAAGATTGGTCAACGACACGACTCGAGGCAAAGAACCGTGCACTGGGCGTTGAGAGCTAACAATTTGGATTATCGCTTCTGGATGGATCTTACCATTGGGTCCACCGACCGGGATCGCTTTAACGCCGGGCACAAAGTGAGCCAAAGCGTTGCATTCATCTGTTTCCAAATGCGAATGCTCATGGGTAATAACGGCGTGATAACTCTCTAGAAAGACGCTCAGGGCCAAGCAATTCGCGGTGGTACCATTGGACACGAAGAAAACGGCACACTCTTTCTCAAAGATCTCGCTGACCGCGGCTTGTGCGCGTTCCGTATAATCGTCGTGGCCATAGCCAACGACGTGCCTCTGGTTCGCCTCGACGATGGCCGCTAGTACCTCCGGAGAGATTCCGGCATTGTTGTCACTGGCGAAATGGCGAGGTCGTTGAGTCATGGATGCTAAGGTCGCAAGGAGTTCAAGGAGTTCAAGGGGGGCGTAGAGGCGTATGGGCGTATGGGCGTATCGGGGTGTAGGCGAAGGGGCGTAATGCCACGAAGTGGCATGACAGAACAGCCCAGGGCTTCAGCCCTGGGTATGGTCATCATCGAGGATGCGCCCTGCAAGGGCGCCCGAACGAGGTTCGCCTGGGGCCCATCGCCTTAGAGGATCACGA
>DASUWQ010000215.1:0-23661 GCA_036378375.1 Chthoniobacterales bacterium
GGAGAATCTGGAAAAACGGCTATCGTTTCCGGGCGATAAAGCGATTCAACGCGGAAAGGTTCTTCAGAAGAGCGTCACCACGATGCGTAGCTTCGTGGTCGAACCAATGCGCTACGGCCGGGTGTTTCTGGCCGGTGATGCGGCTCACGTAGTACCGCCAACCGGTGCGAAAGGGATGAACCTCGCTGTGGGCGATGTCTGGTTGCTCGCACGGGCGTTAGCCGCATTATATGCCAAACGACAGACCGACCTTCTGGAATCGTACTCTGATCGCTGTCTCCGACGGGTTTGGAAAGCACAACGGTTTTCCTGGTGGATGACTTCGCTGCTGCATCGATTTGATCAAAACGACGCCTTCGAATATCGGCGTCAGTTAGCAGAGTTAGATTATCTGACGACGTCTCGGGCTGCGGCAACGGTGTTGGCAGAAAACTATGTTGGTCTCCCGTGGACAGATTGAAAGGATGACGAGGGCTGGCCCTGCTTCATCGCTGGGGTGCTGACGCTACGCTTGCTGTCCCGTTGGCTCGAGACCGGGCGTTGGCGATGCTTCGGCGTCTATTGCATCGCGTTTTGCGATCTTTGTTTTTGCACTGGCGTTCGGTTTTTGATCGGGCGACAGAACCTGTCATTGGCTGGTTCGCGAGAATCTGACGGATGCCAGGAAGAACGTTCTGAGCTCCGTACGAGCGAAATCTTTATAGCTGCCAATTCCAATTAGCGGAAAGCTCCGTAGGAGCGGCATATAAACGAGCAATTGCCGGTTAGAACCTGGGAGCGTGAGAGGCTGTTTGTCGCGGTGACCGGAAGGAAGCGCCCGAAATGCAGAAACACGCAGATGTCGCCTCCTACGGAGCTTGTTCCTGTTTTTGGATGGCGTAGCTATAAAGATTTCGCTCCTACGGAGCTTGGTCATGGCCGACAAGATAAACAACAGCTGAATTCCTGTCTGGCAAAGCTCATCTCCAATAAGCGGAAGAAAATACAACTCGGTCAGTGCGCCGTCGGTCTGGTCCTCGTCCTAACCACTTTTATCTGCATCTAGAATTCGCTTCAAAAGATTGAAGGCGACGACCTGCTTCCCTTGCTCCAGTGCGTCGATGGCTTCACGCACCTGGTGCTTAAGCTTTTTGATCTCATCGTCTTCGACGGTTGTCGATTTGGCGGGTTCAGCCTTCTGGAACTTGATGACTTTATCTTCGGAAACCGTTTCTCGGTCTTCTCGATCCAGCTTCTCTTCGTGGGCAGGCGCTGTCGCTTTGGGTTTTGTAGAGCCGGCCTTTGATACTACGGTCGGAGGTCGGTGATTCGCGCGTTTTGTAGAGGCACTACCGGCTCCCTTCGTCATCGCAGACAAGGCTTGTTCCAAGAGGGTTGGCGCCGCCTCGCCTGGTTTTTCATCTGGTTTAGGAGCTTCTTTTTTAGCAGGTTCCTTTTTGGGGGCAGGAGCGTCTTCGAGCAGCTCGTACTTGATACCGACGATACGTTGACCCTGAAACGATTTTAACGGCTTCGGAAATACCAGAAACTGGCGAGATCGGCCCTGTTCAAAGCCGACGACACCATGATCGGTGCCGCCCGACTGTTGATAGAGCGTCATGACTCGGTCCGACTTAATGGCCGCTTGGAGCGTCTTATCTTTCGCGGGGTCGATTAATAGCAAATGAATTTCTGGTTTCCCGCAAGCCTCGAGGATCTTTGAAAACCGAACCGTGCTCATGACAAAGAGATATCGTTCGGCCTATGTCCCGCCGAGACGGGGTTAGGCTGCCACGGGTTCTCAGTCAGGGAAATCCGCTCCCACCGAGAGAGCCTGCCATTGGTCGATGGACTTGGACAGATAGCTCAGCTTTTCTCGGGCCATGTCAAAAGCGATCTTGCCTAAGAAGAGATTGCGTGGCGGTTGGTCAGCCTCAACGATCGTGATCATCGCTTCTGCAGCGCGAACCGGATCGCCGGGCTGTTTCCCGCTGCGCTCGTTTATCTGGCGGCTGCGAGCACCGGCGGTGTCCGCGTAATCGGGTATCGACGCTTTGGCGACTTTCAGTGATCGACCTGCCCAATCGGTGCGGAAGGGGCCTGGCTCGATGGCGATCACCCGGATACCCAAAGGTTCAACTTCTTTAGCTAGAGACTCAGATATCGCTTCCACGGCGAACTTGGTGGCGGAATAATAGCCGGTGCTAGGATTCGCGACTAAGCCACCGATTGAACTGATGTTCAGAATATGTCCAGCGTGCCGGGCTCTCATGGCAGGTAACACCGCTTGAGTTACTGCGATCAACCCGAAGAAATTCGTGTCGAACATCGCTCGTACTTCCGCTTCTTCGCCTTCCTCGACCGAAGCGAGGTAACCGTAACCGGCGTTATTGACTAACACATCGATGTGGCCAAAGAATTTTTCTGCCTCAGCAACCGCCGCCGTGATCTGTTGTGGCTGCGTCACATCTAAGGCAAGGGCGAGCCCCGTGTCCTTGTATCCGGCAACCAGATCCTGAATCTGGTCGGGATTGCGGGCGGTTACCGCAACACGTTCGCCTCGTTTTAGGAGGATCTCCGCTAATACCCGGCCGAAGCCCGTTGAAGACCCTGTGATGAACCACACCCGAGAAGAATTTTTATCCGAAGCCATGCTGCACCAATAGGCCAGGAATGGTTCCGCAGCCAAAATAAATCCGGAAGTGGACAGAGTGGACGCGGTGGACGGAGTGGACAACGTCGCCACTGAAACGTCTACGCTTTCCACTTCGGTCCACTACGTCTACTCTGTCTACTGAACGGCGGCTACAACAGTGCGCTCGTTATTCCCAGGTAAAGCACTAGCATGGCGATGTCTGTCGCCGCCAAGGTGATTGGGCCGGCCGCGATGGTCAGATCGAGTTTCGCCGCGTGTAATAGGGCGGGGATACTGATCCCCAGCAAACAGGCAGCGCCGACCCCAACGGTCAGGCTGGCGCCAATGACAGTCGCCGGCCAGAGCGCATGGTCCAAGACTAAGACCACGATAAACACGACCACACCACTGGCTACCGCCAGTGGCAAGGCGGTGATTGCTTCGCGTTTGCAGGTGTTGAAGAACCATACCGGGCTTACCCGGTGCTGCCGCAGTGTTTCCAAAACGAGCGCTAAGGATTGGACTGCGACACTTTCTCCCAACGCTAAGGCCAGGGTCAAAAAGAAGGCGACCACTAATGTGCGCTCGAGTGTTTTCTCGTGCGCCTGAGCGACAATGGCGCAGACGGTGCCCCCGGCGATCGTGACCAGTACCCAGGGAAAACGAAATCGAAAAACCTGCAACGGTGAAGCTGACCGAGCCTGAGTAATATGCAAGCCGATCGCCTGAAACAGGTCATCGCTCGTCTCCGTCTTGGGAATCCCGAAAACTTCCTCATTAAACAAATTAATATCGACTACGCCTTTCAGGCGGTGTTCCCGATCAACAATGGGAAATGCTAAAAACTTATGCAGGACAAAGAATTCACAGGCTTCCAACACAGTCGCGTTTTCTGGGATGGCAATGACGTGGCGAATCATTACGTCGGTGAGCGACTCGTCAGGTTGGGCCGTGAGAAGGGCGCGCGTTTGCAGTACGCCCACCAGACGCGAAGCGTCGTCGACCACGTAGAAATAGATCAGAGATTTTCCAGGCGAACGGTAGTCTCGAATAAAGTCCAGCGCTTCGCTGACCCGCATCGTTTGCGGCAGTTGGACGAAGTCATGCCCGGCGAACTCGCGGATCGGTCGCTGCATGTGCTCAGCCTGCATCGCTCATAAATGCATTGACGAGCCACCACGCGCAATCAAGGTTCCCATTTTTGTTACGCCCCATCGGAAAGGATTCGGTTGTTTCAGTTTATCTCGGTACCTGAACTCACAAAGACCTTAATTGCGTCGTTCGTGGGAGTGTTGACGTTGATCGGCATCATGACGCGGCCGTTCCGTTGGAACGAGGCGATCATTGCCATGGGTGGGGCGGGTCTGCTCCTTTTGTTGGGCCTGATCAGCCCAGCTGATGCCTTTTTCACTCTCAGCCGGGATTGGAATACCTTCCTCTTTTTTCTTGGAATGATGGGCTTGTCGGCGTTAGCAGAGGCAGCGGGCCTTTTTGATTGGCTGGCAGTTCAAGCGGCGCGATTTGCCCAACAAAAGGCCTGGTTGTTATTCCTGAATGTTTTCTTGTTGGGGACCTTGATCTCAATGATCCTCTCCAACGACGCAACCGCATTGATCCTCACTCCGGTTGTTTATGTCCTGGTTACGAAGCTGCGGTTACCGGTTTTACCCTTTCTATTTGCCTGCACTTTTATTGCTGACACCGCCTCCTTCTTGTTGCCGGTCAGTAACCCGATCAACATCATTATCCTAACCCATTTTCCGCTCGATCTTTTAACCTTCTTGCGCTTGCTGCTCCTGCCAAGCCTGATGGTTATCGCGATTAACGTCGGGGTTTTCTTTCTGCTTTATCGGCGCGAGCTTCGGGGCCAGTTCAAACCCGAGCGATTGCCGCCGGTCAATGAAACGATCAAGCATCGCCCCTATTTCCGGTACACTTATTTGGTTTTGGTGGGTGTCGCCATTGCGTATGTGCTGGCTTCGGCCACGCGATTTCCGCTTTCTTTAGTTGCGGTTGGAGGCGCTCTTCTATTGCTGATCGGGGCGCTGGGATGGAAACAAACTACGTTGCGGGAGACCGGCCAACGCATCTCCTGGTCTATCTTCGGCTTCATCGCCGGTATGTCGATCGTGGTCCGTTCAATCGAAGATACCGGGCTTACCACCAAGTTTGGGCATTGGCTGTTAGACCTTTCGGGTGGCGGCACTTTCGGAGCGGTGATGGTGGGGACAGCCGGCGCAGCTATCGGCACGAATCTGATCAATAATATTCCTATGGCTGTGGTGATGACTTCCGCGTTGGGCAGCATGCAACACGCCCCAGTGGCGGTTCAACATGGGTTCATCGCC
Source organism: Chthoniobacterales bacterium (assembly GCA_036378375.1). Lineage (GTDB taxonomy): Bacteria > Verrucomicrobiota > Verrucomicrobiia > Chthoniobacterales > JAFAMB01 > JAFAVN01. Next base: position 4,963 of record DASUWQ010000215.1, read on the forward strand.
GCCACCATGTTCGGTTGTGACCTCGGTCCCAATCTGACCACCGTCGGTTCGTTGGCGACCGTCTTGTGGTTGCTGATCTTACGCCGACAAGGCATCGATGTCTCCGGTCTCGATTATTTCAAGGTTGGTGTGATAGTAACCCCAATTATGTTGCTCGCGGGAGCACTCACTATCTGGTTACTACTGTAACAGAAGATAAAAGGAGCAAAGCCATGCGCGTACTGTGTTGCCTCGACGGAACCAACGTCGAACCCATCACCAGGGCGACAACTTTGCTTTCACCCGATGCGCTGACGCTGGGACTTATTTACGTCATTGATAAGGGACCGCATCATGAGATTGAGCATGCTCGGGAACGGCATTTTCGACCGCCCTTTCCTCCGCCTGCTCGCGAACATGAAATGGTGGAAGTAGAAAAAGGCTCGGCTCAGGAAATCATTGATGAAGGGTTACGCCACCTGTCCGGAGCGGAGACTTTGCAACGCGAGGGCCGGCCGGAGCGAGAAATTGTCAATGCGGCAGCGGAATGGAAAGCTGACCTGATCATGATTTGTCCGCGAGCTGAGTACCGGGACAAACATAAGATCGGCCCGAAATCGGTTGGGCACGTTGCCCGATTCGTGCTGGATCATGCGCCATGCCCAGTTTTCCTTGTCCGGCCGATGAACCGGGATCAGTTTCCGATTAAGCGGTGAAAAGCGGTTGCCGGCAGGTGTGATAGATAATGCGCCCGGGGTGAGGATGGATGGGACTCATAGGACGTATAGGACCTATGGATCGCGGATAAACGCTTGACCGTTAGCCTGACCTATTGTCGCTTTAAGAGTTACAGATAGCGGATCCCGGTTTCATAAACGGAGCCTGACCATGAACATCATCCTTTTCGGTAGTACCGGTACTATTGGCCAAAGAATCTATTCCGAAGCGGTTTCCCGAGAGCACCAGGTGAGCGTATTTGTGCGCCCGGGTCGCGACATCCAGCTGTCACCGCCACCGGCGAAAGTGTTCAAAGGGGATCTGGAGAACGCCGATGACGTGGCTGCGGCTGTCGTTGGTCAATCGGCCGCCGTGAGCGCCCTGGGACCACGAGGGGATGTTAGCACACTAGCGGAGACCTACGAAACCTTGGCGGCTGGTTTAACTAAGGCTGGCGTGCGGCGTTTATTGGTGGTAGGCGGCGCGGGATCCCTGGAGCTGGCGCCAGGGAAGCCTCTGTATGATTCTCCGCAGTTTCCCAAGGAGTGGCTTGCCATCGCCAAGGCGCACGGTGAAGTGCTCGAGTTCCTAAAGACGACCGATCTAGACTGGACCTATATTAGTCCACCCGCGTTGATTCAACCTGGGCAACGGACCGGGCATTACCGGCGCGGCGAAAATCAGTTGCTAACGGATGCGAATGGGAAAAGCGAGATTTCGGCAGAGGATTACGCGGTCGGTTTGATTGACGAACTGGAATCCGCCGAAGCGCTCCGCAAACGAATCACGTTTGCCTGGTAGAACCGTGATCGGCCTCTTCGGCCCGGCTCAGGCTTCTTCTTCTGCGACGCGCCGGTGTACCAAGCGCAACCAGCGGGTGTAGTCGCGCCGGCAATAGATCCATTTGTGATGGACCTTCCACAAAACCAAAACGGTCGGACCTTCCGCGCAAATCGCGCAAACGAACCAAGCTAAACTTAGATCACCCGGCGAAATCAGGCAGAGGAGCGGCAATGTGGGTATCAGGATGGAAATAACACTCCAGAACCAGAGCGAAAACCGATAAGCGCGCATCCGGCGGTATAGAAAAGAAGCTCGCTCCAATTCGGGTTGCAGCGATCGCATGGGGCGAAAGTCCTGCACCAATTGGCTGAAGAAAATCCTGGGGGCTATTCCGCCGTAGACTCGAGTCAATTCGTCGACCGAATCCGCCTTTTCTGGGTGACGGAAATCTGGGCTCCCGTTATTCAAATCCGCCGATGACATGACTAAGGGGAAATTAACGGTAACCAACCCTCTACGCCCCGAGGCCGAATGTCAACGATGAAGCCTGAGTTGCTAGCAAATGTGTGTGCGATTTACCACCAAGCCTGGCCGCGGGTCTGATCTTTTCGTCCTCGTACTCGTCGTCGTCCTTGATTTGGGTGCAGCTGATAGAGCGCGCCACGAATGGGACTCATAGGACCTATGGGACTAATATGAATCGCTGCGTCGGCTTTGCGGTCGTTCAGCCCCAAACATCGAGGACGACGACGAGTACGAGAACGACCTTCGCGATTTGAGGGTGCGGGAGTTTTGCGTGCCAATGCAAAAGATGGTTTGCTGTCTTATGAGCGGGGAACCACATACAAATCGGCTCATCCACGAAAGGTCGCCTTATTTGCTGCAGCACGCTTACAATCCGGTGGATTGGTATCCGTGGGGGGAAGAAGCGTTCTCCAAGGCTCGATCCGAGAACAAACTGATCTTTTTATCGATCGGCTATTCGACCTGTCACTGGTGTCACGTGATGGAGCACGAATCATTCGAGAACCCCAGCATTGCGGCTATACTGAACCAGCACTTTGTGAGCATTAAGGTCGACCGCGAAGAACGACCTGACGTAGATCGAGTCTACATGCTCTTTGTGCAAAGTACTACGGGATCGGGTGGTTGGCCGATGAGCGTGTTTCTGACGCCAACAATCCAGCCTTTTTTGGGCGGCACCTATTATCCGCCGGACGATCGATATGGCCGCCCGGGTTTCGGTAGTTTGCTGACTCGTCTGGCAGAGATCTGGGCTAAACAACCCGATAAAATTGTCGAGCAAAGCGATCGGTTCACGGAAGCGATTCAATCCCATTTGGTGAGTGCCTACGGCAAAGAAGTCTCCGCTCCGCGCGCAGATTGGCTCAACCTTGGCTTCCAACAATTAGCGCAGAGCTTTGATTCGGACGAAGGCGGATTCAGTCCGGCGCCAAAGTTTCCCCGTCCGGCCGTCTTTAATTTTCTGTTCCGGTATTGGTACCGAACCGGTTCCGATAACGCCCGCGAGATGGCCTTATTCTCCCTCAAAAAGATGGCAAAGGGCGGGATGTACGATCATCTGGGTGGCGGCTTCCACCGATACTCTGTCGATGCGCGGTGGCATGTCCCGCACTTTGAAAAGATGCTGTACGATCAGGCCCAGCTGGCAGTCGCCTTTTTGGAAGCGTTCCAAATTTCTGGGGACACTTGGTTTGCGCAAATCGCGCGTGAGACCTTGGGTTACATCAAGCGCGACCTGGTGTCTCCTGAAGGCGGGTTCTATTCGGCAGACGATGCCGACAGTTTGCCGGCCGAAGATGCCGATCACAAACGAGAAGGCGCCTTTTATGTTTGGACTGCTGACGAAATAAACGCGTGCCTGACGCCGGATGAAGCCACAGTGTTTCGCCGTGTCTTTGGCGTAGAAGAGGCGGGAAACGTTTCTGGTGCGAGTGATCCGCACGGTGAGTTGGCTGGTCAAAATGTTCTTTTTAGACAGAGCGAACCGGATTTGGTGGCCAAGCTCACGAATAAATCGGGCGATGTTGTCGAACAGCTATTGGCATCAGCCCAGAAAAAATTGTTCGTGGTTCGTGCTCGCCGTCCGCGTCCGCATCTAGACGATAAGATTGTCACAGCCTGGAATGGAATGACGATCAGTGCGTTTGCCAAGGCTTATCAGGTATTGGGCGAAGTCGAGCACCTACAAGTGGCGCAACGAGCGGCCGACTTCCTCCAGCGCCACCTTTACCAAAAACGTTTGCTACGCAGTTATCGAGAAGGCCCCAGCTCGATCTTTGCTTTTGCCGAGGATTACACCTTTCTGATTCAGGGTTTATTGGACTTGTACGAGGCGGACTTTGATACTCGATGGTTGCGTTGGGCCGGTGAACTGCAGGTGCAAATGGGGGCTTTGTTTGCGGATCCGCAAGGCGGTTATTTCAGCACCGAAGAAGCGGCGCCAGATATCTTGTTCCGGTTACGAGACGATCATGATGGAGCCGAGCCGGCGGCCAACTCCGTTGCCGCGATGAACTTGCTTCGGCTCAGTTGGATTTTTGACCGGACGGAGTTCCGGGATGCTGCCCAGCGGATCATGACCAGCTCTGCTACCATTCTTGAACGAAGCCCGGTTGCCGTACCTCAAATGCTGGCGGCTTTGTGTGGGTTGTTAGCCGAGCCAGTCCAAGTGGTGATCGCGACTCGGAACAAGATTAGCGAACCGCTGATCAGAGCGATTGGCCCGCTCTTTTTACCAGACAAAATTGTGCTCTGCGCCGATGCGGATGATCCCTGGCTATCTCAGCATGTGCCAGCGCTTAAAGGCATGGGCCTGATCGATGAGAAATCCGCCGCCTACGTTTGCCAGCATTTTACTTGTGAGCTGCCGATCACTGCCGCGGATGAACTGGTAGAGCGACTACGGAACACTGCGCGCTAATAGGAACGGAGGTAAGCAGTGAGCCGTAAGCAGTGTGTCAGTAATTGAATTGGGCGGTATTTCTGTGGCGAACAAATATCTTACTGCTTACTGCTTACTTTTCCGCCTCGCTCCGAGTTTGACTTACTAAAATTATGGATCCGCAGAACAACGTTCCCGCGATGGAAACAACCGAGCGAGTCATGTTTTTTGATACCGATGCCGGCGGGGTGGTCCATAACATTGCTTACCTGCGATTCATTGAGACCAATCGGTCATTCCTGGCTGAAAAGCTGGGTTGGAAGCTTGGAGAAATGATGGACCTGCAACAATGTCCGGTGGTAGTTCGTACCGAAATCGACTACCGGCGCCCTGCGCGCCTTTGGGATAGGCTGATGGTTCGAGGCGAATTAGAAAAATTCGATCATGCCCGATTCTGGTGTGCGTTCACGATCCGGCGAGAAACCGATAACGAATTATTGATTAATTGCCGGCAAATGCTGGTTGTGGTCAAACTCCCAGGCATGAAAGTGATGCGACTGCCGCCGTATTGGGAGACGGATTTCGGGCATCTGAAGAGTTAGGGTTCACGGTTCGCTGTTCACCGTTCGCGGTTGTCAGACCGCGGTTCCTTTCGCTCGTAAGTCCCACTTGTCCCATCCGTGTGACCGTCCTGAGTTTGGCACGAGCGTCGACCGTGAACTGTGAACTGTGAACGGCGAACCGTGAACTCTATTTTGCCCGAACCAACCTCAACATCCAATCGGAGAAATCCATGGCTCCGGCTAACAACTCTTTGCCGAAGGAACTAAACGTCACATCACGGCTGGCCAGAATCAGCATGAAGCTCAGAACAAGGAAATTCATGAGATAGATCACCATCATGGAAAAGAAGGTTCCATGCTCGATCAGATCGCTCTGCCCGTTCCAAAGCATCCAGAGAGTGAAGGTAATATGAAACATCCAGGTGAAACCGATGCAGCCGAACAGCCAACGATGATAAGGCTCGACATCGATAAATAATCCAAGACCGCCGTAGATTCCGAAGACCACAACGCTGTAAATCGGGCAAAAATAGGGGGCGAGTGCGATCCAGAAATTAGTCTTATCGGTCACGATATGGCCACCGTCGCGGCCAATGCGAAACTCGCGTACTTTCCCGCCCATCACCCAAACCCAGAGAGCATGGGTCAACTCGTGACCGAAGACGTACATCACCATCGGTTTTGGCAACCCCACAAATGCGATTAGCCAAAGCACAGCCCCGAGAGAAAAGAACCAAAACTCTTCCGAGACCCAGAAGGCGTGGTTAATAGTGGCTTGCGAAAAACTGCAGAAAAAGGCCCGGGTCAAGATCCAGGCGACTGGGAGCAGGAAAACCGCGATCAGCTGTTTTAGCCAGCGGACAGGAATAGCCAGGGGTTGCTTGGCCGGGGCTCGAGACTGTTTGTACAGAGCGCTGCTCTTTAATTTCCGGCGCTTTGTACTCATGGAAACGAGCAGGAACGATTCGGGCAGTGGCTCAAGGAGAAGGCGGATAGGGGCCTCGGTAGCGGTCCGGCGTCGCCGGATCCATGAGGGTTAGCCGTGTCCTCTAAGTCCATCATGATATCGAAGCCGCAAGTGTGTTTAGCATTAAAACCCAGTCGCCATCAACGCTCCAATGCCGAACGGGCGTTGAGCTTAGGCGGACCTGCCGCTCCGAGATAATGCTTAGGTTAGGCACACTACCAGGCCCTGACCTCTACCGGTCCCGTCGTAGCTCCTCTTGTCACGCGCATTAGCAATGCCCGAAAGTGCGATAGGTCAGTTGCCGGCGCTCTCGCTCGTTCCCGGTGGTGACGGCGTTTCTCAAGCCCGTCCCATGTACGCGCCGGTGCGGGTGTCGACCCGTATCAGTTCACCTTCTTTGATGAACAAAGGTACCTGAATCATTTTGCCGGTCTCCAGCTTGGCCGCTTTTTGCACATTGGTTGCGCTATCGCCCCGAAGACCTTCCGGCGCTTCGACCACCTTCAATGTGACTGATGAAGGCAGCTCGACCTCGACTGCTTTCCCTTCCGCATAAAGCACATCCACAGCAAGATTTTCGGTCAAATACTCATTCGCGCTGGCTAACAGGTCCGCGTTCAAAGTCTCAGTTTCATATGTCTCCGGATCCATGAAGACGAATCCGTCTTGGTCTTTGTAACTGTACTCCAGTTTCCGACGGTTAACGTCAACCAGTTCTACGGTTTCCGTCGAACTAAAGCGAACATTGGCGGATTTGCCGGTTCGAATGCTTCTCAGAGTCGCTTGCACGAAGGCCCGAAGATTGCCCGGGGTGCGATGTTGAACATCAAGAACGACTGTAATATCGCCATTGTAACGAAGAGCCATTCCTTTACGAAGATCGTTTGCTGCTGCCATAAAAATGATTGCCGGACGCTAAATTAGCTTATCACTAGAAGACGGTAACAATTACAAAAGGTTCAACTTCGTCAAATCCTGTGAGTCAATAATGCCGACGGGGCGGTTAGTGTCGTCGACTACCACCAAATCATCAATTCGATGTTGGGCCAGGACGTTGAGCACTTCGACGGCAAGACGATTCAGCCCGATCGTCACCGGATGTCTGTTCATGTATTGAGAAACTGAATCACTGCTCAGGGAGGGGTTGTGCTCAAACGACCGGACAAAATCTCCGTGGGTAAAAATCCCGGCTAATTTTCCGTCTGAGCCCACGATTACGGCCAAACCAGCCCGGCGTTCATTCATCGTGTGTAACACGGCTAAGATCTCGGTCTCCGGCGCAACGATCGGCATCCGATCTTCCGGGCGCATCACGTCGGCCACCCGTTGCAGGAGCACTCTCCCTAAGCGGCCGCCTGGATGAAATTTAGCGAAATCCTCTCGTTGAAACCCGCGCGCTTCGAGTAAAGCCATGGCCAAAGCGTCTCCCAGTGCGAGCATGACGGTGGTGCTGGCTGTCGGCGCGAGATTTAACGGACATGCTTCCTGTTGGACAGAGCAATCCAGGACGATGTCGCTGTGCCGGCCTAAGGTCGAAGACAACACTCCGGTAAAAGCGATCAAGCGCACATCAAACCGCTTTAAGGCGGGCAGAATATTTAAGAGCTCGGAGGTCTCGCCCCCATAACTCAGAGCTAACACGGCGTCTCCAGCGGTGACGATACCGAGATCGCCGTGCAAAGCGTTCAGGGGATTCAAGACCACGGCTGGGGAGCCGGTGCTGGTCAATGTGGCCGCGATTTTCTCGCCGACTTGACCCGACTTGCCTACGCCCAGTACGATCACCTTCCGGCCTGCTTCCATGGTGGCACGTAACAAATCAACCGCCTGGCTGAACCGATCGTCCAAGCGATCAACCAGGCGTTTCAGTTCCTCGATCTCGAGATTGAGCACGAGTTTACCGCGTTCGAGGCGAGTCATGAGGGGAAATAGCAAATAGCAGATCGCAAATAGCAAATAAATATTTTCCACCACACACCGCCAATTCCAATCGTAGATGAATCCGCCTTCGCCAACAGACGATCGAAGTACTACAGGGTACATAGGCTACGGCGAGACAAGCTGCAGATTTACGCAGATAAGTTATCAACCGCGAATGGACGCGAACCATGTCCGATGGACTACTTTCTACTTGCCCAGGGCTAGCGACCCAGCTTATCGAGGCGAGTTCTTGTGACTGACCTAGCACCAAGCGACGGACGCGGACAGCCTGTCTCAGCTTCTGTAACTCCGAAAAAGGCAAACTCAGGCCAGCGATGGCTTCCCTGGCTACTACTAGGGATCGCCGTCGCATATTATGCGACGTACGCGTTATCCGGACTGGACTTGGGTGGCGAAGGCGGAACCACGGCGGTGATTGCACAAAGGTTGCTCGACGGTCAGCGACCGTTTGTCGACACGTTTCTGGGCTACAACCTGCTCTGGTTTTATCCCTTAGTCTGGCTGTTCCAGATCTTCGGTCCGAATTTCACGGTCGTACGGATTTTCTTTTTTGTTCTGTCGATCATCACCGCGCTGCTGGCTTACCGGACCGTTCGTCGGGTTTCTGGTTCTACCTGGCTCGCTTTCGTTTGTGCACTGGTGTTGATCTTGATCCCTGGAATTCAGTTTCGGAATTATCTAGGGCTTCTCGGAGTTGGCAATCTGGCGGCATTGTTAGAAGCATTCGCATTGCCGCATCGCTCTCCTAAACATCGTCTGGTCTGGATTATCGTAGCCGCGTTCGCCATCGCGCTCACCTTTTTGATCAGGATCGAGCTCGGTTTTTTCTTTTGCGGTGTGGCCTTGGCAAGTTTGGTAGCTTATTTGTTTTTAGGCCAGGACGGCTTCCGGCGACGCCTCAGCAATGCCCTAGTGACGATGGTCGCTCTACCAGTGACCTTTCTAGTGGTGCATTTACCCGTCTCCTATTATGCGGAGCAACACGGGTTTGCCGCAGCTTTTTGGGAAGACTACCTGAGTTATTGGCAGTTCATTGAGGAGAAAGCCGAGAGTGTGGCCGGCGTAACATCGTTTAAGTCGAGTCATCCGATCCAACTGTCGCAACGTATCCAATTGGTGGCCGACCCGACCACGGCAGCGCCGGTCGCGGATCGTTCAACCCGAAGATTGCCGGCTTGGACGCAGATGTTCACCGAAAAGTTCGGGAAGAAACGGATCCTGGTGTTCCTTCTGTATTATCCGATGGTGAGCGGAGCCATCCTGGCAGCGGCCGCTCTGTTCTTGGCCATTTTCGGCATATGGAGGAACCGAGCCAATGAAAAAGGCGAAGCGCTGGTCCTAATCATCGGACTGGCCTCAGCTTTCACCCTGTTCCCGCAATATTTCTTTTTCCGGCCAGACCCACAACATCTGAGCGAGATGATGTGCCCGTTCCTGGTGGTTTCCGCATGTTCCTTTGGGATGGCGCTTCGGCGTGGGAAGTCTCCACACGTCTGGTTGCGATGGAGTACCCGGCTCTGGCAGCTTTTTTTACTAATGCAACTTTGGTTCTATCTCGACTACGGGCTAGCGGTACCCTGGATGGGATCGATTGGGCGAAAGAAACCTAACGAGCAATTGTTTCGAGCTGACAATGGGGTCCTGGCCTATTTGCCCAAAGACCAAAAACCCGAGTACGAAGCCTTATATCAGGCTGTAACCCAAAACTCGGCGCAGAGCGATTGGGTGATCTGTTATCCGTATGCGCCAACGGTCAACTTTATGACCAATCGCCGAAGTTATCTTTATAATCTTTATGTCGATAATGCCACGCGGCCCTCGACGTTTGACCAAGAAGCAATCGCGGCGATCGAACAGAAGAAACCGGCTGTGATCCTGATCGACGACGACCCGATCAACGCCACGGAATCTTCCCGATTCAGCATATGGGCAACGGCGACGTTAGAGTACATCAAAAGCCATTACCGGTATGTCGGCACCTATGTGCGAAATGCAGTGTACGTCGCGCCGAGTGAGTAGCGAAACGGCGAGAGGGGCGGAACGGCGAATGGGCGGAACGGCGGAACGGCGGAACGGCGAAAGGGCGAATGGGCGAGAGGGCGAATGGGCGCGGTAGGGAGAAAAACTCGGCGCGATCTATCCCCAGGTGTTAGCTATACGTTGGGCGTACCGAGTTTTTCGCCCTACCGATCGCCGTTTCGCCCTTTCGCCGTTTCGATCAGAGCAGGCTCCGTAATACCCCGAGGTTCACGCGATCCTCGGCTAGGTCCTCGCCTTTTGGGGTTTCCAAGACTTTAGGGATCAGGCTAAATTGCTCTGATCGCATGATTTCACGGAACGGAGCGAGACCGATTTTCCCTTTGCCAATGTGTTCGTGTCGATCAACCCGGGAACCGAGAGCTGTTTTGGAGTCGTTCAAGTGCCAAGCCGCTAGACGAGCAAAACCAACCTCTTTCTCAAATTCAGCGAATACATTCCAAAACTCCTTCTGCGTAGAAATATCGTATCCGGCAGCAAAAAGATGGGCTGTATCCAAACAAACGCAAAGACGTTTCGGATAGCGGCAACGATCAATAACCGTGGCCAATTCGGCGAACTTACTCCCGAGGGTGCTGCCTTGGCCGGCGGTTGCTTCTAGCGCCACTTTACAACGCCCCTTCGGCAGCGAAGCAAAAACGAAGTCAAGGCTCTCTGCTATCCGGGCCAGTCCAGTATCGATACCAGCTCCCAGGTGAGCGCCCGGATGCAGGACCAAGAAGGGCAGCCCGAGTTGATCGGCTCTTTCCAGTTCCGCTTTTAAAGCGGCACGCGATCGTTCAAAGGTCACGGGGTCCGTTCCCGAAAGATTGATCAGATAACTCGTGTGACCGAAGACGATCGCCGGTCGATACGGAGATTTTGCGAATGCTTCCAGTTCTGCCGGGGCAAGGTCCTTCGCAAACCATTGCATGTTGTTCTTCACGAAAATCTGCACCGCGGTACAACCCACGGAGTGGCCTCGCTCCAAGGCTTTGGCTGGTCCACCGGAGATGGACATGTGAGCGCCGAGGAGGGGAGCGAGTGGTGGCGAAAGTTTGCGACTGAAAGGCATGATGAGGGGTGGCGAAACTTTAGTAAGCAATAAACAGTCAGCAGATCAGACAATGCATCGCTACTTACTGCTTACCGGTCACTGCTTACCATTTCCATGGTTGCAGCGGTTAGTCCCTTCGCGGGAAAACGATTTCCCAATCGGGCTCGGTGACAGATCCTGTGACCCGAGCGCTGCCGACTTCCTGGTCGAGACGCCCCGACAGATGGATAGCGGCACTACTGAAATCCACGGACCCGGAAAGATCGAGAACATGTTGGCCTGAGGCTAAGCTCAATCGGCTGATTTTTAGAAGTCCGAGACTAGTGATGAACTCAGCCGTTAATTGCCCAACCCGGTTAAATCCGGCGGAAACCAGTTTCTTGAAACCGGGCTCCACAAAATGTGCCCCGCTCAAATCAGCGGCATCTAGTACCAATTTTCCTTCGGCACTATCCCGAGAGGAATCGGAAACACCAAATCGGCTCTTTAACCAGCCGCTGAGCTGTCCTTGCCAACCCGCTAGGAGAGCAGACCGAATTCTTAGATCCGAGAGCGAAACCCGGTCGAAAGTAATCTGAGAATCGAGGACAGCATTTGGATGGATTTGTTGGACTGTGACCGAGCACTGACCCGCACCAATCCGGCCATTCGGTATGGCGAGATCAATTTCGTCTTGGTTTCTGCGCAGATCCGCACCGGCCGAAGTGAGCGGCACTTCTAAAAGGCCGCAGCGAAAGACCACTCCGGAGTCCATATCGATGTGCATGGAAAACTCGCTTCGGCTGTCTTGTTCGTCTGATTTAAGGCTGAGGTCCGGTGCTTGCGGGAATTGAAGATGGTCAAGTAAAGGGAGGAGCGAAGGTTCGAACCAAGCTGCCATGGCGGCCGGTTGTAAATGCGCTTGAGCCTCTAGCTGAGCCAGTTTTTTCGTCCGCAGATCCAAAACAAACGAGCCCGTTGCCACCCCTTCATCGCGCGAGATCCGGACATTTTCGACGGAAACCTGGTATGGTTTCAGGCGAAATGTACCGGAACCTGAATTCATGAAAACGCCCCGAAAACGAGTTGGTCCCAGCCAGCATTGACCGTCGCCGGTGAGCTGCCGAATTTCGGGGCTCGAGCCTATCAAATCCAGCTGAACAACCGGCGGTGCTTGAAAATCCCATTCCGATAACAGCGATAAAAACGTGTTGGGGAGCAGGGCCGTTATTGCCTTTGGATTGAGCGCGGAATGGAGCCGCAAACGAAATTGGTCGGGACGATCGATGATTTCACCGGTTACGGTGCCGGTTCGGTGCGTCAGCTCGACATTAGAAGCCATCCAAGACTTGCCTTGCCTGGAAAATTCAGCACGCAACCCTTGAAATTGAACCCCCCGAACCGAGAACTGTTCCAGACTCAGTTTGCCAATGATCTGGGGTTCCCAATTTCGTAGGAGAGCGCCGGCCAACTCGAGCTCGGGGGCCTTGATAAACTCCCATTCGCGTAGCCAATCAAACCCGGGTTCGTCCTTTAACAGTTCCGCTAAATCCAGGCTGCTGCGAACCCGAAATTTCTTTTCACCGGTGGCGGTATCCCAAGTGCCAAGAGCAAAAAATTCGCCGCTAGAATCGTTTGCGTGCAGAGAGCGAAGAGAAAATCGCTGATTCTCAAAGCTGAATTTTGCAGCCACATCTTTGAGCTCTGCGCCATTCTTTTTGACGTCTGCGGCGACCAGATTCCCGTCGTTGATCCGCCAGTCACGCGGGTTGGCCAGGTCCATTTGAAAAGCGAAACTCAGGGTCGCCGGTTCGACATAACCAATCCCGCGCAGCTCATGGAACAGAGTGGCGATGAACTTCACAGTGGCATCCGATGGATCCGGGTCGTTCGTGACCGCGGCAATCGCTGTCGAGGTATTCTGGGGATGGATCAGAGTCGCGGTCGCATTGATGCGGATACCGTACAGGCGCGCTGATGCTTGCCTGACTTCGATTCGGCCCGGAAACAAATAGATGCGGGCATGAAAGTCTGTGACTCGAACCTTGCCGCTCTGCGGCGATCGAAAGTTCAATGGTACAAGCAGGGTCGCGCCGCTCAGATCCACGGAATTCAGCGCCCGTCCATGTTGGAACAGGTTAGAGTAGTTGATATCGAGAGAGACCTGATTGATCTCGGCTAGGAGATTCTCTTCCTGTTCGTTATTGAAAATTTGTATGTCTCGGGCAATCAAACCTCGGAACGGGTCCAAGGTGATCTTGCCGATGTCGATGTAGAGACCGTACCGGGCGAACTCTCTTTCCAGGAGCAAGCGCCAATGACGCCCCAACCCCTTGGTGTATCCGTACCAACCAAGCCAAGCCAGCCCTGCACACACCAGCGCCAGGAACGGCCACCGGGCAATGCGAAGGAGTCTCTTAAACATCGTTATAGGTTCGAAGTTCGATGTTCAACGTTCAAAATTCAACGTGCAACGTTCAATGTTGCTGGCGCAGCACCGGCGAGTGCCGTGGCCGGTGAAAAGCTCAACCCGGAACCTAACACTTTGAACCTCGAACTCAGAACTAAACGAGCCCAACCTGCTGATGCCGAGCGAACTACAGGCGAAACGCAAAAGGGAGGCGGAAATTTAATAAGAGAAGTCTTCCAAGATGGCCCGTTATTTGCTAAAGAAGAAGTCCCGATGATTCAACCGAACTGTCGGGCCAGGTTTACCGCACAGGATTTTGAATTCGTGGTTCGAGTTCTTGCGCGGGACAGCCGGCAACAAGTCAGCCTAGTCGAGCTTTTAACCGATCCCGAGACTCGGGATCAGGTTCTGGACCACGAGTGTCTGTATCGCGCGATCCTCGAAAATACGGGCAACCTGACAATTTCGCCGCAATTTTACTTTTACATTTTGTCGAGGCTAGTCTTGCGCCGAAGCGGCATTGAGGACCGAGTTCTGACTGATTATGTGGCGGCATTGCTGGAGAAGTTTTCTAGCGCGCGCCAGATGCGAGGACCGGTCGCGGACGCTTCGGCCACCTATTTATCCGATTTGTTGTTGGCGTTGAAAGGCGCTTCCCCCTATCAGGCTTTTTTGATTCAGACCCATGTGGGGAACTACGCGCTTTTCGTGACCGGCATCTTTCACGAAAATATCGAGTCGCGTCGCCAACGAGGAGCGCCGAGTTGTTCTTTCTACGAAGAACTGGGTAAGACCAGTTTTCATGCAGTCGCGACCCATGGTGTAGCCAAGAAATTCGAGCTTGGTCCCGTTTTTGAAACTTTAGCAGACCGATTCCGAGACTGTCGGTTGGCTCTCAACAAGCTGGCAGACGAGCTGGTCGATCTCGGAGACCATCATTACTACCAACCGTAATTTTTGCTAATGAACCCCACGCTTTTCAGCGAACTACAGCGTTTGTTCGAGCGCACTTACGCCAATGTCGGCATCAATCTGGAAGACTGCCTGATTGATCGTTCCCGGTGCGCCCACTTGTCCCGTTTAGCAGGCGCGGCCTCGCGAGAGTTGAGCGATCTGGCGCGTACATTCCTCAGGACTGCGGATGATCGATTGTACGTTGGGATTTATTATTCCAGCTGGTTGATCGAGCAATTGGAAAAATACGATCCGCGAAGCGGCCTTTCGAATTCGAATATTCGATCTCTCATCATGTTCGTGGAAGAGATCAACCACGCCTTGCACGCGGCGCTTCAGTTCAAAGCCGGTTTGCGTCGCATTGATAGCGAAGATTTTGCGCGAAATTTGGAGCTGCAGGGCTTGGTGGACACCTATCTGGTCTTGTTGCTGTACGTGGCGTTTTTCCGCCGTAGCCAGAAGGTATCTCGAACCGACCGGCGCTGGCTCCGGTTCCACCTTTTCGAGTCTCGGTCCGGTAACGGCTATCAGGACGCCAATCTGCGAGCTCGTTACATGGAAACCAGTGAGCTCGCGTCCCAATACACTCATTTTCTGGATTCTCTAAACGGGGTGCGTCGCGTCGAAGAAATTCGAAATTTTCACACGCTTAGCTACGACCAGAAAAAGAAACATATTCTGGCGCTCATGAACGGTCCGGAACCGGGTTAGGGGTTCGCGGTTCACCGTTCACCGTTCGCGGTTGAGTGTTGGGCTCTGGAGAAGCGTCGAGGTCGTTCACACGGAAGAACTTCCGTGCGGGTAGGAGCTATGGGACTAATGTTTATTTTCGTCACTAGTGTGTCCTGTTTGCTGACAACCGCGAACGGTGAACTGTGAACGGCAAACGGTGAACCGTTAGCCGTTGACCTTCACCCATATCTTCCATTACAACCCATGGCAGAATGGATATTTGGATAAATCGGGCTGGTCAACATCTCGGTAAATACACGCTTGAGGACGTTCAGCGCGGTCTTGATCAGGGGCAGTTCGTGGCTACTGATCTAGCCTGGCAAGAAGGAATGGAAAGCTGGAAGCCGCTTTCCGACTTCCCTGGAGTTCGCATTCCCGCGACTCCGGTCGAGCCTCCCGCTCCCGCTTATCCGACGCCGCCACCGAGCGATGACATCGTGCCCAGCGCGGCGCGACCTGATGTGGCGCCTGCCTGGGAGCGCCGCCCAGGCATAAAACTGCTTCCGGCGTTTTTCATGACGATTCGGGACGTTTTATTCGAACCGCATTTGACCTTTCCGCGAATGCCGGTCGATGGCCGGCTGATTCCGCCGACAACCTTCCTATTGTTGTTACAATTCACCGTCGGCTTGATCTCTTACGCGATCGGGATCGGTATCGAGTTGGTCCAGCTGCCTTATTATTCGCAGGCGTTTTCGCGCTCAGAAGAGCTGAGAAATCTGAATTTTCCGGTTTGGATCTTTTTTATCCTGATCCCGGTTGCCTTTGTTCTCTGGGTTGCGATCTGGTTGGGCTTCAATTTCTTGATAGCCGGGGTTCATCACCTGGTTCTTATGATGCTAGGCGGCGCTAAGAAGGGATATGATGCTACCTATAAAGTCGTCTGTTATTCTTACTCGGCTCAGGTCTTTAACTTGATCCCCATCTGTGGAGGTTTTGCCGTACTTCCGTTCTTTTTCGTTTCCAGCATTATTGGACTTTCTAAGGTGCACGGCATCGAAGGGTGGAAAGCCTCCGTGGCTATGTTAGCGCCATACGTGCTGTGTTGTTTGATGGCGGCTGGCCTTTACATCGGCATCATTGCGATGGTGGCGTCGCACACCCAACAGTCGTGAAGCTAGGCTGGATTATCGCTCGCCCACTGGCGCCACGGGAGACCGATTTCGAACCCTGGTTCTTGTTTGCGACCGTTAGCTTCGGGATTGGCTGTCTGGCTTGGCTTAACTTGGGATTGCCTTGGCCGGTGTGCTGGTTCCGACACTCGTTCGGAATTCCTTGTCCAACCTGTGGCGCAACTCGTAGCGCGTTAGCGTTGGCTCACGGTGACATTGGGATGGCGTTCCGCAGCAATCCCTTGCTGTGCCTGATGTACCTGGGGGTAGTTATTTTCGATCTCTACGCGGTTGCCGTGCTCCTCTTCCGAACAAAGCGGCTCAGGCTAGATCGCATCCCACTGCAGGTTCAACGTATACTGCGCGTGATAGTGCTTGGCCTGGTGATAGGCAACTGGATCTACTTGCTCTGCTATCTTCACTAGGTCGTCTTGATCGGTGATTTCAGGCAACGTTCGGCCGATGGAAAAGCGGGGGCTTACGTCGTGTTGTTGTGCGCAGAACAGTTCGAGGCGGTCTAACCCGAGGCGTTCCATCTCGCCTAAAGCAAGCTCCTGAGTGTTACAGTCGCGACTGAGATGACCTAAAATGACGCGTTCCAGATAGTCGCCGGCGATGTTCGCTACCAGCGTGGCCGCGGCATGATTGGAAAGGTGGCCGTGGCGGGACAGAATTCGCTGTTTCACCGACCACGGTCTTTTAGGGTCATCCTGCAACCTGCGCTCATCGTGATTGGTCTCGACCACCAGCGTATGCACCTCGCGAACTCGTTCCTGAACCAGCTTTGTGGCGAACCCGAGATCCGTCAGGAATCCGATAGAACCGTAACCGCTGGAAGCAATGAACCCAACCGGATCGACGGCATCGTGCGGAACATAAAAGGTCTGAACATCCAGATCTCGAATCGTAAAGGAGCTCCCGGTGCAAAATATCGTCCAAGGCGCATTTGTAGCGACGCCTTGTCCCCTGAGTGCTTCGGCGGTCAGCCGGTTGGAATAAATCGGAACCTTGAATTTGCGGCTAAAGACATCCAAGCCGGCGGTGTGATCTCCGTGCTCATGCGTCAGCAGAATGGCGTCCAAGCTATCCGGGGCGACACCAAGCGCTCCTAATCGCTGGCAAATTTGGCGCGCACTGAAGCCAATGTCGACCAGTATCCGGCAATTCTCGGTTGTGATAAGAGCGCTGTTTCCGGCGCTGCCACTTCCGAGAATCGCGAGCTCGAACACAGTGTCCTTCATATCGCAGATCTTTTGGCATGCCAAGCTTGAGTATTGCAAAAAACTCAATATTTTGTGTTGAGCGGCGTGAACGATGCCCATTTGTAGTGTAGATCAGTCGAGAAGACATCAGGTTCTCCGGTCTTACATCAAGGTCGTTCGGGAGCCTCGCCCTGCCAAAGATGGGCTTCTGCTCATCCCACCGATTTCCACCTGCGCCGTTTTCACCTCGATGTTATTTGCACTAGCGCATGTTTGAATATCCGGACGCGAAAAACGTTGCCATCCTTGGCGACACGCACGGGCTACTCCGTCCGGAACTGAGCGAACACCTTACCGGGGTCGACTTGATTCTGCATTCAGGTGATCTCGGGCAGATAACTATTCTTCACCAGTTGAAACAATTTGCACCCGTGGTCGCGGTTCGCGGCAACGTCGACGATCATATCGGCGGGTTGCTGGAGACAGAATTGATTTCGATTTGCGGCCATTTGGTTTACCTAATCCACGTGCTAGCTAACCTGGATTTGGATCCTGTTGTCGCGGGTATCGCGATGGTTGTATCGGGTCACTCGCACCAGCCTCTGATTCGCAGAGCGAAGGGCGTCCTTTATGTGAATCCAGGCAGCGTGGGGCCGCGCCGGTTCAAGCTGCCGGTTTGTTTTGTACGTGCGGAATTTAGGGAGACAGGGATTGAACCACGCCTGATCCCGCTTTTCGAATAACAGCCAATCGGCTTGCCTGCACCCCTGCTTTTCTTCGTTTGCTATTTTCTTTCTCTGTTTGCTATTCATCCTGTGCCAGAGCTAGCTGAAGTAGAACACAATCGCCAAATTTGGGCGCGCGGCCACGGAAACAAGGTCTTGGAAGTCGTGACCAGAAATATCCGTTCACCGATTTGGCGAGGGACACGTGCGCCGGACCTCGTGAAAACTCTGATCCGCAAATCTTTGAATGGTTCGGAAACGCACGGCAAACAGATGTTGTTCCAATTTGGCCGCGATGCCTGGCTAGGGGTCCATCTGGGGATGACAGGCCGTCTTAGGGTGGAGCCATTGGATTACCGGTTTGGCAAACATGACCATCTGGCGTTACGGCAAGCGGATCACTGGCTAGTGTTCAGCGACGCACGCCGCTTCGGCCGGTTGCGACTAGCTCAGGGCGTCGACCGCCCGAGTTGGTGGACCCGCTTACCGCCGCCCATCCTTTCACCCAGGTTCACGAAAGAATGGGTCGCAGAATTTTGCGCTCGCAGAAAAGGCACACCCCTCAAGGCACTGCTCCTGATGCAGGAACGGTTTCCCGGAATCGGAAACTGGATGGCCGATGAGATTCTCTGGCGAGCAAGACTGAGCCCAAAGATT
>DASUWQ010000216.1:0-8144 GCA_036378375.1 Chthoniobacterales bacterium
GATTGTTGGTTTGATCAAGGTAGTGTTGTCGATGCAGCATGGGATCATACCCAAGCATCTGCATTTCCAGAATCCCAACCCGCATATCGCTTGGGAACAGTTACCGGTGAAGGTAACCAGCGAAGCCACGGCGTGGCCGAGTGGGAAAAAAATCGCCGGAGTTAGTTCATTTGGTTTTAGTGGAACCAATGCCCATGTGATCGTGGAAGCAGGGCCGGAAGAAGGCATTTCGGTGTATGGTGATCACAGCGGGCGGGCGAATGGGTCCGACGAGGTAGGAAAGGCGGCGCAAGCGCGGACCCACCACGTTCTAACATTTTCAGCGCGGGAGGAGAGTGCCCTCAAGGAATTGGCTGCCCGCTATCGTGTTTGGCTAGATGAACATCCTGAGGCTGATATTGGCGATGTAGCCCATACCCTTGGGATTGGGCGCAGCCATCTGGAACAACGATTGGCCTTGGTTGCCAGGTCAGCCGAAGAGGCTAAACAACTTTTGCAGCGGCTGGAAGAAAAAGAAGTTGGTGCCGGCCTGTTCCGGCACCAGGTAAGAAACAAGCCAAAGGTAGCGTGGCTCTTTACCGGGCAAGGCAGCCAATACCGCGGTATGGGCCGGGAACTATATGACACCCAACCGGTATTCAGATCGGTGTTTGATCGGTGTGCTCAGGTATTAGCGGCGGAGCGAAGCCGAGGGTTACCGGAAGTCGTTTTCGAAGACGAAGAACAGCTGAGCCGCACTGAATATACCCAGCCGGCCTTGTTTGCATTGGAGGTGGGGTTAGCAGAATTGTGGCGCAGCTGGGGGCAAGAACCGGATGTCGTGCTGGGGCACAGTGTGGGCCAATATGCCGCTGCGGTCGTAGCGGGGGTCTTGAGCTTAGAGGATGGGCTGAGGTTAATTGCTAAGCGATCAGAATTGATGGGTAGCTTGCCGGCGGGCGGAGCCATGGCGGCTGTTTTTTGTGGACTTGGTAAGTTGGAAACAGTACTCGCCAAAGAGGCTATGTTAGCCGTGGCGGCTGACAACGGCGCGCAGGTAGTACTAAGCGGACCCTCTAACATCCTAGACAGTGCTTTGGCCGAACTGGCCCGGCAAGGAGTGCGCAGCCAGCGGTTAAGGACTTCGCACGCGTTCCACTCTGTCCTGATGGAGCCGATATTAACGGAGTTTGAGTCCTTCGCTAAAGAAATCGAATTCAGCGTTAACCGGTTGCCGTTAGTCTGTAACTTAAGTGGGGAATTGGCGAACTCCGGTGAACTATCCAATGCTGTCTATTGGAGCCGGCATATCCGGCAGGCAGTACAATTTAGACGCAGTATTAACACCTTAGCGAAGTTTGGAATTGAGGTGATGGTAGAGCTAGGGCCGCAGCCGGTCTTGCTGGGACTGGCAGAAGGTTGCTGGCCGCAATCCGAACAGATGGCGAGTGGGGTCGCTTGCTTACGCCAGGGCAGAAGCGAGATGAGTCAGCTCGCACACGCGGCTGCACAACTTCATGTTAAAGGTTTGACCCTGGATTTCGAAGGGTGGGATCGACCCTGGTCGCGACGGAGGCTGGCTTTGCCGGTCTATCCATTCCAACGGAAACGTTTTTGGTTCAATAAAGCGGAGGGAAAGACATCCTCCAATGGTCGAGCGCGAAGCGTTTTTGAGAGTAATCAGGAGGTCCCTGCCGGTGAGATCTGGTATAACGATGAATTTGGTATCGAGCGGTACCCCTGGTTGGCGGACCACCGGTTGTACCAGACGACGGTCGTGGCCGGACCCGCGTATGTTGCCTTGGTCTTGTCTGCGGCCGGTGTACCGACGCAATTGCAACACGTGTTATTTCACGAGCCATTTCTTCTGGCGGATAAAGAGAACTACCGTTTTCAGTTATCGTTTTCGGTTCCAAACGGTGAAGAGGAACGACGTTTCGAATTCCACCGTCGCCTGAATGGGCCGGGGAAACATCCTTGGACTAAACTAGCCTCTGGGACCGCCAGACCTTCCAGGCACGGCGGCAGAGAAGTTAGTAGGGCGAGGTTCTCCATGGAGGAATTACGCAGCCGGATGCAACCATGGGCGGCAACACAAGTTTATGAGTATTTCGATCGGAGGGAGTTAGCTCTGGGTCCGACCTTTCGATCGATTCGGCAGGTCTGGCAAGGCGACGGCGAAGCGCTGGCCGAGATCGAATGTGCCGCTCCGTTAGTTCCGTATTTGGGCCGGGAACTAATCCACCCAGCAGTGATGGATTCTTGTACTCACGTGGTGGGTGCTATTCCCTACCAGGGTTCCGACCGCACCGACGACATATTTTACGCACCTTTTCACTATGGAAGTGTGATCCTACTTGAGCCGGCGCCGGCGTGTTTCTTCTGTTATGCGCGGGTGTCGGGAAAACCATCGGTAGAAGCAGAAACGCGGACATTCGACCTGCAGCTCTTTACTACCGAGGGCAATCTAATCGGGGAGATTGACGGGTTCACCATGAAGCGAGCGCCACGCAAGGCGTTTCTGCGGGGCCTGAGAAAGAATCAGCATGGCTTGCTTTACCAAATCGAGTGGAGAGAGGAGGCCCGTCAAGAAGTTCGATCAGAGACGGCGACTGGTCGCTGCCTAATCGTTTCGACAAACCGGATGATTGGGCGGCAATTCGCCGAGACGTTGCGTCAGCAAAATCGGGGGTACGCTTTGGTAGTTCCTGGCCCGCGACAGCGAACCGTTAGTCATAACGAATACGAGCTCCCGATTGAACAAGAGCATGCGTGGGCACAGTGCTTGACTCAGTTGACTGCGGGCCAGGAGACGTTCGACACGGTTGTTTACCTAGGTGGTCCGGACCCGGAGGGCGATGAGCTGATCTCGCCATCGACGATTGACCACGATTTACATTCAGGCTGTGGCGGTCTCCTGGCGCTGGTCCAGACATTCTTGAGACAAGATCAAGTTCCGGTGCGTGGATTTTTGATCGCAACCCAGGCGACCCAGATTTGCGACCGTCGCGTCCCGCAATCATTTGCCTATGCGTCTCTTTGGGGGCTGGGACGAGTCCTTCAGGCGGAGCTTCCCGATGTCCCATGTCGCCTAATCGATCTGGATGTACCCTTAACCGGCGTTTCATTTGAAAGCTTGATACAGGAACTAGATCGACGCACTTCGGAAAATCAGCTTATTCTACGGGGCGACAAGTTGCTCGTTCCCCGATTAGTACGGAGAGAGCCACGAGAAAATCCGAAAGTATCGTTCCGCGACCAGGCGACCTATTTAATCACCGGTGGATTGGGTGGAATCGGTCTTCGGCTGGCAGCTTGGCTGATCAAACGGGGCGCTTGTAATGTGGTGCTGAACGGTCGAAGCGCTCCCGATCGGCAGGCTTTGGCAACGATTGCCGAACTTCGCCAGCAAGGAGCGCAGATCGAATTGTTCCATGCCGATGTCGCACGAGAATCCGAGACTAACGATCTCTTCAACTTTATAGAGGGGGCTCTGCCGCCGCTGCAGGGCATCTTTCATCTAGCTGGAGTGGCAAAAGATGCTCCATTGGCCAACCAGACCTGGCCGCAGTTTGCTGAAGTACTTGCTCCTAAGGTTCAAGGTGCGTGGAATCTGCACAGAGCCTCTCTTGGTTGTCCGCTAGACTGGTTCGTTTTGTTTTCCAGCGTCGCTTGTTTGTTAGGTAATCCTGGACAAGGAAATTATGCGGCTGCCAATGCTTGTCTTGACGGGTTGGCCTGTTATCGGAGGCAAACACTGGGATTGCCGGGGTTGAGTATCAACTGGGGACCCTGGGCCGAAGTTGGCCGGGCCGCCCGCCAGGCCGCCGAATTATCGGGACACTTTCAACGTACCGGTCTGGGATGGATTAAACCGGATGAGGCGTTTCAGGCGCTGGAGGATGCACTGGATCGAGATGATCCCTGTGTGGCGGCGCTATCCCTTGACTGGTCCACATTCGTTCAACGTGTCGGACGGAAAAATCTGGCGCCCCTTTTCTCCGAGCTTGTCGATTTGCCAGCTGGGGAGGCGCCACCGCTCTCGACGGTTACCCCGCCTCACAAGATGAATGGGTCCGGAGCGGAGGAACGGTTATCGGATTTGATCGATTTCGTTGGTCAGGAAACGATGCGGGTGCTGCAGATGGAGCTTCCGCCAGACCCGCAGACCGAGTTTTCGCGGCTCGGTATGGATTCATTGATGGCGGTCGACCTCCGCAACCGTTTACAACAAACGTTTGAGGGACAGACTCATCTGCCGTACGCCTTAGCTTTTCAATATCCTAGCGTAACGGCGGTTGCTAAATACTTGGTCGAACACCTGGAAACAATCCCGCAACCGGGCGCTGCTGAAGACGATCCAATGCCCGCCATCTCGTTAGCGGCAGGAAACGACGCGCCGCAAACGGAGCCGCATCTGCCGGAGCGAATTCCGATGCCAACGAACCTCGGATCCTATCAGGGAAAAACGGCCGACTCGACTCGAGCGCAGGCCAATAAATTTGAGCCGATCGCGGTGATCGGAATGTCCGGTCGTTTCCCGGGAGCTCCAAACGTCGACTCATTCTGGCGGAACCTGACAGAAGGCCGGAGTTCAATTACGAAGTTTCCCCAGGACCGAATTTCGGAGCAAGGACCCAAGCAGATGCGGGATGGAACCGCTGAAGAATTATGGGGCGGATTTCTTGAAAAGATTGATGAATTCGATGCCGCATTCTTCAAGATAGCTCGGGCGGAAGCCGAACAGCTTGATCCACAACATCGCATATTTTTTGAGGAGGCTTGGAGAGCGCTCGAGGATGCTGGGTATTCGCGCAGTTCGCTGGCCGGTAGCAACTCGGGCATTTTTGTGGGTGCGGGACCGTCGAACTATTACGATCAGATTTCTGAACCCGCTGCCCATACTTTGGTCGGCAATCTTGGCGCGGGTCTGACGGGTCGACTATCGTATCTGCTAGATTGGACCGGCCCGAGCTTGGTGGTTGAAACCGCCTGTGCTTCTTCGTTCTCGGCCATTCATCTTGCCTGTGCGAGTCTTACTCGCGGCGACTGCGATCTGGCCTTAGCGGGAGGGGTACATGTGGCAGCTACCCCCAAAGTTTTTATGGCGCTGGCTCGGATGGGACTATTGTCGCCAACCGGGCAATCGCGGACGTTCGATGCATCCGCCGATGGTTGGGTCGCCAGCGAAGCGGTGGGCGCCGTGATTCTTAAACGGCTAACAGACGCGGAACAAGACGGTGACCATATCTATGGGGTTATTCGCGGGTGCGGCGTCAATCAGGATGGTGCGAAGAACGGCCTGACGTCGCCAAAGGCGGAGGCTCAGGTTGCGCTGCAAACCCGGATTTATCGGGAGGCAGGAATCAATCCGGAATCGATTGACTATCTCGAGGTGCATGGGCTGAGCAGCTTGTTAGGCGACGAAATTGAGCTATTTGCTTTGAAGCAGAGTTTTGCTGCCTTTACTCAGAAAAAGAGCTTCTGTGCGATCGGCACGTTAAAGCCCAACATCGGACATCCATTCTTCGCGGCGGGCGCGGCCTCTTTGTTGAAGGTGTTGCTTGCCCTTAAACATCGCCAGATTCCTCCATTGATCGCTCCTGAGACCGCCAACGAAGGACTCGGGCTTGAGGGTAGTCCTTTCTTCCTGAACACGAAGTTGGCGGAATGGAAATCACGCAATGGAGAGCCACGGCGCGCCGCGATCAACGGCCTTAGCGCCAGCGGCACAAACTCTCACTTAATTATCGATGAATATATCGGGTCCATCCCGGGCAGCATTTCTCGGACGGAGTTAATATTGCTCTCCGCGCGTAACGAGGCGCGTCTTCGGAAATCAGCGGCAAACTTACTGAATTTCTTGGATGTTAGCCCAAATGTATCCCTCACGAACTTGGCCTTCACGTTGCAAGTGGGTCGCGAACCGATGGAAGAACGGTTAGCGTTTGTCGCCAACTCCATCGAAGACGTCAAAAAGACGCTATCCAATTATCTCAAAGGTCAACCGAGCCGAGAATGCTATCACTATCGGGTAGAAGAGGTTGATACAGCTACCGCGCTTCTCGCGAGCGGCGACGAGGGACATGCATTTGTCAGGAACGCAGTTAATAATCGGTCTCTGGGCAAGCTAGGGTTGCTTTGGACGAGAGGTATCGATATCGATTGGCGCCTCCTGTATCAAGAGTTGCGGCCGATTCGCGTCTCTTTACCGACTTACCCATTTGCCGGCGAGAGTTACTGGTATCCGCCTTCCAGCACAAGCATACCGGTAGAAGCGATTGCCTCGGCGAACGGTAGTAGGAGCAATGGACAGAGTTCGGCCAACGGGCTAAACGACAACCAGAAACCGGTCGAACTTCGGCCGGGTAGACCGAACGACCAGGGGGGTCGTCTAACGAGTCTGCTACGCGATATCATTTCGGACGTGCTGCGCTGCTCCGTTGAGGAGATCGATCTGGACAAGGATTTATCGGGGTACGGCTTCGGTTCCCTTTATCTCCTGAGAGTCGTCGATCGGTTTAAGGCGGCTACTGGGCTGCCGCTGGCGCCGCGAAGTTTCTTTGAGTGCCGCACCATTCGCGAATTGGTGAACAGCATTCCATCGGTTCCCGAAATCGGTCCTGGTAGGGTAGAAAACGAGCGGCAGATGACCGGTAACGGGAACGGTCTGGGGGAACTGCGATCGAGTGAAGAAAACCAGCGATCTGCGTCTTCCCAACTGGGACGGTTTCCTTTATCAGAGGGCCAAAAGGCTCTCTGGTCTATCTGTCAGGCCGACTCGAGGAGTACAGCCTACCATCTGCCCTTCGCCCTGAAATGGCCTGGGTCGATCGACCTGGCAATTCTGCGGCAAGTCTTAGAGGAGATCGTGCAGGAGCAACCGGCACTTCGATCAACGATTGTTTTCGACGGCGTCGCGCCGATGCAGATTGTGCATGAACCCGGACCGGTTGTTATTCAACGCGAGAATTGTGCCGGGTTCACGGAAGAACAGATCGCCAAACTAATTAACCGATTCAATGCGGAGCCGTTCGATCTGGCAAACGGACCGTTATGGCGCGCCTATCTGCTTTCGCTCTCAAAGGAAAGCAGCATCTTGTTGTTGGAACTACATCACTTGATCATCGATGGTCGTTCAGCCGGGTTTTTGCTGGAAGAAATCGAGCGTCGATATCGATCGCTCCATGATAGAGTTTCCTTGCGTCGAAGAAGACCGCAGTGCGGGCTAAACGATTACCACAAAATCGAGCGCAGTTATCTGGACAGTGACGCGAGCCGGTCGGATCGGGCCTATTGGTTAAGCGAATTTCCCAGTGGATTCCCCGAAGGAAACATTGTGTTAAGAGGCAGCCGGGAAAATCGCTCTGCTGCTCCTGGCAGTGTGTTCGAGACAGTAATTCCCGAATCCGTCATACGTTTGTTGGAGCAGTTGTCGGCATCGCACCGCGTTACTCTGCAAGCGATTGGTTTAGCCGCTTTCCAGGCGCTGATAGCCCTTGATCAGGAGCAAGCTGAGGTCACCGTAGGAATCCCCGTCGATGTGAGGCCCGGAGAAGGGTTTAGGGAGCTAGTTGGCTATTTTGTTAACATTCTGCCCATTCGAACCGGCGTCCCGCGTCAGGCGCGGTTTGAAGATTTCCTAAAAGAGAGTTTCGCAAAGGTACTCGATGGGCTGGATCATCGCGGATTTCCCTTTCGGCTCCTGGTCAGAGAGTTAGTCGAGAAACATGGTGGCTCTAACCAGTTGAGCACCGCTTTTTATTTCCAGGCCTGGGATTCGACGGATCAGAGTCGTATCGCTAATCGTCTGGTGTCCGGCGTTGCCCAGTCCGGTGAGTTCGATCTGGTGTTTCAGCTGATGGAGCAGGTGGGAGATTGGCGACTAACGGTAAAGTATCGCCCTTCAGTATACGAACCGGCAGCGATTGAAGACCTGGCCGCAAGATACCGGGAATTGTTGTCTAGGATCGCCAACCTGCCTCAAGGATCGATCGCAGAGCTGGTACCGCGAAAAACAGGAGCCACGGCTGGGACGTCGATGCCTATCCATCCCTGGCAACGCCGCGCGTATGAGTTAATAGAGGATCAGGTCGAACGCCGGGCTGACCGGGTTGCTGCAATTTTCGGAGACCAACTGTTGACCTATCGCGAGCTAGATGGCC
>DASUWQ010000217.1:0-8405 GCA_036378375.1 Chthoniobacterales bacterium
GAGTGGACGCTTCTCGGCATGGGTGCTCGGAATCGTCCACTAAGTCCACTCGGATAGTCCCTCTGCTGCCCTGGATCTCATCCTACCTTTCACTTTTTTTGAAAGAAAGCCCGGAACTTCGACGTACTACCTTGTGAAAGACCATTATTATGCCATCAGCGCCGGGCCGAATCCTGAAGTCTATCCAGACTTTTTTCCTAACCCTCTTACGTTTTATCTTTGGAGAGATCCATTGGCATCCACCAATCTGGCTGCGACCGATTGGTCGGTTCATTTTAAGCCATCGCATTCTGTGTTCGCTCGCGACTTTCGGGATCGTCGTCTGCGGGTTAGCCGTTTACTACGTCCAACATCTACCCCAGCCGCAATTTAATAGCTTTACGGTCAGGCCGCCCGATGTCACGCCCTTGGAGAAAGACCTGAAGCCGAACCCGGCTACGATCGTTTTTCGAGATTCAGCAGCTCCTTTGGGCAAGATCGGCGCGACGGTTAACCTCCAAATGACACCTCGTTTAGCAGGTGAATGGAAATGGAAGAATGACCGGACACTGGTCTTCTCTCCCTCAGAGGATTGGCCGCCTGACACCCATTATCAGGTAACGCTGCCCCAATCCGAATTAGCCGATAACATCCGCTTGAAGAGCGATGTGGCAGAATTCGTTACTCAGCCGCTCACGGTGACTTTCAAAGATCCGCAATTTTACCAAGATCCGGTTGATGCAGACAAACGGCAGGTGATCGCGACGATCGAAACCAATTTCCCTATCCAGTTAGACGCGCTCCGCAACCAGACAAACCTTCAAGTACTCGGCGGTACCCACTTGTTTGGAGGCAAGCAGCCGCTCGAAATTGTAGCTGACCTACACCAAAGGCGATTCTTTCTCCGGTCAGCCAATGTAACCTTGCCGGACCAGGAAGACTTTGTCCTCCTCGCCATCAAGGAGGGCCTGGTTAGCGCGTCTGGCACCTCGCGGACGACAAGAGACGAAGTAGCCAAGGTGCGGGTGCCTGATCGTTACAGCTTCTTTACTATCCAAAGCGTCGAGTCTTCGACCGCGCGCCGCGAGAATGGCGATATCGCTCAGTTGATGGTGGTCTCGACGAGCACCAACACCAAGGCCGCAGATATTGCGTCCGCCGTTCAGGTCTGGCTTCTACCTAACAAAAAGAATGTAGAAGAAAGCAACGACAACCGCTCGGAAGACAGCGACTCCAAAGCCACGGATGACGAGAACAAAAACGGTGACTCCAAAGACAACCGTACGCTGAATAGCGACTCGAAAGATAGCGACAGCCAAGACAGCAATTCGACTACGACGGACTCTACGAACGACGACGCGAACAACAACAACGACGAAGAGAGCAGTGATGCCAGATCGTGGAAGAGCCCGGGTGAAGTCACCGATGAAGTTCTAAAGACAGCCCAACGGTTGCCAGTGACCCTGCAACCGGAAAAAGAGAAATTCTCCCAGGAGCATCTGTTCCGCTTTGTCTTACCAAAGGGAGGTCAGCTGTTTATCCGGGTACCGAAAGACACGCCGGCAGTAGGTGGTTATCTGCTTGGGGCCGATTATCGAGCAATTGTCGATGTCGATCCGTTGCCGCGCGAAATCCAAATCCAAGGGAAAGGTGGGATACTTGCCCTGGGAGGAGAAAGGACTCTCTCAATCATCACTCGGGGTGTGCAGGATGTAGAGTTCGAGATTGCCAAGGTCCTACCGGGCCAAATTAATCATCTGGTTACGCAAACGTCGGGTTCCTTCAACAAGCTGGAGTTCCTTGGCGATAATTTCGATCAGAACAATATCAGCGTCATCAACCGGCCTCGTTTGCAGATCGCCGACGACGGTGATGGTACTGCTAAATACAGTTCGCTTGTCCTGGATCCATACTTAACCGCGGGTGGTAAGATCCAGTATGGGCTCTTTTTCATCCGGCCCAAAGCGGTCGATCCGCATACTCACAAGAAGGTAAAAGCACGCTCGGAAACGCGGTTCGTGTTGGTAACCGATCTCGGTATCCTGGTGAAGCGAAACAGCGATCATAGCCGCGAGATTTTTGTCGTATCGCTTAAAGACCAGACTCCTGTCCCAGATGCTCACGTAGTCTTGTTAGGGAAAAATGGTCTAGCCGTGTTTGATGGCGCGACGGATGAGAATGGACATATCCATTCGCCAGCGTTGGCCGAGGCAGAGGGCGAGCGTGAACCTGCCGCTATCGTCGCCCAGTTGGGGAACGATCTTTCATTCATGCCGTACGAACGAGACGACAATCTCGTTGATTTTTCCTCCTTCGAAATCGACGGCGAAGTATCGCCCGCGGCAGACACGGTGGAAGCGTTCCCATTCACTGAGCGCGGAGTCTACCGGCCAGGTGAAACGGTCCATGTTGGGTTGATTGTTCGATCTCAACGCAGCACTTCCGCCGCGATCCCTTTGGTCGTGAACCTGGACGATTCCAGCGGAACCTCTGTTGGTTCACAGGCAGTCAAAACGCAGGGATTAGCCGAAACCTATTTCGAGTTACCTGGTGACGCCGGGACTGGCGAATATCATCTGACCGTCCATCTACAAAACAAAGACCAAACGCAGATCGCCGAACAATACTTTCACGTAGAAGATTTTCAGCCTGATCGGATGAAGCTGGCCGCATCAGTTGATGCCGGCGAAAACGCGGCCTGGGTAACTCCGGACAAACTTGAGGTCAATGTTCATCTGGAGAACTTGTTTGGTACACCCGCGGTCGGGAACCGTATTACGGCCAAACAGAAAGTCAGCGTTGGCGAATTCCAATTATCAAAGTGGAAAGAATTTAGCTTCTTTAACCCGACGATCTATCCGGACGATCACCCGAGGTACGACGAAGAGGAAGAACTGGAAGATCAAAACGCCGATGCCCAGGGGAATGCCATCGTTAAAGGCGATCTCAGCAAATATGCCAACGCTTGTTACAGGGTAGATTTTGATGTGGAAGGCTTTGAAGCCGATGGCGGCCGAAGCGTGCACAAGAGTGTCCAGACCATTGTTGCGGACCGCGATTATGTGTTGGGTTACCGAACCGCCGCTCAACTCGACTTTCTGCCCTACAATCAACCTGCCGCGATCGAACTACTAGCCGTTAATCAGGCACAAGCTCCCGTCGGACTGACCAACTGCCGGTTTCGTCTAATCGAGCTAGTCAACGAGCCGGTCCTGACAAAACAGGATAATGGTACCTTCAAGTACGAAACGGTCAGCCGGGAAAAAACGGTACAGGACCAAGCCTTAGTTCTGGACAATAAGGCAACTAGCTTTTCGCTGGCGACCAATGAGGCAGGAAAATTTCGCTGGGAGGTCGTGGATCAGAATGGGGCGCTCATTTTCAGACTCGACTACACGGTAGTGGGCGCCAATCAGCGGGTCTCTGCCTTAGGCGAAAAAACCGACCTAAATCTGAAGCTAAGCAAGAAAACGGTCGCTCCCGGTGAGAGCCTCCAAGTAAGTCTGCAAGCGCCCTACGATGGCTATGGTCTTATTGCGGTGGAACGCGATAAAACCTACGCGTGGAAATGGTTTCGTGCTTCTAGAGGTATGTCTGTCCAGGAGATCCAGATTCCGGCGAACTTCAGCGGCTATGCATATCTTAACATCAGCTTTGTGCGCGGCCTAAACTCGCCGGAAGTTTACGCACCGCCGCTCAGTTATGCTGCTGCTCCCTTCAAATGCGTACCCGCTCAGCGCGAGATTAAGGTTTCGCTTGAGGCGCCTAAGCGATCTAAGCCGGGAGAGAAGCTAGCCATTAAAGTCCGCGCGGATCGCAATTGCAAACTCGTCGTATTTGCGGTCGATACCGGTATTCTCCAGGTCAGCGACTATGAAACTCCCGACCCGCTTACCTGGCAGTTCAGGAAGCGCCAATTAGAAGTCCAAACCTACGAGATCGTGGAGTCCCTTTTACCGGAGTATTCGAAGCTGAAACAGATAGCCGCTTCCGGAGGTGGCGAGGAGGGACACGTGGAGAAGAATCTAAACCCATTCTCCCGAGTGGCGGAAAAGCCGGTCGTGTTCTGGTCCGGGGTTATCTCAGCCGGCCCTCAGCCGATCGACGTCAATTATGTAGTCCCCGAGTTCTTCGACGGAAGCGTTAGAATCATGGCAGTTGCCGAGTCGGCTGATGGAGAAGGCTCCGCTCAATGCGAGAGCGCTATTCATGGTCCGATTATCATCACGCCGCAAGCTCCGCTGTTTTCAGCGCCAGGTGATCAATTCCTGACTTCCGCCACTTTGACCAACGCGACCGAGAACGATTTGAGCACAAACGTCCATATCGAATGCGAAGGCGGCATAACCGCTATCGGTCAGCCCCAGCGGACGATTAGTTTGCATCCGGGAGCGAGCCAGACATTGCGTTGGCAAATTCGAACCACCGACACGTTGGGTAACGCGGTTATTCGATTCGTGGCGACCGCTCCTACCGAGTTAGTCCATCGTCAACGGACTCTAAGCGTTCGCCCGGCAGTGCCCTTCCTGACCTTAGTCGAAAGTGGGAGATTAGCCGGCGGCGGTAAGGAGATACCGTTAACTCAGGAATTCTATCCCCAATTCGAATCTCGTACCGTGATCGGCTCGAGTTCGCCGGTGTTATTTGTTAACGGCTTACATCAATTCTTGGAAACGTATCCGTACGACTGTTCCGAACAATTGACGAGCAAGGAGTTCGCTAATCTAGCCTTGATCTCGATCCCGGGGTCAGGTCTGACCAAGACTCAGTTAGCAACTAAGTTACAGAGTTACTTCAAGATCATTCGCGACCGCCAAGGATCGAGCGGAGCGATCGGTTACTGGACGGCCGACGATGCTCAAGAGCTCGACGCGATTTCCCTCTATGTTTTGGAATTCATAACTGATGCCAAGCTGGCCGGTTTCGCGGTGCCCACCGATATCGACAAAGCCGGGGTGAACTATCTGAAAAAGGTGGCTAGCGCTAACCCATCCGGCTTAGAGCAGGCACAGATAGTAGCAAAAGCAATTTATCTGCTGACCCGGCGCGAACAGGTGATGACTAACGAACTGGTTAGCTTGCGGGATACACTCGAGCGAGAATTTCCCGACCAGTGGAAACAGTCAATCACCGGGGTTTATGTGGCAGCGTCCGCGCAGCTTTTGATGAAAGAACGCGAAGCGAACGACTGGATCAGCCACTATCGTTTAACCGGCCAGCTCAACTCCTCCGAGCTTTGGTCCAGCCTGACCGATTACGCCGAATATCTAACGGTCCTGGCTCGTCATTTCCCCCAACGTTTCCGGTCGTTGGGCCGCGATCAAGTTGAACAAATTCTGAAACCGATTTGGGCAGCGGACTATAACACATTGTCAGCGGCAGAATGTCTGCGGGCACTGGTCGCGGGACAGAACTTGATCGACTTAAGCAAAAACAATCTTCGAATCAGCCAGTGGAACGGTAACTGGCAACCGCTGGTTACCAACGCGCTTGGCCTGGTGACCCTTGGTAACGATGTGACCAAGGTGAAGTTCGATGCAAACCAAAACGGCGCGGGATACTTTCAGGTAATCCAGAGCGGGTTTCCTAAAAATGTGAAACCTTTCGCGCGCGGGTTGGATCTCAGACGCGATTTCTTAGACGCCAAAAATCAGCCGGTCTCGAGATTGAATCTGGGAGATCAGATCAAAGTGCGGCTTCGGATCCGGTCAACAACCGGGACGTCGGTTGATCACGTCGCCATCTCGGATCTTTTGCCGGCTGGGTTTGAGCCGGTTCGAGACGAAAAGGGTGGCGTTGCTGTCACTGCTGACGGCGTCGAGTATTCCGATGTACGGGAAGATCGCGTGTTGATCTATCTAACCGCCCAGGGCAAAGACACGGAAATCACCTATGAAGCGAAAGCGACCGTTCCTGGTACTCTGATCGTGCCGCCGGTCGCGGCGCAAGCGATGTACGATCAAGCGGTCCAGGTAGCCGGTGAAACGGGCCGGATCGAGGTGAAACAACCATGAGGGTAATTGTGGAGCGTGGAGCCGTGGAGCGCTGCCTTCCTGGGGCCGCTGGACGAGGCCGACGAGAGGTCGGTACCGTAGAGTGTGCTTGTCCATGGCGGCCGCGACGACGGCTCCGTAGGAGCCTAATATTTATAGCAGCCAGCCCTATAAAAATGCGACGAGCTCCGTTAGGAGCGGCATCTGTAGCTGTTGGTATAAGGCGTCGCAAATTTTGCCTGTGCGTTGTCCCGCAAACGGCATTCGGACGTCAAGCCGGTGGTGGACACTCTCCAAGCTATGCCGCTCCTGACGGAGCTTAATCCTAATTTTCGTCATGGTATCTATAAAGATTGCGCTCCTACGGAGCTTGGAGTGCTTCCCAGGCACGACGAGTTTTGCGTGGTTCCGGCGCGCCGCTCAAAACCTCGTCCTCCTTGGTTCCATAATGCTTGCCGGCCTCCTTACCGCCTGGTTTTTCCTGCCACGCCCGCCGCTTCTGGACGATGTCCCGTTCTCTGTCGTGGCCCGCGACCGCAATGGCGCCTTGATGCGCCTGACTACCGCGCCTGATCAACGCTACCGGTTACCGGTCAGGCTCAAAGAGGTTCCGCAGGATCTGATACTCGCGGTAACGACTCAGGAAGACCACCGTTATCGATCTCATCTTGGCGTTGATTTCGGTGCACTGCTGCGGGCGAGCATCGG
Organism: Chthoniobacterales bacterium; assembly: GCA_036378375.1. Lineage (GTDB taxonomy): Bacteria > Verrucomicrobiota > Verrucomicrobiia > Chthoniobacterales > JAFAMB01 > JAFAVN01. The sequence goes on from DASUWQ010000217.1 coordinate 6,681, forward strand.
GTTTATCCAAGGTCATCCTCGGTCCGGAGCGTCCACGTTAACGATGCAAGTTGCGCGTTTACGTTTTCATCTTAAGACCAGGAGCATCTCCGGAAAACTGGTGCAGATCTATCGAGCCCTAGAGATTGAGCGGCACTATTCCAAAGATCAGATCTTGGAAGCTTATTTTAATCTAGCTCCGTACGGGAGGAATATCGAAGGGATTAGCGCGGCCAGCTTGATCTATTTCGATAAGAGCCCGGCTAGATTGAGTCGCCAAGAAATTTTGGCCTTAGCAGTTCTGCCTCAATCTCCGACTAAACGAACGCCGAGAAATGGTCTAGAACCGGCCGCTCTCATCGAGGCGCGCAGCCGGTTAAATAAGCTGGTTTGGAACGATCCTCTGGCTGATTTGCCGCTCCACTATCGACAACTTAAAGACTTACCTTACCTCGCGCCGCATTTAGTCCAAAAAGCCTTAAAACATCAAGACGGCGAAACGCGCTTAACGGTCGATGCTGGGATTCAACGCGTCGCCCAAGATGAAATCCAACGTTTTCTAGCCAGCCGTCAATCGAGCGGGCTGAATAATGCGGCTTGTTTGCTGGTTGATACCCGATCCATGGACGTGCTCGCATCTGTGGGTTCGGGTTCTTTTTGGAGTAGCGCAATCCAGGGGCAAAACGATGGAACTACACAACTGCGTTCTCCGGGGTCGTCTCTTAAACCGTTTGTCTACGCGATGGCTTTGGACCGCGGACTGATCGGCCCGTCCACCTTGCTTTATGACGTGCCTGGCCGGTTCGGAAATTATCTGCCTGAAAACAGCGATGGAAAATTTGACGGTCCGATTCCTGCCCGGTTCGCTCTGGTAAGGAGCCGAAACCTCCCCGCAGTTACGCTCGCGTCGCGCTTAGGCCCGGATGCGCTCTACCAGTTCTTAGAGTCGGCGCAAGTCCACGGATTGAATCAGGTTAACAACTATGGACTGTCCGCCGTGCTCGGCACGGTTGACATATCGATGCAGGATCTGGTCCGGCTCTATGCCGGGTTGGTAAATCATGGCCAGATCAAAGCGCTGCGCCTGAAAACGTCGGATCCAGCGGATCCCGGGATCCGGCTACTGTCTCCGGAAGCCGCTTTTATCACGCTCGACATGATGTCCACTAGCGAAGCTGGTATCAGGCTGCCGACTGCGCCCACGGTGAACATTCCTTACAAAACCGGAACTTCGACCGGTTTTCGAGACGCCTGGTGTACAGGCATCATTGGACGCTACGTCCTGGCGGTTTGGGTGGGCCGATTTGATGGAAGATCGAATCCTTCTCTGACCGGTCGTACCGCGGCAGTACCGCTCTTTATCCGCCTGGCATCGAGATTAGCTGAAGAGAGGAAGGTCACGGTTGTGCCATTGTCTCCACCAGCCGGAGCTAATCTTCGCCAGGTTGACGTCTGTTCGGTTTCGGGATGTTTGCCGGGTCCTTATTGCACGCACACCAAGAAGGAATGGATTATTCCAGGCGTTTCTCCAATTACACGATGCCATATCCATAGCGCCGGCGGCAACGAAGCCTGGGATAGCGAAGCGGCACATTTCTTTGAGACGATTGGGCTCGGTCGCAAGTCATCGGGTGGGGATCTGTCGCACCGAAGCGAAGCCGAGACGGACGGCGGTGAAGATCTACACATCTTACCGATTGCCCGGGATGTTAGTTGGCAAACGAACCAGGCAGCGAGCGAGCATGT
>DASUWQ010000218.1:0-7526 GCA_036378375.1 Chthoniobacterales bacterium
CTAACGCGGACCAAACAATCTGCCATTTGCGTTCGACTTTTTCGGCAAACAGCTGCCCGATCAACGGCGCAATCGGATTAGCAAAAGCAATGATCAAGCTATACTCAAGTGACTTCGTAACCGTGATCCCTTTTGATATCATGAACGTAGGCACCCAGTTGGCGAATCCATAGAACCCGATCGTCTGACAGAGATTGAAGATCGCCAGCATAATCGTGCGCCGGCGATAGGGCGGTTGCCAGATTTCCCGGAACGCCGCCAGGCCCCTCGTACTCGTCCTCGTCCTCGATTCCGGCTCAGCGGAGTGATGGAGTGATGGAGCGCCGGAGTGTTGGACTCGTGAAGTATCAAAGGATTGGAATTGCTCGACCTCTGCCGGTTCGGCTAACCGTCCACCGGTCTCGTGTTGTACCCGTTCCTCAATTTTTGTCATTATCCGGTGTGCTTCTTGATGACGACCGCATTGCTCAAGCCAGCGCGGTGATTCCGGAAGATTGCGCCGGGCAATGAAAACGACAAAAGCGCCTGTGGAGCCGATCAGCGCGACCCAACGCCAACCGTCAATCCCCAATAAGCTGCGCGGAACCAAGAAAAGCGATAGGAGCGCGACCACCGGGATAGCGGAAAAACTTAAGAGTTGGTTAAAGGCAAACGCTTTACCGCGGGACGTCTTGGGAACTAGCTCGGACAGATAAGTGTCAATAACCACGAGTTCCATTCCAATCCCCATACCCGCCGCGAATCGGAAACAAAGAATTGCTGGTGAAGTGGCTTGGAAGGCCATGGCGATCGTACAGAGCGAGTACCATAGCAGCGAGAAGTTGAAGATCGTCCTTCGGCCAAAGCGGTCCGCTATCCGGCTCAGAAAGAGAGTGCCGACGAAAAGCCCGGCAAAGAAAACGGCGATAAAGGTGGCAATGTTATCTGATCCAAAAACATTGTTGCTAGCGGGAGTAAACAGACCGCTCTGGTAAAGTCCGGGCGCGATATAGGCAGTCAGGAAGATGTCGTAAAACTCAAAGAAGCCGCCCAGCGAGATCAGTGTGACCATTTTGAGAATGGTCGGAGAGACCGGTAGCCGATCCAGGCGTGCTGCGACGGTTGCGCTCATGGTAGTTAGCTCGCCTGAAGCTCGCTAACGAATAGCCGATAGCCGATAGCCAATCGCCAAAATCGTTCTCGAGCAACCGAGCGCTGGGCAGCGATCAACTTGGCTATTGGCTATCGACTATTGGCTATTCGGTGACGAGCTTCAGGCGAGTCACCGTCAAACCGCAGCCAGAGCGGAATCGAGCACGTCGATCATAAAATCGGCATCCGCTTTAGTGATGCACAAAGGCGGTTTGATTCGAAGCGTGTTCCCATAAAGGCCGCCTTTACCAACGAGTAATCCTAAATCACGGGTTAGTTCATGGACGCGCGCGCACTCCTCTTTTGCCGGCTCCTTGGTTTTCCGGTCTTTTACCAGCTCAACACCCAGCATCAGTCCTTTGCCCCGAACGTCACCGATCAGATCGTGTTTCTTGGCTAGTTCATTAAAGCCGCGGGTGAGGTGATTTCCGACTTCGAGGGCGTTCTGCTGCAGTCTTTCACGATCGATGACCTGCAGCACCGCGCGGCCCTGCGCACAAACGACTGGATTTCCTCCGAAGGTATTGAAATGGATGCGTTCGGTCAGGCTCTTCGCAATCTGCGGCGTGGTCACCACGGCGGCGAGGGGAACACCGTTTCCGATCCCTTTCGCCATGGTTACGATGTCGGGTATCACACCTTGCCTTTCAAATCCCCAATAGGTCTCGCCGGTACGGCCGAAACCGGTTTGGACTTCGTCGGCGATGCAGACACCACCTGCTGCGCGGACATGTTGATAAACATGCTTCAGATAGCCGTCCGGAAATAGAACGGTTCCGCCGACTCCTTGAATTGATTCGGCTATGAATCCGGCGACTCGTCCAGGCGTTGCGTATTCGATCAAATTGAGCACGTCGTCCGAGTAGGTTTTACCGGCATCCGGATAATCAGGCCCGTAGGGTCCTCGGTAGGGGTAGGGAGCAATGGCATGATGAACACCGAAGCTGTGCGGAACATTGAACTTCCAGGTCCGATGCGCAGTTAACGCCATCCCGCTGGCATTACCGCCGTGATAACCATTCCGGAGCGCGATGACGTCGTAGTTCCCGGTAAAAGCGCGCGCCATCAAGATTGCTAGATCGTTGGCTTCCGAGCCGGAATTGACGAAGTAGCAAACTTTAAGATCTCCGGGCATTTTTGCGGCGAGGTCGCGCCCATATTCAGCAATGTTCGGGTGCAGATAGATGGTCGTGGCATGTTGAAGCGTCTCGTTCTGGCGGTTGGCCGCCGCCACCACGGCTGGATGACAATGACCGACGATGACCGTGGCGATCCCCGCGATGCCATCCAAATAACGCCGGCCTTTCTCGTCGAATAGATATTGCCCTTTGCCTTCAACGATCATCATCGGTTTCTGGTAGTAAAGAAACAGCGCCGGACTCAGGAACTGTTTCCTGAGTGCGAACACTTCCTCAGCGGAGGGACCGGTGTAAGGCTTGGGTGTGTACTCAAATGGGGGTAGCTCGGGCGTTTTCATAAATCCAAAATAAAGATCCGCAAACTAAAGGAGGCGGCCAAGCCGCAACCAAAACAAAATCTCACGCAAAGACGCAAAGACGCAAAGGAAAGACGGCTGGGAGAAGGCCCAAAATCGAACAACAGGCGACACGAGACCCAGGAGATTAAAAATCCGCAGATTACACAGATTACGCAGATTTCCTTTGTGGCCGACTGCCAGCGGAAGGCCGTCGAGATAACGTTTCCCCTGATCCCTGTCTTTTCTTTGCGCCTTTGCGGCTTTGCGTGAGATTTTTCTTCGTTTGGCTCAGGCGAGGCGCTGCATGGTCTTCTCGGCTAATTTATCGAAAGCGGTGACGCAAAGTTCCAAGTGTTCTTCTTTGGTGTCCTCGATTTTATTGTGACTGATCCCATGGAGGCTTTGCACAAACATCATGACGGTCGGAACACCGGCCCGGGCGACTTCTGCGGCGTCGTGGAGTGGTCCTGACGGAAGCCGGTGGGTTTTGCCGCATGTTTCCTCGATGGCCTGACTGCAGAGATCGATTAAGTGAGGATCAAATAGGACCGGCTCAATTTGCCAGATGCGTTCCCAGTCCACGCCAACTTCTCCTTCCTGGGCGAACTTCTGGCTGGCCTGCTTCGCGTCTGCCAGCAATTTCGACAAGCCCGCGGCATCCAGATGGCGTTGATCGAGCGTGACACGGCAGTCCTCGACTACGCTGGTCACGATACCGGGTTTTGTGGTGCACGAACCAATTGTGCAAACCCCACCGTGTGTCGCCGCGATCCGATAAATCTCAGGACTCATTTTCGCTGCAGCTAGAAAAGCGTCTTTGCGGACGTTCATAGGGGTACTGCCCGAGTGTGCAGCCTGACCGTGAAAAGTGATGGCGTGTCGTTCGACACCGAAGGTACCCAGAACCGCTCCCAACGCTAGACCCAGATCCAGAAGCACCGGTCCCTGCTCGATGTGCAATTCAATATAGGCGGCGGCGTTTTTCAATTCGTCGCCGCTTTCTTTCGCTTGCTCCAGATCGATCCCCACCTTTTTCAACGCGTCCGGCAGACGGATGCCGTCCCTGTCGATCAGGGTACGAGCTTCTTCAAGGTCGAGGTTTCCGGAGCAGGCAGACGATCCGAACAAACTCTTACCGAATCGTGCCCCTTCTTCGTCCGCCCAATCGACCAACCTGACTGTGACCGGAGGTTCACCAGCATACTGCTCGTTGATTCGTCTAAGGATCTCAACGCCAGCGAGCAAGTTAAGGCAACCATCCAACCAGCCGCCGTTCGGGACCGAATCGATATGACCACCGATCAATAACGACCGCTCAGATTTTCCGTTAAGTGTGGCCCAGACATTGCCTGCAGAGTCGGAGTGCATCTCGACCGGCAGCGCCTGCAGCTTTTCCCGGAACCAGCCTCGCGCGCGACTCCAGGTTTCAGTAAAAGCGACGCGTTGTGCTCCATTTTCGTCCGCCGTCAATGCGCGGAGCTCTTTGAGTTCGGCAACCGTTCGTTTCGGATTCAGCATGGGAAGGGGGCTCAGTTAGCAAGTAACGATGTCGTTGGGAATAAGCGGAGGCAACGGAAAAAGGAGGGGGGTATTGGAGCGTTGGAGTGTTGGAGGAGCGTGGGGGTAGACCGCCATGAAATGGCGAAACAGAATAGCCCAGGGCTTTAGCCCTGGGTCGGGCCGATAATGAAGTCGCCCTGAAAGTGGCGGCCGATGTTGTCGGGTGTCGATCGTCCACCAGCCTTCATTTCAGATGATGGGTTGGACGCGCTCGAAACATCTGTGTCCGAAACATACGGCGGAGACCCACATTCGGACGCCCTTTCAGGGCGAGTTTGTCTGGTGCGTAACCCAGGGCTAAAGCCCTGGCTGTTCTGTTTCGCCATTTCATCGCGATCTACCCGGTCGCGGCTACAAACGAATGTGGTCTTGAAATTTCAACCGATTCATCTGAGGATCATCGTTTACCTTTGCAACAGAGAGGGGAACAGGAGAATGACTACCCTATCAACTACTGTTGACGGACTGAACCTACCCAACCCGTTTGTCATCGCGTCCGGTCCGCCAGGGACCAACCTGAATGTAATAAGCAAAGCGTTCCAGGAAGGTTGGGGGGCCGTTATCGCCAAGACCGTCAGTCTGGATGCTTCCAAAGTCATTAACGTCGCTCCCCGCTACGCCAAACTGTTGTCCGGCGATAAACAGGAAGTTATTGGATGGGAAAACATAGAGTTAATTAGCGATCGGCCTCTAAAGATCTGGGTCGAAGAATTTAAGAAGTGCAAAGACCGTTTTCCAGACCGGATTCTGATTGCGTCCATCATGGAAGAATACCGAAAGGACGCCTGGTTCGAGATCGTGGAGCGATGTGAGGAAACCGGCGTAGACGCGTTTGAACTGAATTTTTCATGTCCCCACGGGTTACCGGAGCGAAAAATGGGATCCGCCATGGGCGAGGATCCCGAGATATTGGAAGAAGTCTGTAGCTGGGTGGCGGCCGCCACGAAAAAGCCGGTCTGGGCAAAGATGACTCCGAATGTTACCCGGATTGAAGAACCGAGCCGAGCGGCTCTTCGGGGCGGAGCTCAGGGAGTCAGTCTCATCAATACGATCCGATGTGTCATGGGAGTGAACCTCGACACCTTGAAACCTGAGCCGAGTGTCGAAGGTTACACCACCCCGGGCGGTTACTCTTCGAAAGCAGTCAAGCCCATCGCGCTGCGTATGGTGATGGAAGCCGCCAACCTGGTGCGAAAAGAATTTCCCGGCCGAACGATTTCCGGAATCGGCGGCATCGAATCCGGCGAGGATGCGGCGCAATTCATGCTACTTGGCGCCGATACAATTCAGGTTTGCACGGGAGTCATGAAATTCGGATATGAGTGTATTAAGCCAATGCGAGACGAGTTACTCGCGTTCATGGAAAAGCATCAGTTCGAGACCCTCTCCGATTTTAAAGGCAAATCTCTCGACTATTTTACTTCTCACGCAGACCTGGTTCGCCGGCAGACAGAACGCAAGGCCGCGCAGAAAGCCGCCGCGGCTAAATCGGTGCGAAGCGATGCCGAATGGAGCGGCGACTCTTTCGTCCAGCAATCCGACTCACTTTCCCGCCATTAAACCAACCGCAACAAACCTAACCGCGAATGCACGCGAATTTACACGAAGAAAGGAAAGCCTCAAACGAACCGCAGAGGGACGCAGATTTACGCAGATAATGTGTTGCTCCGTTCAAGTCAGGAAGATTTGGCTACGGTTCGGGATCTGCCTCCGCCCGCGGATAGCGCCATTGAAACAAATGAGCTCCACTCAAGACTCTATAACCGGAAGCTTTGAAATGAACGCAATCGAAGCCCGAAATTATCTGCGTAAATCTGCGTCCATCTGCGGTTCGTTTTTAACTTTTCGTGTCCATTCGCGGTCAATGTTCGCGTCCATTCGCGGTTGAGCTTATGCCTTTGCTGATTAAGAACGGAGAAATCGTTACTGCCAGTGAGAGGTACACGGCTGATATCTATTGCGAAAGCGAAACCATCACGCGCATCGATCGCGATATTTCTGCGCCGGCGAACGCCACGGTAGTTGATGCAACGGGAAAATTTGTCTTCCCCGGATTTATTGATCCCCATGTTCATATCTATCTTCCGTTCATGGGGACCTACTCCAAGGATACCTATGAGACGGGGAGCAAGGCGGCTTTGGCAGGAGGTACAACCACACTCATCGAGATGTGTTGCCCAGCACGCCAGGACGATGCTTTGAAGGGGTTCCAGCTGTGGATGTCCCAAGCGGTTGGTAAGTCCGCCTGTGATTTCACTTTTCACATGGGAGTCACGAAATATGACTCCGCGACAGAGGGCCAGCTCCGCGAGATTGTCGCTGCAGGGATCAGTTCGTTTAAAATATTCTTAGCTTATAAAGGAGCGTTCGGGATAGATGACACCGAGCTGTACCGAACCCTGGCCTTAGCTAAGAAATTGGGGGTGATCGTTACCGCACACTGTGAGAATGAGACCCTGGTCGCGGAGCGCTGTGCCCAGTTGTTAGCGGCCGGAAAGACCGATCCCGGCCAACATCATGAGAGCCGGCCGCCGTTGGTAGAAGCGGAAGGGGTTCATCATCTGATGACCTTTGCCGAACTGACCGGGGCTGCGACCTATATCGTCCATTTGAGTTGCCTGGAGGCATTGGCCGCCGCGCTCGCCGCGCGTCAACGCGGTGTCCGCGTTAGCGTTGAGACCTTGATCCAATACCTGGTGTTAGATAAGACCTATGCGGAACGCTCTGAATTTGAAGGCGCCAAATTCGTCATGTCGCCGCCGTTACGAGATGTCCGTAACCAAGAAATCCTTTGGCAAGGACTTCGCGACGGACTCATCAACACCGTCGCCACCGATCATGCTCCTTTTGATTTCGCCGATCAGAAAGTGATGGGCAAAAATGATTTCACGAAGATCCCGAATGGGATTCCGTCTTTGGAAGAACGGATCAAACTTCTCTATACCTGTGGGGTCAAGAGCGGCCGCATCGACCTACACACCTTTGTCAACGTCGCGAGTACTCAGGTAGCAAAGCTATTTTCACTGTTCCCTCGCAAAGGAACGATTCAACTGGGTGCTGATGCCGACCTGGTAGTTTTCGATCCTAACTATCGCGGCACGATTTCCGCTAAAACGCAGTTGATGAATGTGGACTACAGCGCCTTTGAGGGTTGGGAGATTCAGGGGCGTCCAAGTGTGGTAACGGTTCGCGGGGAGATCGCAGCTCGCGATGGACAGTTCACCGGCACAATCGGCCGCGGCAATTTTCTGAAACGAGAACCCCAATACTACTAAGCGGTTCTAGGTTCGACGTTATAGGTTTTAGGTTCCGAGTTGGGTTAGAAAGGCCGCGTGTTAGTGGCTTCACAACCTAGAAC
>DASUWQ010000219.1:0-15878 GCA_036378375.1 Chthoniobacterales bacterium
ATTCGATACAACGTCGTAGCGAAACGGGCGCACTGGGATAGCTCGGGCGAACTCAGATTGGGTCTGCACTCGAACGCCAGGGCCCAACTTTGCAAGCAACAATTTGATAGCGGCCTGGTTTAGTTCGTCGTTCGTTAGCGCTCGAGTATCGACATAGTTGGTTCGCAATGTGTCGAGGATCTCCTTTAGCTGATTCACATCCAGCTGATCGATCAGACGGGATGACTCAGATTGAGCCGCGCTTGCCGGCGAGGCGGCCGGCGTAGGCGAGGGAGTTTCCACTGCCAGGGCTGCGGAGGTTAGTCCGGCTACCAATACAGAAACGGTAACAGCGTACTTCATCTCTTTAAATTCTAACTTCTCGTTACCTTTCCCCAATATCCCGCCGGAAATAGCAGCCATCGAATTCAATCATGCCGGCGGCATCGTAGGCCTTTCGGCGTGCGCTGAGGATCGAATCGCCTACAGCGGTAATTCCTAAGACCCGGCCCCCAGAAGTCACAACGCGACCTTCTTGTTCTCGCGTTCCGGCGTGAAAGACCAGCACATCTTTCAAGGCAGCGACTTCAGGCAACCCCACGATCGGTTTGCCAGTCTCGGCGCGATCCGGATAACCCCTCGACGCCAGGACCACGCAAACGGACGCCGCAGTGCTCCACTGTGGGGTGACCTCGCGCAACCGGCCGGCTATAGTGGCTTCTAACAATTCTACCAGGTCGCTGGAGAGCCTCGGAAGCAGAGCCTGAGTCTCCGGGTCACCGAATCGAGCATTAAACTCTAACACTGCCGGCCCGCGTTTTGTCAGCATCAACCCTGGGAACAGTAAACCTTGGTAAGTGATTCCCTCCGCTTGGATCCCGCGCAAAAAGGGCTGAAGTATATCCCGTTCAATAAGGGCAAGGTCTTGGGGAGAGAGCGTTTGGGAAGGACTAAACGCGCCCATCCCACCGGTGTTTGGTCCGTGGTTACCGTCGTAGAGCGCCTTATGGTCCTGCGCTGTCGGGAACAAACAATAGTTCTGGCCATCGACCAGCGCATGCACCGAACACTCGGCCCCCTGTAGAAATTCTTCGACTACGACCCGGCTACCCGCGTCGCCAAATAGCCGCTCTTCCATCATCCGGCGGATGGCTTGTTCGGCCTCTTGTAGATTGTGGGCGATGACCACCCCTTTGCCCAGGGCCAGTCCGTCCGCCTTTATCACCGTCGGAAAACCGAACCTTTCCACTGTCCGAATCGCTTCATTGGCAGAATCGCAAACCGCAAAACCTGGACTGGCGATCCCGTATCGAGCCATGAATTCTTTGGCGAAACTCTTCGATGATTCGAGACGAGCTGCCGCTTTAGTCGGACCGAAAATCTTCAGACCAGCTAGTTGAAACTCATCGACGATCCCGTTAGCCAGCGGGTTGTCCGGTCCAACCACGGTTAGATCGATCGCCTTATCTATCGCGAATTGTTTGAGTTGCGAAATATCATCCGCCGGGATCGCAATGGCGGTCGCGGACTCCTTAATCCCCGCATTGCCGGGAGCGACGTAGACGCCGGTCACGCTCTCGGACTGCTGGAGCTTCCAGGCGAGAGCGTGTTCACGGCCACCGCCCCCAACAACTAAGACTTTCATTGTCTAACGAACAGCAGGTACAAAAACTGTGGTCTCGTCCGGCAACTCCTTGGGCTTCAGGATGAACTGGTTAGGAACCCGCACCACATGGGACTGGCGTGACAACCATTCTCCTAAACCGCGGAGCGGTACTTTTGATGAATATGCCGTCGAATACATCATTGGAATGATGATCTTCGGCTGTATCCGATCGACGGTAGTCTTGCGCATCTGGTCGGTAAAATTCGGTGGGCCGCCAACCGGTAAGAACAATACATCCACATGCCCGATATCGATCGCCTCCGTTGGCGTGATGGCGTCTTCGATTGCGCCGAGGTCACAGAAGCGAATCCCATCGTTCGACCAAACGTAAGCAACATTCAGTTTGGTCGAAGTAGAATAACTTTCTGAACTGGTTTTGACCCCGTTAATTTTAACGCCGTTAGCGCGATTAACGCCGCTTGCCATCGAGCTTCTCAGGATCACCGGCGACCCGGACGCTAAGTCCGTGAAATTTGCGGTCTCATCCTCATGCGTAACCAAGATAATATCGGCCGGTACCGAGCCCGCCTTTACAGGGTAATTTAGGACCGCGGGATTAAATGGGTCGGTTAAAATATTGAGCCCGAGAGACGACGTGATCAGGAAACACGTGTGCCCAAGATACTGGATCGTGACTTGTCGCGGCCCAATGGGGTGCGCTGGTTGTTGTTGTCCTTCGCGCTGACGGCGATGATGCTGGCAACCAGCGAGAAGAAGAATAGCGAGGAGAAAAGGGATGCAGCGACGCATTCGTTGTTCTGTGAGAGAATAAGTGCAGAGACTGGCACAGGGGGACAACGCCGTCAACGCCGCTTGTCTCCGGAGGTTTATAAGTTCCAGGTTTTACGTTTTAAGTTCTAGGTTGCCTTTTTCAGCCGTGCAACGCGACAGGCTGATTCATTTTTCGGCGACTCATTCCGCCGAACCTAAAACCTAGAACCTAGAACCTATAACTTCGAACTATCCCTGGAAGCACCCCGGAATTGGACCGGAGAAACTCCTGTTGCTCGTCGGAACGCGCAGGCAAAAGCGCTGGGATTGTTGTAGCCAACGGAAATACTCACTTCCGAAACGCTTCTGCCCCGGTCGTCGATCAGCAGCTGCATCGCCTTGATCATGCGGGTGTGTCCCAAGTAGCTACTAATCGAAGTTCCGGTTTCCGCCCGGAAATGCCGGCGTAAAGATCGCTCACTCATTCCCGCCTGACGGGCGAGTTTTGGCACCGATACCGAGTCTAAGTTGGCTAAGAGGAATTCCACTACCCGAATCAATCCAGGTGAACTGGGCAGTTGCATGCAGGGCAAAGCAAAAGCTTCTCCTTGGTTCTTTCCAAGTTCGTCGATTAGATCGAATAAGGCTCGCCGAAAGCGCAAACTGCCACTGACCTGGGATGTCGCTGTATTTAACAGTTCTTTGAAGAGCGGAGTTAACCGGATAACCCGACAACCCCGGTGCTCGGCTTTGTGTCGCTTGGGAACAACAATGTGGCCGAACTCTCGTCGCGGACGCTGGTAGCGTGCAAAGTCAGCGCTGGAATCCACATCGCGGTGCCCGGTCCCACGATGTACAGGCGTTTATTGGCTTCAACCGTGATGATCCCCGATACCGGCCAGATCAGCTGGTCTTTGGTATGGGAATGAAGCGCGTACCGGACATTCTGGTGTGGCCCTAAAAAACCAAACGGCTCCGGGGATCGTCGCTCGATTCCAAGCAATCGGATCGTTTCCCGGGTTTCAGTTTCGTTAAATCGCCACATCCTGAAGATCGCTATTTGGCCACTATACAACACAAGTTGTCCGCGGGTCGACAGACGCGAAGTTCTTCTATTGCACCCTTTCGCATGGAGAATGAAGCTCACCACGAGACAATTGTTCGAGAATTTACTAAGCAGGCGGTCCCCTTTGCCGAACATCCGGCTCACTCCCAAGAAGATACCCTGGCCAGCATCCGAACCATCGCTAACCTCGGCGAGCATGACCGAGTCTTGGATTCAGGTTGCGGTCCGGGGCTGGTCAGTTGCTACCTGGCGGGGTTCGTTCGCCATGTCACCGGCGTCGATTTAACGCCGGCGATGATTCGCGAGGCGAAGGAACGAGCAGTGCTTCAAGGTATCAGCAATACGGAGTTCACCTTGGGAGATATGGAACATCTGCCTTATCCGGATCGGACGTTTGATGCCGCGATTTCTCGGTTTGCGTTTCATCACCTGCAGCGGCCGCAACAAGCTCTGCAAGAAATGTTTCGAGTCGTTCGTCCCGGCGGAAAGGTTGTGGTCATGGATGCAGTGCCGGCTGCCGCCAAGCGGGACCGCTTTGATGCTTTCGAGAAGCTCCGTGACCCTTCGCACGCAAGCGCATTGACCATGGAAGAACTAATCGAGCTGGGTGAACGACACGCTTTCACGCCGGTCAGTGTGCGCCGGCTACGATTGAGCATCGAAGTTGAATCACATCTCCACAAGTCTCTCTCGACGCCGGTCGTAGCCGATCAATTGCGGGGATTAGTGCAATCAGACGCTAAATCCGATCTGATGGATTTTCGCCCGGAACATGTGAATGGCCATTGGTACATTCAGTACCCGCTGGCCGTTTTCGGGTGGGAAGTGGGGAAAACGCCATAGGGGTATACGGCGGGGCGCGCCGAGTTTTTCGCCCTGCCAATCACTTCTCACCTATCACGTCTCACTTCTCACCTTCATATCCCGTCGGTACTTCACGAACGCCTTCTTGTTCGCAGCGGAGAATCCTTGGGCCTCAAAAAACGCGTGCGCTTGCGATCGAGAGCTGTGGCTTTGCACCATGATTTTCGAGCAGTCGGCTCGATAGCAGAAGTCCAACGCGTAGCGCATCAACTGGGCTCCATACCCTTTGGCGCGACAGCGTTCATCGATAACAAAATTCTCCAAGACGGCGTAAGGTTGCCGGTTGTGCATCGGATCCAGACAAAGCGTAACGAACGCCGTGCCGACTACACCCTCTTCTGATTCCAGTATCCATAGAAAATTGTGAAGATCGCTCCGGATTTGTTCGATACGATCAGCGCGCACGTCAACCTCAACCTCTGAAGCAACCGGCTGCACTAGCTGGCGGTATAGCTCACGGATCGCTGATGCGTCTCGGGCTTCGGCTTCCCGAATTTGAACTGCCGATTGTTGCATGGTGGAGTTATCGTCCTGCTCGCGGCCTTCTCCAAGCGGCGAGAGCGATCCCGGCGAAATCCTGGGCTGCGGGTATCCCTAAGGTCAGGGAATACGTTGATTGAGACGTAAACTCGGGGCCAAGTTCAACCGGAGCGGCTTTCGGAATCTTCGCTAGGCGGCGAATGAACAATCACTTTTCACCAATCACTAATCACCTCTCACAAATACGTTCTGGGGGGAAGCGGTTGTTTATTCTTCGACCGGTTTCGATAGCGCCTTGATCATCAAGACCACTGAGACCGCGGCTGTGACAATGCAGAAAGCGAGCCAGAGGTAGCGCGTCTGAGAGTTCATCGGTATCATGGTCGTCATCACCGCTCCGAAGAACGACAAAAACGACCCGACCGCGAACCACAAGAGTTTAAGCACCCCTCCGGTATCGTGAGTCAGGTGGGTCAACAGATCTTCTGCTGGATCTTTTTTTCTGCGACGTTCTGAGCTGATAACCGGTGATTGAGTTTTATCTTGTTGTTTAGCTTCCATGTTCCCGTATTTCCCTTCACACGAGGATCGGCTCTGCGCAATGATGAAATCGTTTCAAATATAGTTGCCATGTCATCTGCGGACCTATTTCATAAGTCCTGTTTGTCTCATAACGTCTTGTCGCGGCGTAGGTTGGACGAAGGTGGCTCCCATCCCGTTGTTGGGCCCAGCGCTTACTAGCCGGCCACCAATTCTTAAAGGATCCACCGCCGCATCCATGCCAAATTTCTTTGCGTCTTTCCGCTCCTTCGCCGACGTACCTAAGGGGGGAGATGGGGCATAGTCTGCTTTTGCGTGAGATTTTTTTGAGCCGGCACCCACGATGATCGTAGTAAAGCAAGCGACTCTGGCCGATCTTCTGACTGTTTCGAGCATTCTAAAAGAAGCAGCTGACTGGCTGCGAATGGCCGGCCGCGCGATGTGGCGAGATGATGAACTTGATCCGGATCGAATTCATCAGGACGTTGCCGCCGGTCTATTCAATCTCGCCCATTACGACAGCGAACCCGCCGGCACCATTAAGTTCCAATTGGAAGACCCACGTTTCTGGCCAGACTTCGTAGGGAACGATGCCGCTTACGTGCATCGAATCGCCGTACGACGCCGATTCGCGGGCCAAGGCGTTTCGAGCAGGATGTTGGAGTGGGCGGCGAGCCATGCTGCCGGTTTAGGCCGTTCTTACCTTCGTCTAGACTGCGAGGCTGACCGCCGGGAGCTCCGCACTATTTACGAACGATTCGGGTTCAGCCTTCACAGCTACCGCGACGTCGGCCCGTATCATCTCTCTCGCTACGAATATGTGATCAACCCGCAGTAACCTCGTTCGTGCTCGTGTTCGGACGGGCAGGGTGGGAGCTAAGTCATTTCTCTAAGGAGTTGCAGAGTGACGCCAGACCAAGTTTGCTTCGTCACAGTCATTTTCGAGCACGAGCACGAGCACGAGCACGAGACGCCGAACGCCGAACGCCAAACGCCAACCCATCCGCCTTTGCGCGCTACCCAACACGTGGTCTAACTTGTGTGCGTAATGAAGCCGCTACTCGACTATCACGCAGAGGAAAAGCTGGATAAAACCTTGGTTACGCTGGGTGCGCTAGTCGCAGGAGGATACCTGCTGTCTCGATTTCTGAACTATCATCCTCGGTCGGTAGAGAACATGCGGGTTCATAATTGCGGCGGAGCTCCCGTACTCTCGCCGGGGCAGGCTATTAAAGTGATCACCTTTAATGCCCAGTTCTTTGCCGGTACGCGCTACAATTTCTTTTATGACGGCGGTCCGGATACGTTGGTTGATCCGGAAGACGTCTATTCTACCATTAGCCGGTTCGCCAAATTCATCGCCGATGAGCGTCCAGATTTTGTGTTATTGCAAGAGGTGGATTCCGGTGCCCGGAGAACAGCTGGTCTCGATGAAGTCAGTTTGTTAAGAGACGCGCTCCCGCTCGACTTGCGAAACTATGTTACCGCAGATTATTGGCGTTCGAGATTTGTGCCGCATCCCAAGATCTGGGGACCGGCCGGCACTAAGCTCGTGATCTTCTCAAAATACCGTTTGGGTACGGCGCGTAGATATCGTTTACCCCTGCGCCCGGGTAATCCGATCGCAAACGACTTCAATTTAAAACGCGCCATTCTAGCAGTGGAAATACCGCGTCGCGATGGCGGAGCGCTGGCGATGCTTAACACGCATTTAGACGCTTTTCCCAATGGCACTGACATAATGGACCGCCAAATGAACAAAGTTCATCGATTCCTTGCACATTTGGATGACCAAAATCAGCCGTGGATCATCGGAGGCGATTTTAATCTGTTGCCGCCTGGACAGCGCGCGCGGTTGCCGGTGGGGACTCGTGGAACCTATGGTGAACCGTCGGCCATTACTCAAATCTATCGCAATTATCAAGGTGTACCCACTGTTCATGACGCTACCGCTAAAGCGATGGATCAATTCTTTACTTACACCGTCCGTGCAGCAGCGAAACGGATTCCCGCTCGCACGCTCGATTATCTTTTTACAGCTCCTTCCATTACGGTCGAGAAATACGAGGTCCGGCAAGATGGGATGTTGGATCTTTCGGATCACTTACCGGTAGTGGCTGAGTTTCGGTTGCCGGGCTAAGTGCAAGTCTCAAAACAAAATTTAAGCTAGGTCAGACTATCAGTCCTTTCAACGCTTCTCGTCTATACTAACGGAGAAGGGGCAGCTATCCAGGAGGTGTCGATTTGGCAAAGGATTTGCGATGCGGGAGGGCAGCTTCACTTGACAGGCGTGTTCAGTTCTGAAACAACAGGACTTAACTTATTCTATACTATGGGCTTACTCACTTTTCTGAAGAGCAGCTCGCCGCGGGAACGCTTCAAGCCGGTGGTAGTAGCAGTCCTCCCAGTAATCTTTGCGATCCTCTTGCAGTTGCGGGCGCAGGCGTCGCCGTCGGATCAAGACCTCGGACCGACAAACGGAACTCAGATTGTCACGGCATCCTTGGTGCTCAATGTTCGAAACTTGGACGCCCTGGAGTCCTACGTGGCTTCTACGCAGGATCCAAATTCGCGGTCCTATCATCAATTTCTGTCGTTGCCGGAGTTCGTCCGCAAATTTGCGCCCGATTCCGCGCAGATCACCGCTATTACGCAATATCTCAATTCGTTAGGCATTCAGGCGACAGAGGTCTATGCCAACAATCTCCTCATTACGGCGACTGGGTCTGTGGATGCCTTCAACAAAGCGTTTGCTTTCAGTATCCACGATTTCTCGAAGGCCGGAAAACAGTTCCACCGCCCACTCCAGGAAGCAACGATCCCTGCTTCATTGAGAGACGCCGTCCTGGCAGTTGTCGGACCGAGCGATGAGGCTCGGTTTGTCCCCCATAAACTCAGCCGGAATGATTTTGCTGGCTTGCCGCTTGGTAAGCCTAACCTTGTAGTGCCACCTAAAGGCGCAACGGGCGTTCCAGGGCAATACAATGTGCTCGACTTCGCGAAATTCTACGACATCAATCCTCTTTACGATGCCGGTATCAACGGCAGTGGGCGAACCATCGGGATCGCTACCCTGGCCGCTTTTCATCCTTCCGATGCCTATTCTTACTGGAATCTGGTAGGACTCCAGGTCAACCAACACCGTATTCAGGTGGTGAAAGTCGACGGTGGTGGCAAGCTTAGCGCTAAGGCCGGATCCGACGAAACTTCACTCGATGTAGAGCAATCCGGCGGCGTAGCCCCGGGCGCTAACATCATCGTTTACGACGCGCCGAACAGTAATGCAGGGTTTATCGATCTCTTCTACAAAGCTGCTTCAGACAACCTGGTGGACAGCCTCTCGACGAGTTGGGGGGAATCCGAAGTCTACTACTTCAAAGCGGTGGGCGGTGTAAACCACACTGGACTGTTACGTGCGTTTCACACGGTGCTCCTGGAACTGGCGGCGCAAGGCATCTCAACCTTTGCCTCTGCCGGGGATTCGGGTGCCTACGATGCAAACGTCAAATACAATGACCCGTTCAACAACTTCCTCAGCGTCGACTATCCCGCGTCCGATCCAGCGATCGCTGCGGCCGGTGGCACGACACTTCCCATTACGTTGACTCCTAGCGAGATAGTGAGCGGAGTCACTAACCCGCCAAATGTGCCGCCGTTGGTCGTTTCGACTCAGCAAGTCTGGGGATGGGATTATCTTCAGAATTATATGGTCAAATACATTGGGCCGAAATATGAGAACTTTTTCTTTCCTGGCGGCGGCGGCGGCGGTGTCAGTATTTTCTGGTCGTTACCGGCTTACCAACAGCAAACAGCTGGCATTCGTCAGAGTGAGCCCGGCCAAAGCGTAGTCTATCAAAACCAGGTTCTCCTTAATCTACCCGCTAATTTCCAGGGTCGGAATCTACCGGATGTCGCTCTGAACGCCGATCCTTATTCGGGCTACATCGTTGTTTCGAGTGTGCTGGGGGGCGTTTCCGATGGCTGGGGTGGCACGAGTTTTGTAGCGCCTCAGCTCAACGGTGTCAGCGCTTTGATCTCGCAAGCGATCGGAGGACGACGGATCGGCTTGTGGAACCCGATGATTTATCGCTTCGAACAGTTCTATGGTTACGGTAAGGTTTCGCCTTTTGTTGATATTACCCATGGCGATAACTGGTTCTACTTTGGCGTACCGGGTTACGAACCTGGAGCAGGGTTAGGTGCACTGGACGTGACAAAGCTAACCTTGGCAGTTTTCTTCAGCGAGTAGGCTGTCACATTCCTGGAGTTTTACTCCGGCTCTTTCCTTCCCGGACAAGGCAGTCTCTTTTATGATGCCGCGCAAAACCGTAGCACCTTAAGCGAATTAGCTTTGACAGGGACAAGGGCGTTCTGGTTCAAAGGTTAGTTGGTGGGTTTACCGGGGCCTCCTCCCCGATGTTTCCAACATCATCAACATGAACGCTAACTCCTACAATAAAACCGGGACTAACAATGGGGTATTAGTCCTTACCGAGCGATTCGCTCGAGCAAATTTAAGGCTTGCTTTGGCTTTAACCTGCAGTGTCGGGTTTTCAGCCGCCGTTTCCAGCGCCGAGGAACCTGCAGCGGCAAATCTCGATTGCTGGCTGTCAACTTTGTCTCAGCACGCCAGTTCATCGATGCCAAACGCCGATGTTGCCGGAGCGCATGCGCAAATTGCAAAGGTAGCCGATTCGGATAAAACGCTAATCCGTGGCCGATTCGATGCCCAGGACCGCGTCCTAGTCCATGTGCTGCTCGACGGAGGAAGCTCAATTGACGAGGTCGCAACCCAGATCGCGTCCTTGCAGGGCCAGGTGCTAGATCGCAACGCTAATTTTCGTCATGGCATCCTTGCGGCCTATGTTCCGACAGACCAACTCAAGAACGCTTCGGTTATTAAGGGAGTTCGCGCGTTGACCATGGAAGCTCCTCCGATCGCCCGAGGTAAGTTTTCTTCGCAATCAAGCGCGATCCTCGAAACAAACAAGCTCAACAAACAAGGTCTCAATGGGGACGGCATTACGGTTGGCGTCCTGTCCGATAGCTTTAACACCGCACAATACGGTACACCTCCTCCTGCTACGACTGCTCCCGAAGATGAGAAAAAGGGATACCTGCCTCAGGTTAACGTTCTCCAGGACTTCGGTGGTCCGGGTAGTCCCGGCACGGATGAAGGCCGGGCGATTTGCCAAATCGTCTATGCTGAGGCGCCGCATATTAATGAGGCGTTTGCCACTGCGTTCATTAGCGAGGTCGGTTTCGCGAATAATATCGTTGCTCTCAGAACCCAAGCCGGGTGCAACGTCATCGATGACGATGTCGGCTATTCTGACGAACCGGTGTTTTCTGACGGCTATGTCGCCCAAGCGGTTAATACGGTTGTCACCAGTACCACCATACCAGGCACACCAGTTATCTATACATCCTCGGCTGGCAACGAAGGAAACAATGGCTATCGAAGCAGCTATCGGGACCTCAGTGACGCCGCGGTACGAGCCGGAAATCATGGCAACCTGAACTTGAGTAACGTACCCGCTTCCTTGACGGCCGGCGGTTGGCATAATTGGAATCCAAATGGTGGCTTTGAACCGTCGACCACGGTCATGGCGCCTGGAAGCAACTTTGCTTACATGCTGTTCTTGCAGTGGGATGATCCATTTTTTGAGGACCATGGTATTACTACCAATTACAACTTCCTGGTATTCGATGCCGATGGTAACTACCACCCCGAGCTAAGCGGCACGAGCAATGCCTTTAAAACCACGGAAGCTTATCAGCAGACCGGTAACCTGGCCCTCGGCACGACTTACCAAATCGCGATTACCGCATCGAAGCAAAAGGACCCGTCGGCCCCGAAGCCTCCCGCTGCCCACCAACTAGCCATACTGACGTTTCTGGACGGCGCGAGCCAGCTGTACGGTAAATACTTTCAACCTGCTCCGTTAACGCTTCCTAACATCTTTGGGCATCCGGCTGCTGAATCTGCCATTGCGGTTGCTGCTTATGCGTTTAATTGGAGAGCATCCAAGCCGTACTTGCCCCAGCTGGAAAATTTCACGTCGCCTGGGCCGTCAATCATCTATTTCGATCAAAACAACAATAGATTGGCAGCGCCGCAAACTCGCCTGAAACCTGAGGTGGCTGGCCTGGATGGTGTCCTCACCACCTTCTTCGGCTCACCCTACTATAACTCTCCTTTCGCCTTCTTTGGTACTAGTGCGGCTGGCCCCACTGTTGCCGGAGTTGTGGCACTGATGTTGCAGGAGGGTGGAGGGCCGGCTTCCCTTAGTCTAGACACCGTGCGAACTGCATTGGAAAACAGCGCCGGCCCCAGAAACGCTACGCCTGAGGTGACCCAAGCGCTGGGTTCCGTTAGCGGCGGTTACGTGGCGGTCACTGCTCTGGCTCAATCTTATTTCGGACCAACTTATCTTACCTTGAATTATTTTGGTCCTGCCGGTCAGTCGATCGATACCTTAACCATTGACGGGTCAAAACCGGGTCTGACATTTAACACCACGGAATTCGCGTTAGGTCCGACCAGCGGGATAACCTCTGCCGATGTTAGCGTCCAAAAGCCGTCCAAAGCCACCCCAGTATTTACCCTGAAATTCAAGAAAGGGGTATTCACCTCGGGCGCTTCCATCAGCTTCACCATCGGTCAAGATGTGGCTGGAACATTTACAGGTTTCACCCAGGACCAATTCGGCGTCGGCTGTGAGTCTGAAGACTTAAGCTACGGAGCCACCTTTACCGCGACGTTATCCGGCACAACTGGTAAGACGGTGACTGCTCCGTTTTTACTTGGTGAGGCGGGTAACACGCTGGTCACAGGCTATAATCCAGTCGACGGTTTTGGTTTGATCAACGCTGTGGCCGCGGTGCAAGCCATTACCCCGCCGGCAGCGAAGCCCGCGACAGAAACCCAGCTTTCCTCTAAGTAAAAGCGGCGTCTCTGCCGCGAACGGCAGATAAGTTTGGCCCAGAGCCGATACCATTTTCGGCTCTGGGCTTTTTTTTACGCGAGGACGCGAAGGACTTTTGCCGCGAAGCGGCTACAATTATCGCCCTGGGCTTATCTATACCCGCTTCGCGGCAACCCTCTTTGTGGCGCCATTTCAGCAGTCCAGGCGGTGACTCCAACCGTGAGACGTCAGGGGTGAGAGGTGATCAGGCTCCGGATTCAAACGCGTGAAAGCGGCGGGGTCTGGAGGGGAGCCGCTTTAAAGCGTTTGATAGGGTATCACGACATTAGCTGGGGCGATCGTGCCGCCTTAATGTATGGAAAAGCAGGCGGCTCCCGCGAATGATTTACGGTGTGGCAGGTCTATCGTCGGTATCGGAATCAATTGTTTGGTAGAGCATCACGCTGGGCAATTCGCGGGAGCCGCCTGCTTTCACCTGTTTTGGTTGCACCCGTGCTGGGAAGAACTCTGCGGGGTCGCGCGACAAGCGCCAAAGCGGCTCCCCTCCAGAATTTCTTTTGCGCCTTTTTGCGGCTACTCTGGACTTCGCGCACTGCGTAGCGCCCAAAACAGAACTCCATTCGTCACACCGAGCACCACAATACCGATTCCGATCAGCCACCAAAAAATCGATTGGAAAGAATTGTCCGCGAGTTTCTCGGTCAGAGCTGCCGGCACACTGACGATCTGGGCTCCGACAATATCGCCAGATTGCCAACCGAATCCGTTTGCGCTCCCGTAAAGCTTCACCATCCCGGGCGGCGCTTTATCCGGGGTGCTGTGGCATTGCAAACAGCTGGCGTCATCGACCTTGATAGGAGTACTGATAAAAAGCGAAGGCCCCAGCGGGGTATCCCGCTGGCCGATTAACTCCTTCTTCGACGTGTCGTTTCGGAATTCGTTAACGATATCGGCTTCCCAATCAACCGTTCGATCTCGCGGATTAGTCGGATTCGGCGCGGCTTCTTTGTAAGCGAAATCGGGGTGAGTCTGCCGAAAATAATTGAATGCTTCCGTGGCCGCATAAAACGGGATCGATTGCGGATGAAACTGTTGATCGGATGGCTGCAGGGTTTCCAACAAAGGCGCAATTTGTTCCGTGGTATACTTTCGAGAAGCTCGAGCTGTCTCCAACATGACCTTGGCCGTTGACACAACTTGCTGTTGAGCCCCTTCTTGCAGGTGGCTGTGCACAATTGCCACTGTGGCGCCAATTGCCGCCGCCAAAATTGGCAAGAAGACCAAATTAAACCGGACAAACGTTTTCGTTAAAACGTTGTTTTTCTTCGGTTCCAATTTTGGAGCAGGCTTTGCTTCCCCCTTCGCTGGAGCTCCGGAGGACAAGTGCGAGGCCGGCGGCGTAGACACCGTTTGTACCGCGGAAACTTCCGCCGGAGCTGCTACCGCGGCGACCTGCCTTAACCCATGTTTTCCGCCATCTCCATTGGCAGCAATGGGCTGTTCCAACAATCGCTTTATCTGGTCCGCCAACGTCCCAAAATAGCTTTCCGTAGGGGAGGGGAAAGCGTCCAACCAATGAACTGTTTCCAGGAAATAACTGAGGCTCCGGTTCGGGGCGACATCCTCAGTCCGAAACGGAATTACCGCCAACCCGAGCGAAAACGCTTTGGCGACTTCCCGCCGCACGTGATCGGAGGTATTGGCCGAATCCGAGAAAACCAGCACGAATACCTTGCATGAAGAGATCCCGTGCATGATTCCCTCTGTCCAGTCCGACCCGAATTGGATATCCCGAGGAGCGATCCAGCATCGGATCTCATTTGCCTCTAATTGATGGCAAATGGCTTCTGCAATTGTTTTGTCTTTGTTTGAATGACTGATAAATACATCTGCTGACATCTCTCTCTGACCCTCTGGAGCGCGCCTCTTTTCCGAGGCCGACTTGCCCAGGACTATATCCCGTTACCAGGTAGTGTCGAGGGGAGGGGGGACGGCGGTCGGTAAGGTCTGGGAAATCGGAATAGCCGCAAAAGAATGCAAAGAACGCAAAAAGGCCCGGGGGGAGCCGCTTTGGTGCGTGGCAGACGACCTCGTAAAATTCTTCCCAGCGCGAGTCCAACCGGAACAGGTGAAAGCAGGCGGCTCCCTAAGCCCATCGCCTTTTCTTTGCGTTCTTTGCGCTCTTTTGCGGTTATTGTTTCTGTATCAGGAGGACCTTCGTGAGCATCCGGATCATCGTCATCTCCACCATCAGCGTGATCATCCAACTGGGCTTCACCATTTTTGCGTGGGGCGATTGGAACACCTTTTTCTCGCATCCAGCTCGAACCTGGCTCGTTATCGGTTCGTTCTTGTTGCTTATTCTCGCTTGGTTTTCGGGCAGCTCAGGCCTTAGTAGCGGCGAGAAGCATTCTTCAGCCAGCAAGACCATACTTTATGGATTTGGTTTGGTTCTCTTGCTTCTGACTCTAGTCCCGCCCTATTGCGATCGGCGCGATATTTGGGTCATTGATGGGGATGCCGTTCGCTATTTTGGTCTCTTCTTATTTTTTGCCGGCTCGCTTCTTCGGCTGGCCGCTGTCTTTATTCTGGGCCGGCGTTTTAGCGGGTTAGTCGCGATTCAACCGGATCATCAACTAAAGACCGATGGCCTCTATCGTTATATCCGGCACCCAAGTTACACTGGATTAATCGCCTCGATGCTTGGCTACGTCCTCATTTTCCGAAGCGGGATCGGACTGCTTCTAAATATTCTTTTGTTCCTATTCCTGGTCAGCCGGATGAATGACGAAGAAAGATTCCTCGAAGCTCATTTCGGCGACAAATATCGGAACTACCGGCTACAGACTCGACGCCTCGTCCCGTTTGTTTACTGAGGTTACGCGAGTCCTTCGTTCTCGTACTCGTCGTCGTCCTCGTCCTCGAATCCGGCTGCGTGGGGTGGTGGAGGATTGGAGTTCTGTTTCGCCGGATAACCCCGTGCTTGCCAGGCTGCGCCTGTCTCAAAATGAGACCATTTTATCTCAATTTGGGACACGAAGTCGGTAGGGACGAACTCCCGCTTGTCCACATCTAGCCGCTAGTTTGCGTTCACTCCCATAAACTCTGACGAGCCGGCCGCTGCCTCCTCCTAGATTCCAGCTCCTAACTTCTACCTCCTAGCATTTGTTGGCATGTAAGCTGCCCTGCTAGCAAGGCAATCCTTGCAGAACCATGGATCGCTTACTGCCATCCTTGCGTTACACGTTCCGGCTGCTGCTCAAATCGCCGGGGTTTACCGTTACTGCTGTCCTCATCCTGGGACTCGGCATTGGCGTCAATGCCGCCATCTTCAGCCTGATTGATAATGTTTTGCTGAAGCCGCTTCCCTTTCCGAATCCGGACCGGTTAGTAGAGATTGCCGAACCTTATCAAAACGACTTGGCGTCAGGTGTCGACTATCCCGACTATGTCGATATTGCCGCAGCTCAGCACACGTTCGATGTGTTAGCGGTAGCCTCTAACGAAGGGATCGATCTGAGTGGCGAAGGAAAACCGGAGCGACTAACTACGAGTTTTGTTTCTCCGAGCGTCTTCACGCTCACTGGCTTGCCCGTTGTTCTTGGTCGTGTCTTTAGTGATCAAGAGGATGTTCCGAATGGGC
>DASUWQ010000220.1:0-10663 GCA_036378375.1 Chthoniobacterales bacterium
GGCCGCCTTTTGAAATCTAGTTAGCAGCTTTAAAAGCGCGATCAGCTCCCGGGCCACCAATGCCCACCAGACGCAAGCCAGGATCTGCAGCCAGAACTCGCGCGGCAAGTCTCGTGGCCGGAACACGGGGGATAGCGGCGTGCCTATAAGCCCAACGATCAAGAGCGTATCGACCGTGAAAAAGATCGACATCACCACAAACCGGGTCACTCGTTTCCCATGCGGGATGAATTTCAGTAGCAATACCTCGGCGATGACCGCGCCGATAAAAATGAGACTCAAATCCACGGCTGCGAAATTATCGGCGATCCAGCCAATGCCGGGCTAGAACAATATCGTGTTGTACCAGGCCGTGCGAGGCTTGAACCGTTTTGACGGTTACCTGCGCACCGCGTTTCTCCAACTGCTGGGCGACCAACGGCAGGTCGGCCGCCGGGATGATGGGATCATGGCTGCCACCGAGCAACAAAACTGGTCGTCCGCCGAGGTCCTTGGCCGGGATATCATCCGTGATAAACATCGGCCGCAACAAGACAGCGCCACCTAGAACTTCTGGTCGAAGCAACAGTAGGCCCTGGGCGATATTTGCTCCGTTCGAGTAGCCGACTGCCCGCACAGCCTTTGGAGGAATCCCGTGTTCGGCGCAAATGCTCACTACAAAATCCGCTAAAGCCTGCGAGCGTTCCCGCCAATCTTCGACATCGGGAACACCTTCCGCAAAACGTCGAAAGAACCTGGGTGCTCCATTCTCTATGACCTGACCTCGAGGACTAATAATACCGGCGCCAGGAAGCATCGCCTCAGCCAGGGGTACCAAGTCGTGTTCGTCCCCGCCAGTACCGTGCAACAGGAGCAAAGTATACGGCGCCGCTGCCGTGGGCGCTCGGTACAGATGTTGGAAAGAGCGCACACTCATAGCGCATTTCGTCCTCGGGCTCGTGCTCGAACGGCCGGATCGATGACACGGATAGGACTTATAGGACCAATGGGACTTATGAGTTGCGGCAGTCGGTGAATCATCGGCTGTCACGCTAAACCAATCGAGCACGAGGACGAGCACGAGCACGATTCGGTCGCTTTCATAGCGACTTAAGCGGCGGCAAAGTTGCTTCCAGCACTGCCCGGTGAGTTTCTAACCATTCCGGTAACATGAGCTTTGAGCCGAGCGTGTTGGCCGATTCGTCTACCGCGAAGCCGGGCGGATCGGTAGCGATTTCGAACAAAACGCCACCGGGCTCGCGATAATAGATAGAGTGGAAATAGTTGCGATCGATCACCGGCGAAACATTTAATCCGGCGGAGACCAACTCAGTCCTCGCAGTGATCTGAGCAGTATCATCCGCTACCCGCCAGGCAATGTGGTGAACGATTCCGGTGCCGCCAGTACCCGATCGACCCGCGGGTAAACAGAGTAGATCAATTCGCGCTCGACCTGGCCCCTCTCCCAAAATGTAACGAAACCGGTTACCTTCACTCGTTTCCAGGGCGGCGCCCATCAATTTCGTCAATATGGCGCCGCTCTGCTCCTGCGCCTCTAAAGAAAGGGTGGTGCCATGGAAGCCGCGCAACGCGTGCTCGGGCGGAATCGTCGCTCCGCGGGCCGGTGCTACCAAAGCGGTGTCTGCCGTTTCGATAAACTCCAACACAAACTCATCTGGGTCCTGCGTCGCGATAAATTTCTCTCCGAAACGGGTACCCTCGTCTGCGATCGCCAGCCCGGCATTTTCAAGATGCTTACGCCAAAACGACAGGCTGCCCATTGGCACCTGGAAAGCAAAAGCCGTCACCTGTCCCACGCCCGGCGTTCCTCGCCTCGCCTTGGGCCAGGGGAAAAACGTTAAGATCGTACCCGGTGTGCCAAGATCGTCTCCGTAATAAAGATGGTACGTGCTCGGATCATCAAAATTAACCGTCTTTTTCACTAGCCGCATTCCGAGCACGTCTGTGTAGAAAGCGGCGTTGGCAGCCGGGTCGGAAGCGATGGCGGTTACATGATGGATCCCGGCTAGTTTCATGCGCACAAATCTCCAACATCTTCTTTCAAAAGAGACCTCTTCAGTCCCATCTTTTCGATGCGGGAAATTAGCGTGGTCGGTTTGACCCCAAGAAGCTCCGCGGCCCCATCTACCCCTTTGATTTTCCATCCGGTTTTACGTAGCACCGCGAAAAGGTTTTCTCGCTCCCGCCGCCTCATTTCTGCTTCGGTGAGAAATTCTTGTTCGAGTCTCTCATGGTCAACCGGCTCAAAAGGTATTGGATCGGAGGCGGTAATCGGCAAGTCAAACTCCAAGGCACCGCCTTGGGCGAAGATCGCAGCTCGTTCAATTACGTTTCTTAGCTCTCGAACATTGCCCGGCCAATCGTAGTTTTGCAGAGTTTCGACACCCGCCCGGGTTAGCCTTGGCCGCACGCATTCAAGCTCTTTCACTGCTAACTCAACGAAGTGGGTTGCCAGCAGCGCAATGTCCTCCTCCCGCTCGCGAAGAGGAGCGACGTTAATTGGAAAGACATTCAAACGATAATACAAATCTTCGCGGAACCGGCCGGCAGCGACCTCTTTTTTCAAGTCCCGGTTAGTGGCAACAACGATGCGCACATCTGCGCGCCGCGTTTTGTCCTCTCCCACCCTCTCATAACATTTCTCCTGAAGGACGCGAAGAAGTTTGCCCTGCAGCTCCAAAGGGATCTCACCAATCTCGTCCAAAAACAACGTCCCGCCCGCTGCCGCCTCAAACCGGCCAACCCGATCCCTTATGGCGCTAGTAAACGCCCCGCGCGCGTGTCCGAAGAATTCGCTTTCGTACAATTCTTTTGGGATAGAAGCGCAGTTGACTCGAACTAATGGCTTGTCCTTCCGACGGCCGCGTCGATGAAGTTCCCGCGCAATCAGTTCCTTTCCGGTCCCGGTCTCACCCAAAATCAGAACGGTGGCATCCGTGGGCGCCACCATCTCGATTTGCTTCATGATCTGGCGCCAAACCGGGCTTTGACCGATTATTTCGCCGTCCGCATTCGCAGTTCTCCCCGGTTTGCGTAGCGAGGACATCACGATTTCGGCCTGGTCCGGAACCGTTCTTGAAATTATGCTTGTCTGGTAGTCGCCCGTATCGTTTGACTCGAACGCACCTCCTCCGGATCCTTCGCGCTTGCTGCCCCTGGCAATCGCTGTCCGGATCGTCTCTAACAGATATTCATCGTCGAAAGGTTTAGTCAGAAATTCGACTGCTCCGGCCTTAATCGCCCGCACGGACATAGGGATGTCCCCATGCCCCGTAAGAAAAATGATCGGGATCTGAATGTGGTCCGTTGCCAGTCGCTGCTGCAGCTCGAATCCGTTGATATCCGGCAGCTGTATATCCAATACCAGGCAACCGGGTTGTTCCTTCTCTAAACCACGCAACGACTCGCTCGCCGAAGCAAAAGTTTTAACGGTGAGGCCGGCGGAGCGAATCAAACTACTTAGCGCCTCGCGCACCGAGACATCGTCATCCACGACGTAAACTTGAGGAACAGGTTCATGATTCATGAGTCATCCTTTTCTTTAGCCTCGCAAGCGGCTTCCTGCAGCTTGTACCGCCATACGCAAAGCGACGACGGAAAGTCACGCCGCCACCTGGTTAGCTCACTGATTGCAACATCTTTTCTATCATCTACTAAAAGCTTAGAGGTTCGGGGTTTCTGAGCTGCCTGAGAGTGCTCACCAATCGCCAGAAATCAGTGAGTACCAGCACGGGTACAAGGCTACTCGATCCGACCCGATGGATCTATCATACCTTCGTATGAGGAAACCAATCGATCGACGGGTCCCCGGCCGGGAATCGCCTCTCAGTCCGGGTCGCCTTTCAGACTTGGTAAACAAGCGCGCCGATTCACAAAGAATTCGCTCGCAGAACCGGGCGCCATTCCCAGACCATCATACCAAGGTATGATAGCAACCCGGGGTTAGATTCGGCATGCTGGGGAAATGCTTCCGCGGAGTAATCGTTCATCTTTAATCGCCGTTATCGACGATGATATTTCCGTTCGGGAATCCGTGGAGAGCCTGCTAAAATCGGTTGGGTTCCAGGTTAACACCTATTCTTCGGCAGAAGAGTTTATGGCCTCCCCTCGACTCGATGCTGCCGACTGTCTAATTCTCGATGTTAGACTCGATGGCATGAGCGGTCCAGATCTTCAGCGCGAATTGAAAGCAGGCGGCCGCTCGATACCAATCGTCTTTGTGACGGCGCATGAAACTGAGACTCTGCGCGAACGAATGATGGCGGACGGCGCGATCGATTGCTTGTTAAAACCATTTAACGACGACGCCCTGCTGAACGCAGTGGAAATCGCATTAAATACTCGCGGGTGACTTGGTGGGGCGAGGCTCCCGAAGAGCCCAGCCGGTTAACCAAAGGTTGACGGTAAAAACGCCAACCGATCGATGACCAAGGCCTATAGACGCGCCGAGCCGTGTTACGTGATAGACCACGGCTCGGCGCGATTAAAGGCCTAGCAATGCGATCAGAAAGCGCTACACCAACCTCTTCGCTTATATCGATTGGTCGTTCTGGAGCCTCGCCCCACCAAAGGTGTACGAACTGCGAACGGCGAAACGGTCAATTGTTGCACCCCCCCTTCCTGAATCTTATTCTGCTCGGGCACAACTTTGAAACCGAGCGCCAAACCAAACGAAAAGCCCGTTCATCCGGTGGTCTACGTCGTTGACGACGATATTTCGGTCCGCGAGGCGCTTAGCAGCTTGATCCGCTCCGCTGGTTTACGGGTAGAAACATTCTCGTCCGCCCGGGAGTTTCTAGGGCAAAACCCGACAGACGCACCCTCGTGCCTTGTCCTCGATGTGCGGCTACCGGACCAAAGCGGCTTAGCCGTGCAAAGGGAATTAACCGCGGGGGATAATCAAATACCGATCATCTTTATCACTGGCCACGGCGATATCCCGATGAGTGTGCGCGCCATGAAAGCCGGAGCGGTGGAATTTCTCACCAAACCTTTTAACGACCAGGAACTGCTTGATGCCATCCGTGAGGCTATCAAGAAAGACACCGAATCCAAAGCGAGACATTCCAGAACGGTAGAGCTTCGGAACCGTTACGAGACACTCACTCAACGCGAGCGTGAAGTGATGAGCCTAGTAGTACGCGGACTCCTGAACAAGCAGGTGGCCAGCGAATTGGGAACTAGTGAAATCACGGTCAAGATTCAGCGAGGCAAAGTCATGCAGAAAATGCGCGCCGGCTCGCTGGCTGAGCTCGTTCACATGGCAGAGAATTTGGGGATCGTCAGGGGGTGAAAAGTGGACGCGCAAAGCGGAATAGCCGCAACCAAACACAGTAAATCTCACGCAAGAACGCAAAGACGAAGCCGATTTTCACAACAAGGCCACAAAGGCCACAAAGATCTGAGACAGAAGACTCCCTCTTTGTGGCCTTTGTGGCCTTGCTGTGAAAAATTGTTCCGGTGCTTCCCTCGTGAATTCCTCGAGATTTGTCCGTAAACCGACCTTCGTTTTCTTCGTTAGCTCCTGTAAGTTTCTGTTTTTGCGACCTTCTTGCGCAAACCTTAGAGTGCAGATACAACTTCGAGTCTAGTCGCGATCCTCACCAAGTCGGCCAGAGATTCGGCCCCCATCTTTCGCATGACCTGGGCCCGATGGGCTTTAACTGTGATCTCGCTAATACCGAGTTCACCGCCAACCTGTTTGTTCAACCGGCCCGATACAACTAACGCCATGACTTCTCGTTCCCGCCGGCTGAGCGATGCGTAGTGATCCCGAATCGACATCACCTTTGCCTGGCGGGCAAGCGCGGCCCGGCTGCGAGCGATCGCATTTTCTATGGCAGCCAGCACCACTTCACCCCGGTAAGGCTTGGTCAAGAATTCCATGGCTCCCGCCTTCATCGCCTGAACTGTCGTCGGTACATCACCATACCCAGTGATGAAAATAACCGGCATATCGACCCGGTCGACGACCCGTTTCTGTAAATCCAGACCGCTTAGATCCGGGAGGTGAACATCCAATATCAAACAACTGGGAGCAACGACTCGTGGACGGTCCAAAAAATCATTAGCAGAGGCAAACGTCTCAGCTTGCCAACCGCCACTAAGGACGAGTGATTCAAGCGATTCCCGCACAGATAGATCATCGTCGACGATGAAAACGATCGGCGTTGTAGCCGATGACAACCTCGAGCCACATTCAAATGCGCCCGCTGAGATCATAGTCGCGCGGATTCACTGTCGTTAGGGTTACTGTCAGCTCGTTCAACGGACGGGCCGACAGCCAAGAACCAGAAGGCGAAGAGTTGAATCTGGTTGTAGTGCATTGTCTTGTTCTCTGATCAAAGAATTTTTTGTTGTGCCGTTCAAGAAAGCATAGGTTAACCCCCTCCCGCGCCTGTAGCGCGCTTGGGCATGCCCACCTTCCTACCTCCTGGATTCTGGCTCCTAACTCCGTACAGTTAGATGAGCATAGGCCCCGACCTGTTAGGCTAAATCGTTCTCCAGGACGATCCGATAACGCGCTTTTCCTGCGCGGAGATGCTCAATCGCATCGTTAACTTTCGACATCGGAAACATCTCCGTAATCGGTGCTATGGAATGCCGCGCACTGAAATTGAGCATATCGTCAATCGCCGCCGGACTTCCGCTGGGCGAACCCGCCACTGACTTTTGCCCGGAAATCAGGCTAAAAGCCGGCACCTGTAATGGGGTGAGAACTGCACCGACATTGTGCAGGCATCCGTTCGGGGCCAAGGTGTCGAGGAGTCCGGGCACATCCATGCCGGCGTTTATGGTAGAGATAATCAAATCGAGAGTACCAGCCACTTTCTTTAGCACGCCGTCCGCCTTGGTATTATGGACGTAGTGAGCCCCAAGTTTGCGAGCCTCGGCCTCTTTCGCATCGCTGGTGGTGAAAGCGTGAACCTCGCATCCCCACTTATTAGCAAACTGCAGCGCCATATGGCCCAGGCCGCCAATCCCGATGATACCCACACGCGCAGTCGACGGCACATTATGGATCTGCAACGGTGCGAAGACGGTCACGCCTCCGCAAAATAATGGCCCCGTTTTCGCCGGGTCTAGCTGCTCAGGAATCGGACGCACCCACGCCCATTGGGCCCGCACACGATCCGCGAAACCACCATGACGGCCCACGACCGTCGCCTGCCCGTTGGGACAAAGGTTGTGATGGCCGGACAAACATTGGTGACAAGAAAGACAACTCTGCGACGACCAGCCGAGACCGACTCGTTGCCCAATCTCAAGTCCTTTCGCTTCTTCACCAAGCGCGACCACGGTGCCGACGACTTCGTGGCCGGGAACAAAGGGGTACTTGGACAAGCCCCACTCGTTATCGAGCATCGAGAGGTCGGAGTGGCAGACACCACAGTGCGAAACCTTAATTTCAACTTCCTCGAGTCCCAATTCACCAGGATCGAAGCTGAACGGTTTTAGTGGCTCTTTAGCGGATGCGGCTGCGTAAGCATTGAAGCGATTCATAAACCAAAAAGAATAGGTAAAAGGTTTTCGTGATTAGCTATCTCTAGAAAGCAAGAAGCTGACAAACAAGTTGCATACCAATCTTGGTATCCAGTCGTTTATCATTGATGTTCAGACACTTACGCACCAGCTATCGCGATACGACCAACGTACGATTTTTCGGACTTACCGATTTCCGTTCCGAAAGCGGTTGTAGGTTCTGAGTTTTAACGACTTCATTTCGGAGGGTGGCAAGATATGGGATCGCATCAAAGCAGTAGCTGAAGCCAATCAAGGTTTTTCCGGTGGTTCAAAGCGAAGCCCGGCGTGATCGATGCGCAGCCCATCTTTGGTCGCCCAAATAACGAAAGAAAAAGCGGAAACGAACAAAACGATACAGACGCCCAACCAGAAATACTGCCAAAATCCGCCCGATTCCACGACGGTAGTTAAAATCGCTGTAAAGATACAAAGCATCCCGGTTACAACAAAACCGACGAGTTTCGCAATCGTTGTGGCCTCCGGAAATCGTGGTAGACGGCCCGTTACGGGAGCGTGTGACAGGTTAATCTTCATGAAAGTTGGTGGAATGCAGATTACGGACCACGCGCAATCAAACGCCGTAACTAATTGTGTTTCAGAGTATTATGTCTGACAATACCCCAGTGGCGGCGAAGCTCGATGTTTCGGACGTCCAAAATCTGGGACTTTATCTAGCGCCCGAGCGCTAGCGTCCCCGCAATAGGCCGCGTCAAGCCCGAGTCCGAGCTGCCGTAATTCTCTTTGAACGCGACGTGAACTCGCGATAAGAGGTTGTTCTTCTATGGGGAGAGAATTGGTTCTTTTGGGTCTATGAGCGTTGTTCCTCCGCTAGAATCATTACCGGAAGAGACCGCGCACTTTCGCCGCCTTGGGAGGTTGGCCGGAACACCCTGTTTTCTTCCCCTGGTCAGCGCCATGTTCTTCGTTGGTCTCGGGACCGCGGTGGCCGGTTCATACTTGATCCTGTTCGCGGTCGACAAAGCTCACATGGGTCCGCTTGGGCTGGGAATTTTTCTTACCGTCGACTCAGTGAGCGGCGTCATCATTAGCACCGCCTTCGGACGCTGGTTCGACCGGGCCCCAAGCTCAGCGCCCCTCCGGATTGCCCTCCTGATGACGGTAATCGCATATCCTCTCTTAAGTGTTACCACTAACTTCTATTTGCTCCTTCTCATCGCAGCTGGGCCGCTCGGAGCCAGCCTAGCGGTATTCCCTCAATTTTTCGCGCTGGCCAAAGGGCATCTCGACCGAGTTGATCCTCATACAGCCGAGCGCGGGACCGCCTTGATGCGGGCAACTTGGTCTATCTCGTGGGCCTTTGGACCGGCTCTCGGCGCTCTGATAGTCAATTGGTATGATTTCTCCGGAGTGTTCCGCGCCGGTGCGATATGCGTGGTAATCGCGACCATTATTGTTACCGCAGCCCGCGTACATGCGTTTCGGAAGACGGCGGAGCCGCTTCACTTACAACCTGGTAGCCGAACGATCCGCCGAGCCGGCTTTGCTGCATCTAGCCTTACGCTTTTTCACATGGCGATGTTTATGGGATCGATCGCCCTTCCCGTCGTTGCGACTCATGAAGCCGGAGGGACCAAAGCGGACGTCGGACTAATGTTTAGCCTTTGCGCTTTGCTGGAGGTACCCGTGATGTTCGCTTTTGTACTTCGTCCATCCGCCGCTGGAAGTTATGGCTGGATTTCGGCCGGCTTCGTCGCGCTGACCGCCTATTTTCTGGTGATAGCTGGGGGCCCATCTGTGTCCGTATTGCTGGGTGCGCAGCTATTGCGCGCTATCGGCATCGGATTGATCGCCTATCAGGGTATCAGCTACATGCAATCCCTTATGCCCAATCAGGCGGGTGCAGCAGCCGCTTTGTTCGCTAACACCGCCAATGCGGGTTTTCTGTTTGCCAGTCTTTCGGCCGGCGGTTGCGCTCAATTCTTCGGGTATCGGTCGATGTTTCTTGTATGTGCGGTGCTAAGTGTCTTGGGATTCGCGCTGATCCAGCTCCAACCTAAGCCTCGATAGGAAGGCCGGCCAATAATCGTTCTCGTACTCGTCGTCCCGACTTCGCTAGCTACAGGCAGAGTCACTCAGCAAGCCAAAAGCTACGTTGGGCAAGCTGTCCTTGCGCGTTGCGGCTATACCGCTTTGTGATCTTCCTCTCGAAAGATCAGCGGCCAAAAGATCCTTGGAGCGACCAAGCCAAAGGTCATCGCGACGACGATTAAGATCGCACCAATTCCGTCAGCCATGACTTGGAAGAACAAATCCGGACTAGCCTTTGTTCCGAACGCAAGGAGACTGGCCATTCCACCACCCATCCTAAAAAGATAGGACCCGGGAATCAGAGAAACCACCGAGGCGAAAGCGAGGCCCGCAAACGGCAAATGCAATCGATCCGCAATCGGCGTCATGATGATCCCTACGATGAGGCACGCTATCAGTGCTCCGGTTGCCGGGTTCACGCCTGCCAGAGTGATTGCGCCCCAACGGCATCCGTGTGCGAGCATCCCGATCGCGATGGGGATCGGCAAAACCGACCATGACATATTGAAAAAGGTCCCGTAAGCCGCAACGGCGACTCCGGCCGCGACGACATCATATCCAAGTGGCACGACCGTAGAGGTACCTCCAGGCGCTAGGCCGGCACCCCCACAAGCAAGGCCCAGCACGAGTCCAGTAGAGATGGTCAGAGTAACCACTGTAGCGTACACGATTCGGGCGATCCCGAGCGGGATTCGAGCCCGGGCTAGATCCAGCGCGCCGTTCAAAAGGTGCGGTCCGGGAACCAGGATCATACAGGGGGCAAACCGCGATAAGTCTTTGGTCGGAGCTCAAGTTCAGATGGACCGCAATCGCTCCGGCGATGCCGGCTAAAACAGCCGCGCAAAAAGGCTGTATGAAAAGGTTATGACTGAACCTGGCCAGCCACCTCCGCAAGCAAGCACCCGCACCGGCAACTAAGGCAATCAGAACGAGAGTGGTTGCATGATCCACCCCAAAGATGACTCCGAGAGCCGCCGCTCCGGCCGCCGCTAGTAAGGCGAAACGCATCAATAAGACCGGCGGAGATTCAGAGATTTTTTGTAGCGCGGATCGGGCGGCGGCGAGATCCATCGTCCCCTCGTCCACCCGA
>DASUWQ010000221.1:0-22343 GCA_036378375.1 Chthoniobacterales bacterium
CGTCGATATTCTTTGGCTTTGTAGGCTGCCACTGCCCTGGCCGTTAAAATGTCGCCAATCGCTGTCCGCATGGCCGGATACTCTTCCATCCGCCAGCGAGCAATTTCCTCCGCCTTATCGTAATCACCGAGTCGAATCAGACTCAGCGTTAAGCCATAGGCTGATTCATAGTCTCCTTCATTCCATTGGATTGCCTGTTCAAACCATTTTTCGGCGTCGGTGTACCGATGAGTATTGTAAAGCGCCCAACCGATGCTTCTGGCTAGATTAGCGTCCTGCCTAGAAGTCGCGATCGCTTCTACCTCATCATATTGGCCAGCCTTTAACAAGACCATCGGGTCCTGCACAGGGGTCGGACTAGGCTGCGCCTTTTCTGCTTGGCTCGGTTGGCTTGGTTGGTTCGGTCCCCCAAAGATAATCCTCGGACTCCCCGGCTGCGGTGTTGGTGAGCTTTCCGGAGCGGCGTCACTGGGTTCCTCCGCAACCGGCTCCGGTACAGGAACCTCGACCTGAGTGATGATCGTCTTAGTCGGTTCCGGCGCCGGCTCAGGCGCGCGCGGCGTACTCGCAGGTTGCGGAGCAGGAAGAAAGCTTGGCCTGCGGCCGGCATTGTACCCGCCCTGAGGAAGGTCAGGTTCGGGCGCGGGCTGTGGCAACGGATCTGTCGCCTGACCCCGCACGACTTCCGCCAAAATGAGAGTAACAACCACTATTAATACACGCTTGGGAACGAATGCGGTAATGCACCAACCCAGAAAACCAAATGGTGAATATTGCCCCGATTGACTCATTGCACGTGAGATAGGGCTTCTCGAGCCGCCAAATCGCTGAGTAATCCAAGGCTCGCGGAGAAATAGCTCTCGTCGGGTGCTATCTCTCCGTAAGGTGGGGACAGCTTGGCTAGGTCCAAATCTCCGGTGCCCGCAATTAATTGATAGATCGCGAGCATGCCCGGCAACGCGCTGGTCTTTTGCGCCTCGCCATTTTCCAGCGAAACGGTTGCGGCCGGATCTCCGCTGTTAGCGTTCGCATAACGCCGGAAGCTTTCGTAGTAGGACCCCTTGGTAATCCCAGCCCAGGCTTGATAGAGCGGAATCCGAACTGCATTATAACCATAGACGGGTGGGAAACCAGGGGCCACACGCAACTCTTTTCCTTCGACCAACAGCCAGTCCGGAGGCAGCATCCAAGAACCAAATTTAGCCTTCCGGAGGAGACTTAGCCCACTGGCTTCTAACTCTTGCCAAACCGCGCCGGCATTGATTCTGTTGAGCGCCCGAAATGCCGGAAAGATCCAATAAGAAAGATTGACAATATAGCCATTCGATTTGGTAAACCCGGCTTCGCCGGGTAATAGTATAACGCCGTAACTGGATTTCCGCACTAGCTTGGCCCGAACGTCTTGAGCGATCATTCTGGCAGAGTCCGACCAAGCCGAATTCTTCCAATGTTCACCCGCCCTAGCCAGTGCCCAGGCGACCAACAGATCGCCGTCCGTCGCATCGTTTACATCATCGACCTGGCCACCCCCTTTGTCCGGATTCCATCGCCAAGAGAACAAATGGTCATTACGCCGGGACAAATTCTTGGTGGTCCACTCCCAGAGCAGTTCAAACGTTGCGCGATCGTCCTGCGATTCGGCCAGTAACATTCCGTACCCTTGCCCTTCCGAATGAGAGATGCCGTGATTGCCCGTATCAATGATGCGGCCTTCCGGCGCCAAGAAATTTGTCTTGTAAGTCTTCCAAAGCGCATCGGGTTCGGTCCCGTACACAACTGTAGTGATCGCACAAAAGAGGAAGGCCCACCAACCGGTCATATCGACTCCCAGGCGTAGATTCAATTCGCTCATTCCAATCATCTTGTCCGCGCGGTCAAGTCTTGATCCATCTTTCCGAGCACCAACCCGGTAAGAGTTACGAAAAGGATCAGCAAAACCACAAAGGCGCCGATCCAGACTCGATAATCGAGACGTTCGCCAAGGGGAAACTCCACCATCAAGTTGACGCCTGGATTACCTTCTCCAGGCACATGAGCCTGCAGGCTAGCAGGTTCGTCACCCCAGCGGATAATGTCTCCTCGGATCTCATTCCAAAAGGCTGGTTGTACTAAGTTTTTTATTTGGGGCAGGGGCGCGTCTTTACCGAATCCAGTAACGACTAACTGCCAACCCTGTCCGGGCTGCGCCGGCGGCGAACTCACCATTACTCCAATACCGTAGCTAGAGACGCCCACTTTATTCACGGAACTCGATTTTTGCTGAGCCTCGCTACGAGCCCGGGACTGGTCATCACGATGTAATAGATAAGCGATCAGTTGCTTAAGATTTGTACCCGAAGCGGCTTCCTCCAGATCGGCTAGCGGCGTGTTAGTGTGAGCTTCTTCAAAGGCTTGTAATGCTACCAGCCTTTGAGCATAGGGAGGTAAACGTAAATAGTCGCCTATTATCAGGGTGTGCCGCGCAGGGTCATAGTCTCCCCAAGTAACCTGAGCGGCATAAAAGAAAGTATTAGCGGACTGCGCCAAGCGCGCTAGCAACGTCCAAGCTGCCTCGACCGTAGACTGCTCATGGTCTGCCAACACCACCGCCAGATTAGAACCGTTGGGCTGCCCGATAAACGGATAGAAGGTCCTGGTTTCTAAGCGCAGGTCGGGTAGCTTCGGGTCCGTTGGCAGTTTAGGCAATGCCAAGCTCGAGTCTGCATACACTCGCAAATCTTGATTCGCCTGAGCTCGGCTCCCACGGTCGGGATTACCGATAGTTAGCAAATTCGAACCTGGCTGAAATAGTTGGATAGAGAATTTGAATTCGGCCTGACTACCCTCATTCGATTCAGCTGTTATCTGTGGGCGTCCGAGATCTTGACCGTTCAGCTTCGCTACGATCGGGCCACCGGACCCAAAGCTGCGGGTACGCGCTAAGAAATGGACTCGCAAAGTGGCTTGCACTTCTTTATCGATGCGAACGTAACCGGGAAAAAAGAGCGAGCTGGACACACCTCCGCCAGACAACGGGACAAACGAAACCCCATCCCCCTTTAACTCCTCAAAGGTCTCCTCGAAGTCCGGCCTTAGGGGTTCCTGCCGGAAAAAGGGAGGCGCAGACGGCAGCAGTACCTGATCGATCCGGGCAACTGCTGCGTCGGGGAATTGCACCCGGACCAAACCCAAACTGATCACAACGTCATCGATATCTTCAGCCGTCCGGCCTGACAGCACGAGCAGATAACCATCTTCAGCTCGACTGATCCGCCGGATTAATAGCAAGCCATGGGTGATCCCGTCCATGTCCTGAGGAGAAAGGTAATTTCGGCATTCAGCCAGCGTCCCAACCATCACATTGAATTGGTCTGCCTGGATGCTGGTGCCCGTTGAAACCAGGAGGGGACGATATTTTGCCCATAAGGCCAGCGCTTCCGCTATCGATGCCCCCTGAGCTAGCTGCACGCCAGTGATCTCTTTCTGCCCCGCAAAGCAGAGGTGTACCAACAGTGGCTTCGTCGAGGCGCTCAAGATCGTGCCAAGCTGTGACAAATAGGGGCCTCCTTTTACCGCCGGATTTGGTGCAGGAGAGTTCGACGGTCTCAACTGCGGAGAAACCCCCGGCTTTGGAGAAAGACGGTGTGAGCCGCTTGTTGGAAACGGACTCGGCGCCGCCTGGATGGTTGAGGGCGTTTCAGCCGCAACGCCCGGGGATGCGGGAGTGTAGAGTTGACCTGAAGCGGGCAACAGACCTAGCCAAGCTGGGATCGCTCCTAAACCCAATAATTTAATGACCGCAAATCTCGGGAACATCACGTCTCGAATGTTTGGGTTTTGCGGCTGCGAGATTTCCCGGTAATCGCGTCACCCGTATTCCCCAGCAGATGGACAAAAAGCGCGCCAGAACTCTTAATCCCGATATAGGCCAAGCTAATGAAACACCCGAACACGCTTAGTCGTGACTCCCGGTTCTTTTGAAAGTCAATCCAGCGCTGCTTATTGCCAACCACTAGCCGGACCTTGGCTCGAAGTTCATCGATCGATTCATGAGCAAAGGCCGCTCCGATTGAGGTCTCACCTGTCTCCTCCTGGGTTCGTATGTTTCGTAACTGAACATGCAGCACAGTGGGAACCTGTTCGTCGCCAATCGTGACTTCCAACTGGCCCGCCGTGTGTTTCTGGAAAACTCGAACCGGCGCGTCGCGAAAAGTCATTTGGCAGCCACCGATAGACAAATCGACAATCCGGCCGGGAACTGCTAGTTCCCCTAAACGAAGACTAGCGGAGACGGAAGCAGGCATCCGAGGCGTTGCCCGTAGCTGCCGTCGCTCGCGCAAAGCCCCGAGTCCAGCCAGCAACAATACAGTATTCACCGTTCCCCAGAACAGGGTGATTGCGATCGGATAAACGTCGTATTGGTTAGCAATGTGGAAAAGGCGATAGCAGCCAACGAAAAGGCACGCGAAATTGATCAGAGCCAGCAAGTAGAACGGATTAGCCAGCGGTGAAATGAAATCCCGGCTTAAAGTTTCCCCTTTCGGAGTGACATTGAATTGCGGAGCTCTCGGATTCAGAATCGTCGAAAAAATTGCCGGTAAGATGTAGACCGATTGTAGAAGCTCATATACTTCGGAGACGAAAGCCCAGCGAACCTTCCCGTATAGATAATTGGATACACTGAAAACGGCGATTAAGTAGGGTACGGCGTAGGCTAAGAACGTCTGCCAGTTAGCAGCAAAAATCTTTAGACCAAAAAACAGAAAAGCGCAGGGCGCCAGCAGATAAATCAACCGCGCGAACGGGAAGAACCAGAAGAAACAGCTGTTGAAATAGCAAAGACGCTGCGGAAAGGAGAGCCCACGGATTAGCAATGGGCACTTAAGAAGTAAGATCTGCACCATGCCTTGAGCCCAGCGAATGCGCTGCTTAATAAACGCACCCATCGTCTCCGGCGCGAAGCCAGACAATAACGGGGTCGCGATATAGGCGCTATTATATCCCAGCGCGTGCAGGGTTAGAGCAGTCTCAGCATCCTCGGTAATGGTTTCGCCAGACAAGCCGCCGGTAATATTCAAATGCTCCCGGCGCATCACTGCTCCCGAACCGCAAAAGAAGGAGGAGTTCCAGAAGTCCAGACCGCGTTGAATCACCTGGTAAAACATCTCGTTCTCGCTAGGCATCTGGTAGAACGTGTCCAGGTTCTTCTCGATTGGATCGGGATTCACAAAAAAGTGCGGCGTCTGCACCAGAAATAGTTTCGGGTCATGCAAAAAGAGGCCGACGGTTTTCTCGAGGAATTCCTCCGTCGGCATATGGTCCGCATCAAAAATGACAATCAGATCACCCGAAGTTCGATGAAAGGCTTCATTGAGATTTCCCGCTTTCGCCGAAACGTTCTTCTCCCGTGTCAGATAATTGGCTCCAAGCGACTCGCAAAGCTCCGTTAACTCTTGCCGGCGGCGCTTGGCTTCTGCTCGCGACTCCGGCGTCCCTGTATTGCACTTTTGATCAGTTCCTCCGTCGTCACATAAAAAAACCTTCTTCTTTCCCTCCGGGTAACGCATCTGCAGTGCGGCCAGCAAAGTTACTTCCAGGATGGAACTGCTCTCATTATAACTAGGAACAAAGACATCGACTGTCGGTACTTGCTCCGGGTCCGGGAGCGGGACCGGCTGCCGAGTGATCGGGTTGATATTGATAAAGTTACCGATCAAGAGCACCAGGATTCCGTACAACTCCCCTAGCAGCAGGATCAACGCGCAGCTGAAGCTAAGCCAATCCGTGAATTCAACGGTATAGAGCACCCGCCAAAATAAATAACGCAGCACAATGAACGTTGCGATCCCCAGAAAAAAAACGCGGGGAACCCGCTGTTTCGGATTCATCCGTTTGAAGACGAACATGGCCACCACCAACCCGGCCGAGAAATAGACCTGTAATCGAGGATCCGTTTGCGCCGAGGAGCAATAAGCCAGTGCAACTGCAGCAAAAAACCAGACCAATACAGCTCCCCCTAGCCCGGGAGGATGTCGTCGCGGTACCCGTCCATGCCGCCGCCGAAGCGCCGCGCTGGGCACCGCATCGTTCTCGGAGACCGAGGAACCTGGTCTCGCATGACTCACGGAATCGTTGTCCTTTTGAATTGAACTACGAATTGCCACTTTAAGGAGAGGCAAACACTGCTTGCCATTGATTAATTATAGGTCCTCTAGGAAAATTTGGAATTTATAGCCCGGTTTTCTCTACCAGGGGCGATTATCGCTAGTCAAGACGGTTTGCTGGGATTCGAAAAACGGTTCCGTAGGAGCTCGACGCAAAAAAACGTGGCGAGCTCCGCCGGAGCGAAATCTGGTGAGAAAAGACCTCCTAACGGAGCTTTTCGCTTTTACGTTGCTTGCTATAACGATTCGGCTCCTCTGAAGCAGACGCCGAGAGCAATTTTACGTTTTGAACCGCCTGATACCTCCAAATCGACGGCTCCCTTCGAATTTATGAATAATTCTAAATTTCTGGCTGGTATAGACTTATTAGAATTTTGTATTAGATCTGATACCTTTTGGACCTTTACATCCTACCGGAATCAACCCATAAGTTGCCCCACTTTTTGCCGTGTCCGCTAGAGTTTTTTCGTCGCGTCCTATCATCGTTTTCAGCGTTTGGCTCGTGCTCACGTTTTCGGGAATGGCAGCATTGTGGATTTACAGCACGACTCCCGGGCACCAGGATGCGGTCCCCACTCGATGGCCAAGTTCTACCACTCTTCAACGAGTGTCTGACCGATACACTCTCGTGATGTTTGTGCATCCAAAGTGTCCCTGTTCCCAAGCCAGCCTGAGTGAGCTTGCCGCGATTCTTGCTCATTCCGCGGGGCACCTGCATGCCGAAGTCGTCTTTCTGAGTCCCTCGGGAGAATCAGAATCTTGGGTTCATACAGGCTTGTGGGAGACCGCGGCCCGACTTCCAGAAACTTCGCCGATTAGCGACCCGGCGGGTCGTGAAGCCCGATTGTTTCACGCCCGCGTTTCGGGCGAAACCCTGGTCTACGACGGGCTCGGCAATTTAAGATTTCACGGCGGTATTACAGATGGTCGGGGACATGCTGGAGACAATCCCGGGTGCTCAGCCATTCAAACCTACCTGCACACCGGCACGATCCCGCTGTCGAGAACGCCCGTGTTTGGTTGTTCGCTCTTTGACCATTCGATGCCCGGAGACCCATGAGCCCGAGCGATACGCTTAATCGACGCACGGAGGAACTCTATGTCGCACAACAGGACAGTATTTACCGGCACACAGATTCACTATTTGCCCGACTGTTAGTGCTCCAGTGGTTCGCGGCAATAGCCGTAGCCCTTTGGATTTCGCCCCGCGCCTGGGTCGGTACCAGCAGTTATATTCACCCTCATGTTTGGGCCGCCATCCTCCTAGGAGGGATTATTTGCTCTTGTCCACTTCTGCTGATCTGGAAATACCCCGGTCTTGTTTTGACTCGGCAGGCCGTCGCTATTGGACAGATGTTCACCTCCAGTTTGCTTATCCATCTAACGGGCGGGCGAATTGAAACCCACTTTCACGTCTTCGGTTCGCTGGCATTTCTCGCCTTCTACCGCGACTGGCGGGTTCTGGCTACCGGCTCGGCGGTGGTTCTGCTTGATCACTTCGTGCGAGGCGCTTTCTGGCCGGAATCGGTCTTTGGCGTAGCCTCCGCCAGCTACCTAAGGGTGCTCGAACACGCCGGCTGGGTGATCTTCGAAGATGTCTTCCTAATCCTGGCCATCCGTCAGAGCCACCGCGAGATGCGTCAGGTGGCCAGCCATCAAGCCGAGCTTGAAGTCGCCAATTCGGAGGTTGAAGCAAAAGTTGTTTTGCGCACAACTGAGCTCGCTGCCAGCCAGGCACAACTGGCCGAGGCTCGCGATGCTGCTCTCGAGTCAGCACGCCTTAAGTCTGAGTTTTTGGCCAACATGAGCCATGAGATTAGGACCCCGATGAATGCGGTCATCGGCATGACCGACCTGTTGCTGCAGACGGATTTGACAACCGAGCAGCGCGAGTTGGCTGGAACCGTCAGCGGCAGTGCTGAAGGCTTGCTCGGGATTTTGAACGACGTACTGGATTTTTCTAAGATCGAGGCGGGCAAGCTCTCTCTGAGCGAGGAAGATTTCGACCTGCGGCAAGTCCTGGAAGATACCCTGGAGCTTCTGGCCGAGAGCGCGCATTCCAAAGGCCTGGAGCTGGCCGGCCTTTTCCCTCCTAACACACCCGCTCGTCTTCGCGGTGATCCCGGGCGAATTCGACAAGTCCTAACCAACCTGGTCAGCAACGCGGTTAAGTTCACTGAGGAAGGTGAAGTTGCAGTCCAGGTTTCTGAAGAGTCCCGCGACGCTCACCAAATCACCCTCCGGTTCAAGGTCATTGACACCGGGATCGGTATTACTGCCGAAGCCCAATCCCGGCTGTTCGAAGCTTTCTCACAGGCAGATGGATCGACCACCCGCAAATACGGTGGCACAGGGCTCGGTTTAGCGATTTGCAAACGTCTGGTAGAAATGATGGGAGGTGAGATTGGTTTACAGAGCGAATCGGGACGCGGCTCCGTGTTCTGGTTCACCGCCCGATTCAAGCATGCACTTGCACCAATCAGGGTAAGACAGCAACATCTGGACGGTCTCCGCGGTTCGAGGGTATTGGTGGTAGACGATAACGTG
This sequence comes from Chthoniobacterales bacterium, assembly GCA_036378375.1. Classification (GTDB taxonomy): domain Bacteria; phylum Verrucomicrobiota; class Verrucomicrobiia; order Chthoniobacterales; family JAFAMB01; genus JAFAVN01. The sequence goes on from DASUWQ010000221.1 coordinate 8,691, forward strand.
ACGAATGGGCGGGTATTGCACTACCAGCTAGCCGGCTTGGAGATTCGCAATGAATACGCCTCTTCAGCCGAGAAAGCGCTAACTATGCTTCGAGCCGCTGTTGAATCAGGAGTTCCTTATCGTCTCGCTATCCTGGATATGCAGATGCCTGAGATGGATGGCCTGACCTTGGCGCAGCGAATGCAGGCCGACCCCGCTCTCGCCGTAACCAAAAAGATCATGCTAACTTCCCTTGGCTTAAGTTTGGATAGTCAGACAATGCAGGCGGCCGGGCTCTCTGAGTGTCTATTCAAACCTATCAAAGAAGCCAGGCTATTCGATTGTCTCCTCCGTGTACTCGGTGAAGACTCTTCCACCCCGATCGTTCGAAGCGCCCAAGAAACCAAAAGCAGTGCAGAATCGTATCCTGACGCTGCGTTTGGTCCTATGCGGATCCTTCTCGCCGAAGATAATCTGGTCAATCAGAAGGTCGTGGTTTCTCAGCTCAAAAAGCTGGGCTACGACGCTGCGATCGCTTCGAATGGCCTCGAAGCGTTGAACGCGTTAGCAGAAAGCAGTTATGATGTGGTCTTTATGGATTGCCATATGCCTCTAATGGGTGGCTATGATGCCGCCCGACAGATTCGTGAGCGTGAATCCAGTCGCAATGGCAACGAAAGAGCTCCAGCCTATATCGTTGCGTTAACAGCGAGCGCCATGGAAGGTGACAGGGCAAAGTGTCTGGCTGCCGGAATGAATGACTATCTCAGCAAGCCCACCCGCCTCGATGATCTGTGCGCGGCCCTGGGGCGTTTTCGAAGAAGCGCCACCAGGCCTGACCTCCGGGACAGCAGAGCTTAAGCTACAAGCGGTAGCTTGCTTCAAACTTGGACACGATCGCCGCCAGCGGCTTTGGCTCGGTACACAGCAGCATCCGCCAGTCTCATCACCCGATCTCCCAAAAGCTTTCCATCAATGGCCGCGATTCCAATAGAGGCAGCAACAGCGCACGGATTCCCGTTAGACGACCGAAGAGCGATTGCGATATTAACCCGAATGCGCTCGGCGACCAGCTTAACCTCCGATAACTGGAGGGCTTGCATCAGGATACAAAATTCGTCGCCGCCCAAACGAAACAGAATATCTCCGCTACGTACCGTTCGCGTGAGGACCGAGGCGACGGTGATCAAGAGTTCATCACCCGCAGCGTGCCCAAATGAATCGTTCACCGACTTGAAATTGTCCAGATCGATGTAAATGAGCGCTCCGGGTGCTCCGTCTCGGGCCTCATCGACAATTCTATCCATTGTCTCTGCCAAAGTCGCCCGATTCCGAATCCTGGTCAGCGGATCGTGGACCGCTAAATACCTTAGCCGTTCTCGCTCCTGATGGAGGCTCTCCTCCAATAGCCTCTTGGCCTCCAGTTGCTTGATGCGTTCTTCGGCGATCGTCAATCGAATATCCAGTAAGTCCCGGCGATACGGCTTGCGAATGTAATCGTCTGCACCTGCCTCAAGAATCTTCCGGAGATCGTCCGGATGTTCGCTCGCAGTACCTACCAACACCAACGAACGGTCTCCTCCTGGTAGCGCACGCAACCAGCGACAAAAGGCGAAGCCATCGGCCCCGGGCAGCACCAGATCTAGAAACAGCAAGGGATAGATTTTCTGTTCGTATGCTTGCATTGCCTCTTCGGCGGTTCCGAAAGCGCTGACCCGATAGTCTCGATCCGTCAGAATCCGCACCAGGATTTGACGGGTAACCGCGTCGTCTTCAACCACTAATACCTCCAGCGGATCGCGCATAGTTTGGCTGCCAGATGACCAAAAAAGATCGCTAAAAAAATAAGGTCTGTCAGTATTTTTCTGTTTTCAATAATTATAAGATGGCTCCCGTGGCGACCAGCTTCTCAATCGAAAAGAAAATCCTGGCAGGCTTCGCACTGGCGCTACTGGCCTTTCTCGGCATCGGCATTGCTCTCTACCAAAGCAGTCAAGGACTTATCTGGACCAGAAGTTGGGTAATCCACACTACCGATGTGATCCGGCAGCTCGATGATCTGGCCCAGAGTCTTTCCGAAATCGAATCCGCGCAGCGAGGCTACGTGGTCACAGGCGATCCATCATACGCTTCCCAGCTTGACGCTGCGACTGCGCGGGTCCCTAGCATCATCAATCATTTGGACCAGTCAGTTACGGATAATCCCGTACAGGCCGCAAGGATTGGCCCTTTGCGCGAGGCAGCCAATGCCAGAATCGCTCTCGCTCAGAAGATTGTGGCCACTAGGAAAAACGAAGGCTACGACGCCGCCCGACAGCTGACAGCCAAAGCAATAACGAACAAATCGATCGACGACACTCGCAGGATTGTGCGGGACATGTGGAAGGAAGAACTTCGGCTGCTCGACGCGAGAAGTGAGGCCAACGCTAAGAGTGTTCAGTGGACCATGATTGCCGCCGCTGCCGCGTTTGTGGCCCAGCTCTTGATTTTAGCCCTGTTATTTTGGCTCATTCGCCTCGACCTCAAGTCGCGGCGCCAAACGGCGGCGATACTAGTGAAAACCGGCGCGGAGCTTCAGGAGGCGCGCGACGCTGCACTGTCTGCGTCCATTCTTAAATCGCAGTTTCTCGCAAATATGAGTCACGAGATTCGGACCCCGATGAATGGGATCATTGGCCTCACCGAAATTCTCCTGAAAACACCTCTGAGTCCCAAGCAGCGAGACTTTGCAGAGTCGATTCAATCCTGTGCCGACAGCCTTTTGACCATCATCAACGACATTCTCGATTTCTCGAAAATCGAAGCCGGGATGCTCCGGTTCGACAATGTCCCATTTGATTTGCACGGCACCATCGAGCGTTGTGTCGACCTTTTTGCTCGCGCTGCTCATCGAAAAGGCGTCGAGCTCGCCTTGTTGATCGAAGACGATGTACCGAGACAAGCCAATGGCGACCCGCATCGCCTGAGACAAGTGCTCACCAATCTCATCAGTAACGCCGTCAAGTTTACCGAGCGTGGCGAGGTCGTTATCAGCTGCAGCAAACTTCCGGGCGAAGAAGGAGTACCCTTACGATTTGAAATAACAGATACCGGTGTCGGTATCGCTCGGGAAGATCAAGAACGGCTCTTTGCGCCATTTACCCAGGCAGATTCATCCACCGCCCGCCGGTTCGGCGGAACCGGGTTGGGATTAGCGATCACTAAACAACTGGTCCTGGCTATGGGCGGTGAAATCGGCTGTAGTAGCACGCTCGACCAGGGATCGACCTTTTGGTTCACCGCTCGGTTGGACCAAGCTGCTGAATCGGGTAGTCAGCCGTTAGCAGAGCGGGTGCCTGTCGCGAGCGTCCTGACCAATGTCCGTGCGCTGGTCGTCGATGATAATGCCACGAATCGAAAGATTCTTCATCACCAGCTCAATTCTATGGGGCTGCGCGATCGTCTGGCCGCTAGCGGCCAGGAAGCTCTTGACATTCTGGGCACTGAACATGACGAGGACCCCTTCGCGATTGCAATTCTGGATGTCAACATGCCGGGTATGAACGGCTTCGCACTAATCGATGCGATTCGGGCCGACTCCAAATTTCAGAACTTGAAGCTGATCGTACTGACCTCTGTCGATACCGCGGATAATCCAAATCTTGCCAGCCGAGGTGTCGAAAAGTGTTTACAAAAGCCGGTCAAACAATCGCAGCTTTTTGAGTGCTTGCACGCCGTCGTCGGAATTGTGCCTCAGGAATCGGATCACGCAGTGAGCGGCGATTCTTTGCCAACGACCGTACGCCCACTTAGTTTGCTTCTAGCCGAGGACAACGCCGTCAATCAGCAAGTAGCCCTTCACCAGCTTAGTCTGATGGGACACCAAGTCGAGACCGCGAACAGTGGTGTCGAGGCGCTCGAGCTGATGGACCGAAACGGGTATGACGCGGTTTTAATGGACGTCCACATGCCAGCTTTGGACGGATACGCAACTACCGCAGAAATTCGTAAACGCGAGGCCGGAACTAAACATACCTGGATTATCGCCATGACAGCAAATGCGTTGCCTACGGATCGAGCGAAATGCCTGGCTGCTGGGATGGATGATTATCTCTCAAAGCCGGTCTCGTCCGCAGCATTGGCTCAGGTGTTGGCGCGCTGCCCTGCGAACAGCGAACGGATTGCCCGCTCGGTCGATCTAACCGGTTTGCTTGAATCCGGCCTCGAAGATCTCCTTCCGCAAATTATCGAGACATTCGTGGCGAGCTCAGCCCAAACCATCCAAAAAGCTAGACAAGCGCTTGCAGCCCAGGACGTAACCGAGCTTCAGCAATGCGCCCACAGCTTGAAAGGTAGCGCCGCTAATCTAGGCGCAAATCGGCTGGTGGATTTGTGCGGTCAACTTGAAGCGCACTGCCGTTCGGGATCGCTGGGATCAGCTCCGGTCTTATTCCTGTCGATTGAACAGGAGCTCAAACAGGTTCAAGACGATTTGTCGAAGTATTCGGTAAAAGAAGGACGAAGCGCAGCTTAGCGTCCTATTTATGGGTCAGGACATTAGTGATGACGCGACCGGCATAAAAGCAAATAGACCGCAAACGGACGACGCTTTTGACCGGACGTTGGAGGCGGAGCAAGTCAAGCTCCTCTATGGGGCTGCCGGACCGGCTCTGTTTAACGTCATCACTGCTGCAATTGTCGCCATTTCGTTCTGGGAGATTTGCCCGCATTGGCTGATGGTGGCCTGGCCGGCGCTGTTCTGTCTGATTGTTAGTGCCCGGCTGGTAGACCGGCGGCAGCACCTCCAAAACCCAGCTTTACGGAGCACGAAAACGTGGCGTCTCCGCGCCACAATCGGGTCTTCTGTCACAGGCTTGGCTTGGGGTGGGTATGCGCTGTCGACGATTCCGATGAGCCGGGATCTGGCGCAGTGCATCCTCATGACTTTTTTTGTTGGAGGAATGGTGGCGGGAGCGGTCCTGGCCCTGTCGGCCTATCTCCCTGCTTATTACGGGTACGCGGGTTTCGCGATCGTCCCGACCGTCATCGCTCTCATTGCCCGTGGGGACAAGCTATCGGTGGCGGTAGCTTGTGCGACAGTTGCGTTCATCGTGGTAGTCAGTCTGATCGGGCATAATAACCATCGGCGGATCGTAGAAAACGTCCTATTACGCTGTGAACAGGCAATTTTGATGGAAGATCTCCATGCAAGAATCGTCGAGAACGAGAAGATCATCGTGGAGCTCAAGGAGGCTCGTGACGCCGCACTGTCTGCGACCGTTCTTAAGTCGCAATTTCTTGCCAATATGAGTCACGAGATTCGCACCCCGATGAACGGGATCATCGGCCTCACCGAGATTCTCCTGAAAACACCTCTAAGTCCCAAGCAGCGAGATTTTGCAGACTCGGTTCAATCCTGCGCTAACAGCCTTTTGACCATCATCAATGATATTCTCGATTTCTCGAAAATCGAAGCAGGGATGCTCCGGTTCGACAACGTACCATTTGATTTAACTGGCACCATCGAGGGTTGTGTCGACCTTTTTGCTCACGCCACTCATAAAAAAGGCCTCGAGCTCGCCTTGTTGATTGAAGAAGATGTACCGAGATGGGCGACCGGCGACGCGTATCGCCTCAGACAAGTGCTCAGCAATCTCATCAGTAACGCCATCAAGTTTACTGAACGTGGCGAGATCGTTATCAGCTGCAGCAAACTTCCGAGCGAAGAAGGGGTACCCTTACGATTCGAAATAGCGGATACCGGAATTGGTATCGCTCCGGAAGATCAAGAACGGCTCTTTACGCCATTTACCCAGGCAGATTCATCCACCGCCCGCCGGTTCGGCGGAACCGGATTGGGATTGGCGATCACCAAACAACTGGTTCTGGCGATGGGTGGTGAGATAGGTTGCAATAGCAGGCTCGACCAAGGATCTACCTTTTGGTTCACCGTTCGGTTGGACCAAGCTACTGATGCCGGTAACCAACTATCAGCGGGCCGGCGGCCTGTCGCAGGCATCCTGACCAATGTCCGTGTGCTGGTCGTCGATGATAATGCAACCAATCGGAAGATTCTCCATCACCAACTCAGTTCCATGGGCATGCGCGATCGCGTGGCCGCTGGCGGCCAGGAAGCTATTGACATTCTACGGCTTGAACATAATTCGGACCCTTTCGCGATTGCCATTCTGGATGTCAACATGCCAGGTATGAACGGTTTCGCTCTAATCGATGCGATCCGGACCGACCCGAAATTTCAGAACTTGAAGCTGATCGTCCTGACCTCTGTCGATACCGCGGACAGTCCGCATCTTGCCAGTCTAAGGGCCGAAACGTGTTTACAAAAACCGGTCAAGCAATCGCAGCTCTTTGAGTGTTTGCGCGCCGCCGTCGGAATCCCGCCCCAGGAATCCGAGCCCGCAGTGCTGCACGATTCCTTGCCGGCGACAGCGCGCCCCCTTCGTTTACTTTTAGCCGAGGATAACGTGGTGAACCAGCAAGTAGCTCTTCATCAACTTGATCTGATGGGACACCAAGTCGAGACGGCGAACAGTGGTGTCGAGGCGCTAAAGTTGATGGACCGAAACGGGTATGACGCGGTCTTAATGGATGTCCACATGCCAGCGTTAGACGGATACGCAACCACAGCAGAAATTCGTAAACGCGAGGCCGGAGTCAAACATACCTGGATTATCGCAATGACAGCCAATGCGCTACCTACGGACCGCGCGAAATGTCTGGCCGCCGGAATGGATGACTATCTCTCGAAGCCGGTCTCGTCCGCAGCTTTGGCTCAGGTGCTGGCTCGCTGTCCCTTGACTAGCGAGCCGCACCGGCGCTCGGTTGATTTGACCGGGCTGCTCGAATCCGGCCTGCAGGACATTCTACCCCAAATTATCGAGACGTTTCTGGAGACCTCATCTCAAACCATTCAGAAGGCCAAAAAGGCGCTTGCCGCCCAAGATTTAGCCGACCTCCACCAGTGCGCCCACAGCTTGAAAGGAAGCGCCGCCAATCTCCGGGCGAACGCTCTCGTCGATTTGTGCAGTCGACTTGAGGAGCATTGTCGTTCGGGTTCACAAGAACCAGCGCCGCCTCTACTTGCCGCGATCGATCGAGAGCTTGCCAAGGTACAGGAGGATTTATTGAGCTACGGGGAGCTCCCGAGCAAAGCTCCGGCTCAACGGTGAGCGCGGGTCCTCGGATTCGTTTGGAAGGTAACCAGAAGGCTTATCTGCGGCTTGCCAAAAATTGCTTATGACCTATTCCTCACCAAAATTATTGTCTCCATTCGGTAACTCCGATGGGTAGGGCATGCTATCTTGAGCGCCGTGTCGGGCCAGACTAAACGCCAACGCTTCGGCTCCGATAAAAGCTGCGCGAGCCAGGCTGCCAGTCATAACAAGAGTAATTCCCGCCCACGCTGTCATGCATTCGACCGCACCAGATTCTTGCACTAAACGCGCCGGCTTTACAGGTTGAATATCGTAAGTGCTGCCATCTGAGAATATCAACGACTCGTCCTTGTGCTTAACGATAACGTTCTCTGCGCCGCGCCGATGCAACTCTCGAACGGCATCATAGACTTTAGTTTTGCCAGCCAGAAGCAGCGCTTCAAAATCATCAGCTACCAATAAATAGTAGTGGCCCGGCGGGAGGCGGGTAGAATGGTCTACCGGAGACGCGTGTAAAACTAACCGTTTGCGATAATGGCTGCAGAGTCGAAAAACCTCTAATATCACCGGAATTCCGATTTCAAACTGGGTAAAAACCAAATCGCTCGCACGAATCTCTGCCTCAGCTCTCGTTACCAAGGTGGCCGGAAATTGATTATTGGCGGATGTCGCGACCAGCGCGGCATGAGCACCGGTTCCTTGCTCTTGGAGTAGAAGAGCAACTCCGGTCTTGGAGGAAGGCAACTCGACGAAATGCACAATATCGATTTGTTCGCGAGTTAACCGATCCAGCGCCATCTTACCAAACACATCAGCCCCACGCGCCCCGATAAATTTGACCTGACAACCGGCTCGAGCCGCTGCGACAGCGCAGTTTGCACCGCGACCGCCAGAATACATCTCGAATTCCCCGCCAACTAGGGATTGCCCCTTCGCTGGAATGGATTTACACCAGATAACCAGATCGGTGTTATAACTACCGACAACGGTAACCTTCAGATCGGAACGCTTAGCCGGGTCGGGCATATGAGCAACAATCCCCGGTTCCCCATCGAAAAGTTATACAAATTTGTAAATCGAGCTTCACTCGATCATGCACCACGGAATTAATCAGTCGCTTAGGAACCACAATCATATCGCCCAATTGAACGACCGGCTTCTTGTAACTTCGTCCTTGGTTGATACGCGGTGGATGGCGGGTCCGCTTTGGGATTCGCTGAGTATGGTTTTGCCGAAAAGCATCAACTCGTTGAATTACAGTTGTTCCAGAAATTATAGAAAATCGAAGAGAGAAACGCAAACTTATTTAAGAATTTGTGGCTGGTCCAGGCCGGCGCCGACTTTGGAAACGCCAAGTGTCTGCGAAAAGAGCCTGATTATAAAAATATGGACCAAGGAGTCATCGCCAAAGCGGTCGAGGGCTCCATCGGGTGCGTCCTTGAAAACGGCTTTCTTCATCTGTAATATCGGCAGTCAAGCCCCCTAGCGGCCACGCGAAGGTTCTGAGAGACCCGACCCTAAAACCAATATTGGACCGCGCAGCCAAGCAAGTCGGCGCGGAGATTCTGGTGTTCTAGGCGCTAGCCGCAGGGTTCACTCTAGCGGCATCGCTTCCCCGCCAGAGCCGAAAGCGTCACTCCGGCTTTCCGTCTTATATTTTCCATCATTAAGGGTTTTAATGATATAGCGTGCTTGCCTCCCCAATTGCCGCTGAATCCTTCCTCTGAGCAAGGCACGGAATGAAAACAGGATTGACTCCTCCGGACCGGGCACTAGACGACACAACTCGCGAGTAAAAAAAGCTTGAGTAGGAAATATGATTTTGAGAATAATCACAAGAGTCTTTCCAAGAGAGGCTTATGCCATCACGCCGCCGAGTGTTTCATCCCCAGGAAACCTATCGTTTCTCGATGACTCGCACGCTAAGTGACTATCCCTTCCTCATTGGCGAGATTCTGCGCCGGGACGACATTCGCGCCGTTCGACGCGCTAAACGCCGCTCCTTTCTGTTTGATCTCCGCAGAGCGCTTGGCATGCGAATGCCACGCGCCGTCGGGGTTCGAAAGAACAGTCTGTTAACGGAGCTCTCTTGGCACCTAAATAACCGGAAAAACGGTGCGATTCGTTAGTGCCTGCTTAACCAGTGGTTCGGCTTTCTGTTTCGCAGATTCAGCGAAGGCTGGCTATGCGGAGGCCGGAAATCCGAACCTGATGCTTTTCAATTAGTTTTGTTTAAGCGCCAATCCGTCCGAATTTCCATAATTGCCAGCTTACAGCGGGAAGAACCTGGTTTTCAACAATTAAGGCAGATCCGGCTGCGGGAAACGCATTGACCCTGCGACGAAACTGCTGCCTAATCCCGCCACAAATTTATGCAAGTAGATCTAAAAGACCGCTATCAACAGCTAGTGAAGCGGTTGCAGCTGATTCTAACCAAACAAGCAGGAGCGAGGGTTAGAGACTACCTGGACGGTTCCAAATACACCGCCCACTATCGCGGCATCTAACGGATGCTTGCAGGTCGCTTTTGAGTGCCCAAGGCAACCTATTAACGCCCTTCACATCTCTAGTTATTATCCGTTTCGACCGTTAGCCTTCAGCGAAAGATAGAAGCGCCTCGGTCACTTTATTCCGAATCAATTGTCCATGAAAAAACTAGCTTGCAGTAGCAGTCAGTCGAAGAACGAGGCGGATTCCGCCTGGTACTGCCTCTATTCGAGGAGAAAACAGGAACACGTGGCAGCAGCTCGTGTGAGGCTGTTAGGAAGCATTCCCGTGTTCTGTCCGAGAATTCGATTTCGCCGGCAAACAAGAGGAGGCGGGACGGTTATGGTTACAGAAGCCATGTTTCCTGGTTACTTTTTTGCGCGCTTCAGCCTGGGAGAAATGCTGCCACAGGTACGAAGCGCACACGGCGTCTCGAGTATTGTTCGTTTCGGTGATTGGTATCCCGTGATCGACGACACCGTAATCGAGCAATTGCGTGATAAAACCGGCGATGACATAGCGGAGTTACTTCCGGAGTTTACGCCTGGCGATTCGGTAAGATTAACAGAGGGTCCGCTTGCCGGATTGGAAGCGGTTATTACTCAAGTCCTGCCGGGTAAGGAGCGGGTGAGGGTGCTTTTGGAATTCCTTGGACGCGAGACGGTGACAGAAGCACGGATAGACCAAGTTATCCCCTGCGATTTTGAAGCGACCATGGCTAGATTTGTCACTGTTCCGGTACCAGCTTTGGTTTAGCGGTCTTAGCGCAGCTAGACCGCGGGAAATTCACTTACCAAGGATCGACCTCAATCCAGGTCGTCCTGGTTTAACCTGTCGCCGTATACCGGAAAATCAAAAGCGAGATAAGAATTCAACCCGAAGGTCCCAGCCCTCGCCTGGTTATCGCTGAGCATATCCGCCAACAGATAAGCCGCTCGCTCATCAAAAAGGCGAGCGCCACGGTAGGGACGAGCTCCTGCTCCTCCGTTGTTCGGTAGGGACGAACTCCCGCTCGTCCGGGAATCCGGATCAGATCCGCCCGAAGAACTTTGTGACTCTGAAGAAGGCCCGGACGAGCCGGAGCTCTTCCCTACCGGGTTCTCACTCGTTAATAGGCGGAACGGTTTATAGACACCGAGCCTAGCTAACGCGGCGTAGGCATTGGCCAATTCTAACAGGCGCACTTCTCCGTTGCCGATCGTCAGCCCCAGACCATAGTAAGCGGCCGGAGGTTCGAAAGTCGTGATTCCAGCTCGTTCAAGGGTGGAATACAAAGTGTCTGGACCGCCTTCCTGTTCCAAAACCTTGATCCCCGCCACATTCAACGAATTCGGAAGCGCGAACCGGATATACGCAAAATTACTTATAGGGGGTAGTCAGCGGACTGGCCATGTCGCGGATTATGCTATCGGTTCACACCGATAGAGTAAAAATATCTACAGAAAATCTAATTTTGTCTGGAAACTCTGCCTCGGCATTTCGTTATTACTGAGTGGACGTTAAAGGATTGGCCATTTCTTTCAGGACGTAGCTTCCAGCAATTCAACCTGAAACTGAAGGCAAAATGCCAAATTGCTCCATCGCTCAGAGCCTGTCCAAAGCGCTTCTCGAATTACATAATTCAGGACCGCACACCGACTTCCCTACCCGCCTATTTGCGAGTCTGCGCCTCTGTTTTAGTTGCGACTTTTATTCTTTCAACGAATGGACGGACAAGAAGGTCGAGCGCATCGAAATCTATCCCAATTGGGACGTAAGTTTGAAGCTGTTCAAAGACTACCTCGGCGAACACCCTTCGATTAATGCCATCTATCAAAAAAAGCTAAAGAGTGCGGTCAAAGTCTCGGACTTTGTTAGTCTCACTCAATGGCGCCAAGCCCGGTTATACAATGACCTTTTCCGGCTCAGTAACCAAAACTATCAACTCGCGTTTGTCAGTGGGGATCAGTTGCCCAAATTAGCGGTCTCTCTTAATCGCATCAGTACGGCTTTTTCCGAGGAAGAAAGATCGCTGCTCAACCTTCTTCGCCCGCATTTCATTCAGGCCTATCGAGAGAGCCGGCTTTTTAGTTACCTGAACCAGGCAGCCGAAATTTCTAACGATGGGTTTATCGTCGTCGACCGCGCGTGGAGGATTCGCTATGTGAACAGTCGCGGTCTGGCAATGTTGAAGGACTTCTTTGGCGAGGAATCGGTCAATACGCTCCCCACTCGTATCGGCACTTGGCTTCAGGAAAAAACTCGGTCCAGATTGGCTGCCGAATCACCGCTGCCAGATTTACTAGTTAATTCGGGTCATCGATCCCTTACAATACAAGCCGTCGCTAACGCCGAAGGGAGCGAATACCGGTTACTACTACGCGAAACCGTACGGCAGCTAGATGCTCGTCCTCTTCAACGTCTAGGGCTAACTAGCCGCGAAGCGGAAGTCCTTCTTTGGTTGAGCCAAGGAAAAAGCAATTCCGAGATCGCCATTATCCTCACCGCCAAAGTTCGTACCATCGCGAAGCATCTCGAACGGGTATTCGCCAAGCTCATGGTTGAGAACCGTACTGCCGCCGCCCATACGGCAATGGAAGTACTAAGGGCGTGACCTGGACCGACGTCTGGAGGGGAGCCGCTTTTGATCGTTGCCAGTTCAAACCGCATAATCGCGAGAAAAATCGTGGTATGTACTCCAACGTTCCGTAGCAGGCGGCTCCCGGAAAAGTCTCGACGCGTGAATTACCAGGACGGTGTTTGATCGTTGGGAGCAGACGTAGACACGAGGAGTTTTGGCAAGATCAGGTGACGTTCGCGGGAGCCGCCTGCCAGGCACACGCGCAGTCTGGCACACCCATTTTTCCACGAACATCGATTCAACTCAGGACGGGCCAAAGCGGCTCCCCTCCAAACGTGTTTCTACCTCTAAATATGCCGGCCAAGAATTCTCTCCAGAATCGTCTCCTTGAGAGACGTAAATTCGGCGCTGGCGCGATCGCGCGGACGTTCAAGGGATACCACGGTTTGGAAGGTCACGCGCCCGGCCTCCATTAAGAGGATTCGGTCCGCTAAGGCGACAGCTTCTTCCACGTCGTGCGTCACCAGAACGGCGCTGAAGCGGCGCTCGAGCCACAATCGCTCAATCAGGGACTGCATCTCGAGTCGGGTTAAGGCATCCAGTGCCCCCAGCGGCTCATCGAACAGCAACAAATTCGCATCACTGGCTAACGCCCGGGCCAGAGCGACCCGTTGCCGTTGACCTCCGGACAGGATCGAAGGCCATTCTTGAGCGCGATCTCGAAGCCCGACGTGCTGTAAGGCATCCTCAGCAACCCGATCACGCAAACTCTTCCTCGGGGCGGCCAGAGCCACGTTCGCTTTCACCGATTTCCACGGCAACAACGCTGCATCTTGAAACATCAAACGAGCCTGACGACTCAACCCGTTTAACCGTTCACCATCGACCTCCACCCAGCCGCTGGACGGTTTCTCTAGTCCGCAAATCAATCGCAACAGGGTCGATTTCCCGCACCCGCTTTTACCCACCACGGCAACCAGTTCCCCAGGATCAACTCGAAAATCCAAAGAATGTAGCACCAGGCGACCATTGAACTCTTTGCTTAACGCCTGGGTCCGCACGGCGACAGCCTTGTTCGTACGTGATATCGGCCTCTCTTCTAACAAAGTGTTGTTCTGCATAGGCGCTCCTTAGCGTGTCTTATTCGTCCTCGTCCTCGTACTCGTCGTCGTCCTCGTCCTCGAAAAGGTGGTGCTAGCGTGTACCGATGAGACAAAAAGAGGAGTGGTTACGGAGAACGAACTCATCGATTCTTCCGAGAAATCACGGGAAAAAACACCCCAAAACGAGGACGAGGACGACGACGAGTACGAGGACGGAATTTTGCGATCTTCATCTGTACGCCGGATTCCATCGCAATAACCAACGTTCCAAGGCCTGAGTGATAGTATCTGCTAACTTTCCCAAGAGCGCGTAGAGTAGAATGCCAACCAGGACCACATCGGTTTGCAGGAACTCGCGAGCGTTCATGGT
>DASUWQ010000222.1:0-4001 GCA_036378375.1 Chthoniobacterales bacterium
CTCCGGCTTGCGTACGAAAAGTATTTCGCCCCCATGTCCGCCCTTGATATTTCCAAAAATGCCGTCTCTCAAGTAGCGGATTTGAGCCGGGAAGGGGTAATCGTTCAATACGTCTACATCCTGGGAAACGTACCGGGTTCCGGCGCGGAAGTTCAGGCTGAGCCGGTCAGAGAAAACGACGGCACCGATTCGCTGGCGTCAAAGGTCCGAAATGCATTTTCAAAGACGACGTACGCTAGAGCGGTCGAACGCTATCAGCCATCAATTGAGGCTGTGGTCGGAAGAAACCGATATAACGACCTGCTGTTTATCGATAACCGTGGCAACGTCGTTTACTCGTTTGGGAAAAGCTGGGATCTCGGCACGAACGTGGTGAGCGGGTGGTTGTCGAACACCAACCTCAAAAAAGTCTTTGTGGGCGCCTGGTACGGCCCTCCCGGGTCGAGTGCTTCGCCGGAGGCGGATCATGTGATGGTCACGGATTTGGAGGACTATCCGGTAAAGAGCAACCGGCCGGTGATGTTTCTCGGCTGCGCAATTAGTGACCGCCTGGGCGAACAGCAAGGGGTTCTGGTCCATGAGATCGATAGTCGCCAGATAACCAGCATCATCACATTCGATGAACACTGGACCCAGGTTGGCTTGGGAAGCTCCGGAGAAGCTTATATCGTGGGGCCTGATCGGCGCTTGCGAACCGAATCCCGATTTCTGCAAGAGCTGCCGAAGGAGCTGACCATTCCGAGCTACAATGAAAAGGGGTTGCCGGACGGGCGGACTTCGATTCTTGCTTTCCCATTACACAACCAAGCCGTTGATCAGCTCTTTTCGAACAAGTCGCGGAGTGGAGTGGGAGAGGTAACCTTTGTCGATCAACGGGGCCGAGAATCGCTGGGAGTTTTCGGTATGTTACCGCTCCCGGAGCTCAATTGGGGCCTGGTCATCAGGATCGATACCGACGAAGCCTTTAAGCCGGCACAAGATCTTGCTCGCTTGGTCGCTGTTGGCGGCTTGGTGATTCTCGTTTTTGCAATCGGCGGTATCATCGTCTTTTCTCATTTCCTCCTTGGGCCCATTGGGCAACTGGTGACCACGGCGGAAAAGATCGGCGGCGGAGATCTATCGGCGCGAGCTCCGGTAATGACGTCGGACGAAGTCGGATTTTTGGCTTCCCGGTTTAATACGATGGTTGACCAAGTCGTGTCGGGGACCAATCAGATCCGGAAGATCTTGGAGACGGTCAACGAAGGATTGTTCCTGATTGGGCCTGACCTCATAATTCAACCTGGTTACTCGAGGGCAACTTCCGAGATTTTCCATCGAGAGATAGTGGGCCTCCACTTCTTGGATTTGCTTCGGCCAACCGGCCAAATTTTGGAGCCGGTCATCGCGCCGGCGATCCTGGAAGCAACGACGTTATATCTGGAGTTGCTTCAGAACCCTAAGATCAAGGACAAACTGATTGCCCAGACCAATCCGTTGCTTGAAGTCGAATTTCGTCAACGCGATCCGAAAGGATTCAGCCGAACCCGCTATTTAGAGTTTCGGTTTAATCGCGTTCTCGCTCCCGGGAAGCCCACGCAAATCATGGTGACCGTATTGGATGTCACCACAAGTGTGTCGCTGAAACGGCAAATTCGTGAAAGCGAGGCCAGAGCCCAAACCCAGATCGAAATGCTATTCGGGATAATGCACGTCGATCCGAACACCCTGCAGGAATTCCTGACCCATACTGAGACGCAGACCGACAGCATGGTACAGGCGCTCGAAGCAGGCCAATTCGTAGGTAAAACCGCGGAAACAGAGGAACAACGCTCCGATCGGTACGCACGCTTGTTACAGACGATCTCGCGATCGCTCCATCTTATTAAAGGAAACGCGACCGTGATCCATCTTTCCTACTTTGAGAACCTGGCCAACCAGCTCGAGGAGGAGGTTGTTGCCGTCCAGCAAGCAGGGGTTATTTCCGGAGAACATTTTCTCCCTATCACCAGCGGTCTAGGACAAATGAGGGACCGGATCACCATGACGCGGGAGCTGATTGATCGATTGCTCGAGATGCAAAAGGTCTTCAGTCACAAATCGTCGACGCAGAACGGTGAGTTTGATGGGCTGGCCGAGCTGGCAGAAGAGGTCGCCCAGAGGAGCGGCAAGAAGGTGCATGTAACGTTCGATTTTGCCGCGCCAGTTCCCCCTGAGCCTAAATCGTTATCAGAAATGGTTCACACTATCTTAACTCAATTCGTCCGCAATGCCGCCGCCCATGGCGTAGAGCTACCGTTTCACCGTGTGAACAGCGGTAAACATCCTGTGGGTGATATTCATATTTTCTCTTGTCGACCGGACCCGCATTGTTTTGAATTTGGCGTGCGAGACGATGGAAGAGGGTTGGACTTCTCGATCCTTCGTAGACGGGCTGTAGAAGCCGGGTATGCGGACAAGGAGGCGATCGGGCGGTGGGGTGAGGCTGAGCTCACCGATCTGTTGTTTAAACCAGGATTTACTACCCTTGAACATTCGACTCGGGACGCCGGCCGCGGTGTTGGACTGGACGCGGCGCAAGATCTGGCTAAACGATTCGGCGGCGAGATTAAGGTTTCCTCTAAGATGGGGAGTTTTACTGAGTTTCGCGTCAGGATTTCGATGAATGAAACTTTTGATTGTTGACGACTCGAGTGTGGTCCGGCTTGCTATCCAGCGGGACCTCGAGAATGGTCATATTACCCAGGTGGATCAGGCGGCCGACGGCGAAGAAGCAGTTCGACTCTATCAAGAGAAGCTGCATGACGTAATTACGCTCGATATCACCATGCCCAGAATGGACGGGTTGACCTGCCTCGAGAGCCTCCTCAATATCAATCCAGAGGCCAAGATCTTGATCATTTCGGCACTGCGTGATCGAGCTACTGCGCTGATCGCGTTGAAAAGAGGGGCTCGGGGTTTTTTATGTAAACCCGTCAACCCGGACGAGTTACGAGAAGCTTTTGAGCTCCTGCTGACGGATTAATCATGAAAATGACCGACCAGGATATCCGGATTTTCATTACGATGGCGCGTCGCTATTTCGAAGCTTTGGAGCCGAAACCGACTTTGGTCGTTGAGCCGCCGTTTTTACGAGACGAGCTGGGCCCTTTGTTAGAGTACACTGGCATCATTCCAGTAAGCGGGCGCTGTGAGGGCGCCGTTTGCTTTACTGCGAATGGCGGCATGCTGGAAACGATTCTAGCGCTGCTCAAAGACGAACGACGCGACGATGCTGCGAAGCGGGACCTCGTCGGCGAAATCGCGAATACTCTCAGCGGGAACGCGCGCGAAGAGTTCGGTAGTGATTTCCGGATTTCTGTCCCTAACGTTATCGTTGGCCCACGAGTGAGCGCGGATCTCCGCACGGGAGGCCGAAACTACGCTATTCCGTTAAACTGGCGATCCGAGACAGCGTATCTGTTGGTTAGTTTGAAATAGGGCCGGCGGGTTTGTCGTTCTCGGCTTCGTTGTCGACAGGGATTGGGGCAGCCACGTCCCAGCGCCTGGAGGGGAGCCGCTTTGGAACATACCCCAAGATCTCGTGATGTTCTTTCTAGGGCGAGGAAGACTAAATATGGTGTTAAACAGGCGGCTCCCGCGAATTACCGCACGCGATGTTTGGCTCATCATTTCGTTTCGGAGATTATTCATCTGCTCGATGGCCGGACAGACCTGACACGCGTTGAAACGTTCCCGGGAGCCGCCTGTTTAACGAGGTTTGGGGGTTAAGCGACGCGCCGGGACAAATATCGCCGGGTCTCTTGGCGCGATCCAAAGCGGCTCCCCTCCAGCCGGTTAGGCGTGGTCCGACCGACCTCGACCCCGTCCCCTAGCACGGCCACGAGCACGAGCACGAGCACGAGCACGAGCACGAGCACGAGCACGAGCACGAGCACGAGCACGAGCACGAGCACGAGCACGAGCACGAGCACGAGCACGAGCACGAGCACGAAAAAAACGGCCTCCTAAGGGAAAAATCG
>DASUWQ010000223.1:0-3363 GCA_036378375.1 Chthoniobacterales bacterium
GTTGAGACCCCCGATCCACGCCAAGTACAGCTTCCCGATTCCGCCTACGTCGATGTTATAAACACCAGCACCGTAACCGGAAGTATCCAACCAGAAGTAATCTTCCGGATCCGTGTTGAAGCGATCGTAGAACCGAATACCACCCCAGAACGTAACTTCAGGAGCACTCTTGAAGACATTCTTCATTTCCAGGAAGGCCTGGCGAAGAACGAACTTGAAGTCTTGGCCACCAGACTCGACGCCTTGAGCGGTGTTCACCGTAAAGGTGTTGCGGCTCTGCTGATAAACGATAGCCGGAGTGAACGTCATGGACACATCCATTACGTCTGGGCTGTCACCCAGCATATGGGCCTGCATCCAGGTCAATTCCATGTAGGTGTCGTTCTCATTACCGAGACGCTCACGACCGAAATGCGGAAAGTTAGGCAGGTTAAAGTTGAAGTTGCCGCCGCCCCCGTTACCGTTGAATTGGAACCCAGCACGTATGTATGCCGAGAACGTGAAGTTCCGGGTCAACGACTTTAAGAATGACTCGTCAAGCGTCGGCGCTGCGGCGACTTCCTTGCCATCGGCATCGGTCAGGATGCGGGTATTGAGAATCGAACCGGAGTCGGCTTTGGATTCCAAAGCTTTCATCTCGGCTTCCATCGCAGTGATACGGTCTTCGTACTCCTTCTGTATCTTCTGAACCTGCGCATCGTATTCCGACTGCATCTTCTGCACTTGAGTTTTCAATGCAGAAACGTCATTGCTGGTACTGCTATTATCCTGGGCCAGACAGACCGACCCAGTGCACAAGAAGGCGACAGCCAGCTTCGCACACAGGGACCCTGTGGGGGGACGTAACTTCATGCTGTTTTTGTTCCTTTAAGGTAAGAGTTAAGGCTCGATCTTGCACCGGCGTTGACCGGCGCGGGATCAATGGCAGGTCTCTTAAAAACAGCAGAATGAGATGTCGAGACGGAGGGTCCCAGATAGGACGCTTGGGTAAATTTACGTGACGATTAGATAAAACGACTATCCGATGATCCCGCGGACAAATGTAGGGCGAAAAACTCGGCGCGCCTTGGACATCGATTGTTGAAGACGGCTATCCGCGCCGGTTTTGAGCTGTGCACTGGTGCCGGTTAGCGTTTTCGTTTTGGACAGACAGAATACATTTGGGAGCATCCGATATATAGACGAATCCGTCCCACGATGCGGCTCAAAACCGGTGCGGATAAATACAGATCAAGTCGATGTCCAGTGCGCGCCGAGTTTTTTTACCTTATCACTACTGATTACTGATGATTTTTCCGGCGGAATTCGTTTGGCGTTTGACCAGTCACTTCTCTAAAGACCCGAGAAAAATGTTGGATGGTGGCAAACCCGCATTCGAGCGCAACCTCACCGATTGGCAGGTCGGAATTCGACAGCACAGCTTCTGCGTGACGGACGCGTGCTTTAGTGAGCAACTTATGAATTGAACCGCCAGCTTCCCGTCTGAAAAGTTCGGCTAACCGGCCGCGGGAGAGCCCAGCCTCTTCTGCTAACTTGTTTAGGGTCCAGCCCTCCCTAAAGCGCCCTTCCAAAATGTTAAGTGCTCTAGACACCGCCGGATGAACAGCGACAGGAGAAGGAGGCGGCTTGGAGTTAGCCATTGCCCGCACCACTTCAAGTACCAAGGCATCTAAAGCTAATCGCAATCCGGCAGCTTGATGTGCTGATGACGTCGTACCTTCTCGGATCACCCGGCGGAACTGCGTTTCCAAATGCGGTAACCAATCCATCGACGAAGGTCGTCTCAGTGACTCGAAAGCCTTCCAATCCGGATGACGACTTTCGACCGCTCTTAGGTCAAATCCGACCCACAACTGATGATGTTTCTGCTCGGGACCATGTTCCAACCAGTGATTCAGGTTTGGCGGAAAACACCAAATTGAGCCAGGCTTCAAAACAAACTCCTGGCAGCCCATCGTCCATACCCTGCTTGTTCCTTCCACGATATAGCCAATTTCCCAATGCCGGTGCAGATGAGGACCGATACGGTAATTCGCTTCTTCCCAAAGTTCTCCAGAGTCGATCACCTCTGACAGAACCCGATCAAGGCCAACCGCCCAAAATCCAGCCACCGGCCCTCTCGGTTTCAGAATCTGCATATGCCATCCTTGCCTGGAAAATTTGTGCTTCCTAACTGTAGAGAATAAGACGAACTATCCGTTTTCAGTTTCTGCGCGTCAAGGTTAGACATCGTGCCACGCTTCCGAGCGATCTTCCATCTTGCAACGCCGAGAGATACCTGGCCATTATTATGCGTTGCGAGCTGCATGGACGAAGTCGCCATCCAAACCGCTGGATTCTCAAGCCGTGTCGTTCGAGTCGGACAGACCGTACGACGCCCGGTTCATAAGAACACAGCCGTCGTCCACGCGCTATTAGAACATCTTGAAAGAACAGGCTTTGAGAGTGCGCCACGCGCCCTAGGCATCGATCACCAGGGCCGCGACGTCGTGAGTTACATCTCCGGCACAGCCGGTCATTACCCGCTCAAACCTTACGTTTTGTCCGAATCGACACTAATCCGGCTTGGGCTGCTCCTCCGACGTTTTCACGATGCCACGGTTTGCTTTTCATTGCCAACAGACCTCGTCTGGCAAAACACCGTCAGCGGGACCAGCGAGGTCATTTGTCACGGTGATGCCGGCCCCTACAATATTATTTTTCGAAAAGGCGCCCCAATTGGACTGATTGATTTCGAACGAGCAACGCCAGGCCCTCGTGTTTGGGATATCGCATTTGTTCTTTACCGATTTGCTCCTCTTTGTGATTTGCGAGGGCAAGTACTCACGCCGAGCTTTCTCAGGCAGACCGCTCGACGAATTCGGATTTTCTTGCACGCTTACGGGTTCTCCCAAAAAGATGACCTGTTCATTTGGATCCAACTACGACTAAAGAGCGAGATCGATCTCTTCGAGACCGGGGGGACCGACGACCTAATGGAACGCCAAGAGAAAATCGAGGCGGGCCACCTGGATCTTTACAAACGCGATCTTCATCTGATTGAGGAAGTCTCCGGGGATTTGCGAGCGCTGATTTAAGCTCGATCGCACTTCCCGCGATTCACAGCTACCCGATCGGTCGCCCTTCCAGGGCGAATCCAAACTGATGCTTTCCCAGGACTAAAGCCCCAGGGCTGTTCTCTCAAGCCATTTCATGGCTAAAGCGAGGGCTACGGCAGACAAAAACGCCCATCGCGCACCCGAGGTGACGACGCCATGGACGCCGCGGACCAATCACCGATCACCAATCACCTCTCACTTCTCACAAAAAAGAAGTGCCTCCGCTTGCCTTCGAAGCGGAGGCACCCTTCAACTAGTCCGGTCA
>DASUWQ010000224.1:0-11081 GCA_036378375.1 Chthoniobacterales bacterium
GGTAAGGCGAAAAACGCAAAAAACTCAACCGCAGATGGACCAGCCGTCGCTAAATCTGAAGCTTGCCCCCCATAGCCTCGCGCGACGGCTGGTCCACCTGCGGTTCAAGTCGTCGGTCCTTCAGTGGCGGGTTCGACCCGATGAGGCTTGCCCATCTGGCGTGGCTTGAATTATAACGCTCTGGCTATGGATTTTACGGTTGTCCAAGTCTTCCTTGGGATCGGAGCGGGGGTCATCGCGTACCTCTTAATCTATTGTCTCTTGGGCGGGGTTTACACAGTGAACCAAAATGAGCGGGCGGTGATCACGAATTTTGGTCGAGCTGAGCGGTTGAGTGACCGTACAACGCTCGATCTACCGATTGCCCAAAGTTTGCGTCCGGAACACCGGGAGCGGTATGTGTATCCACAGGTTCGCGTGGTTGGTCCCGGCGGACCTTATCTGCGGATGCCGTGGCAACGGGTTCATAAGGTGTCGACTGCGATCCAAACCATCAATATCGCCCTTGATCCGGATACCCCGAGCGCGAATGCGAATGGCACAATCTTGGAAGCAGTCACCAAAGACCAATTGAACATCGGTTTAACCGGACAGGTGCGTTACCGGATCAGTGAACAGAACATTTACGCATACTTGTTCGGAGTGAAGCGGCCGATCAGTCATGTGCTCGGATATTTCATCTCAATTCTTCGGGAACGAATTGCTAACTATGAAGCGCCGCTCGTGAAAGATCCAACCATCGACGTTAACGAACCGACCAGCGAAAGCCTGGCCAAAGCGGGTGTGTCCATCAACGATCTGCGTAAGAATCTGAATGATCTCAATGATCAAATGGATCAGCAATGTTTGTCGTCAGCCGCTCGTTACGGCATGATATTAGACGCGTCGCTGATCACCGGGATCGATCCTCCGCCCGAGATCGAGTCGGCCTTAGCCGCAATCAATACGGCGCACAACGAAGTGTCGTCCAAGATTAGTGTCGCGCAGGCTTCGGCCGATCAAAAAATCGAACAGTCAAAACGAGCGGTGGAAATTGAAACCAATCGAGCCCAAGCCGAAGTACAACCGTTGCGTTGGCTGGCTCAACAGATCGCTGAACTGAAGCACAGCGGCGAGCACGCGTTACCGGCTTACTTGCGCAATGTTCGGCTGGATCTGTTCTCTAAAGCGAAACGGGTTGTACTGACCCGAAAGGAGGAGAAATGATCTTTATCTTCGTTTTCATAGTCACCTTTTTTGCTTCTATTTTTGCGCTTCCGATCGTTCTAGGCGGGCTGAAGGTCGTCAACTTTTACACCACGGTGAATGAGGGCCGGTGCAAGGTGTATGTTTTGTTTGGTAAGGTATTGGGGATCGTCGATCAACCTGGGCTCCATTTGCTTTGGCTAACCTTGGGACCTCAGGCTGCGTTGGTCCGTTTCTTTGGCCGAGTCTATGAAATCGATCACCGTCTTGATCAGGAATATTTGCGGAGTAACCCAGTTAATTCAGAGGAAGGGACCCCGATGGGGGTAGGTGTCTGGTACGAAATGCGGATCAAGAACCCGGTGGATTTTCTATTTAAGAATGTGGATCCGCGCGGCTCGTTACAAGCGAATGTCGCGAATGCTACGGTTCGGTCCCTCAGTAATATGCCTTTGGAGAAGTTACTGGAGGATCGTCATGAAATGAGCCGTTTAGTCCGGCAAGAAGTATCACCGAAGTCGCAGGAATGGGGCTATGAGCTGGGCTCGGTTTACGTAAGAAAAGTGCATTTCCGCGATGCGGAGATGATCCGACAGATCGAACAAAAAGTGGTTAACCGCTTGCGCCAGGTTACCTCCGCTATACGCCAAGCAGGTAATAACCAGGTGGATATTATTACCAGCGCGGCTGAACGGCAGGCGGCCACTGAGTTTGCTAAGGCCCGCTCGGTCCGCCCTCAGTTAGTCGGTGAAGCACTGCGCGAAATTGGTCAGGATCCGGATGTATTGAATGCCGTGTTCGAGACTTTGGAGGTCGACCGTATAACCAAGGGAGGAGCAGAGGTTACCCTGATCCCGGATGGGAACCATGAGACGTTGGTTAGCTTATTGGCCGGTGCTGGAAGTATAACTCCTCCGCCACCTGGGAAAGACCACTAAGCACAACCGCGAATGCACGCGAAGGAACACCTTAACCGCAGATGGACCAGCCGTCGTCCCGCGGCCGCGGGACTATGGCGGGCAAGCTGCAGATTTACGCCGATAGTTTTAGGCCGAATATACGAAGGAGCTAGAGACATTCTTTTAGCGAAACAGTGTTCATTGTTCAACGTGCGATCCGAGCCCAAACCGAAATTGGCAGCTCATCTTCATCGGCGTAAATCTGCGTTGATCTGCGGTTCAAGTTTTAGTTCGTGTCCATTCGTGGTTGGATTTGGTTTTCGTGATGCTTGGGCGTGTTCTAACTGAGAAGTTGTTTTCTGCGGGGGAGTTTCGGTTTTCACTGGGGATCGGTTCAGTGGAACCGGGGGATTTTTTTCGGAACGTTGAAGAGAATCGATTGCTGGAACTTAGACGGCAAGCCCTGGACTCAAGTGTTAGCGATTATCTGCAGGCGATCCGGGATGACGGAATTTGGTCTGCGGTGCAGGATTTTGTTAACGGACTCGAGCCCGATGCCGATACCACTTCCCTCGATAATCTGGGACGAAGCTGGGAACCGGACTTTGTGATACTGGATCGGGTAGTGCCGTATCAGATTAGGGGCGGTTGTGTCTGTTTTCCATCTGGTTGGAGTTTGCCGGAAAAAATCGATAAAAGCCTGTTTCTGACGCATGCACCGGTCCCGGGTCTCAACGACAATCTGGGAGCGAACATTTCTAAGTTCTTATCCAGGATTGAGGCCGGGCAGTTCTTTCAGCGAACGAATTGGGGGCTGACTGGGGCAGCTGAGCTCGATCAGCATCCGCGCCACAAAATCCCAGCCATCGTGCCAGGAGCGGATCCTCAGGGAGTTTATTTACGGATCGAGTGGCAAGTGTTAACGGCGATTTCGGTGTTAGCGTTGTTGTTCGGTATCAGAGTTTTTCATGTACCGGTCGAGGAGGTGAAAGCGTCGCCGGCATTGGCGTCACGATTGGCGAGGAACCTAGAGACGATGCCGGATACGGTAGCGCGATATAAACGGCTCGATCAGTGCCGCGGATGGTTGGTGAAGTATTTGCGGGGGTGAGGGATGGAGGGTCCCACCAAATTTGACGAAAACTTCAACCGCAGATGGACGCAGATCTATTTCTCAGGCCGATTATACAAGCACCAACAAATTGTTCCTGGCAGAACGGTTTTCATTGATCATCGGATACACGTAGACACACCCCAAAACCTCCCAACAGAGCATCTTCATCTGCGTAAATCTGCGTCCATCTGCGGTTGAAGTTTCGGTTTTCTTTTCGTGTAGCTGGGCCGCTCTACGTTGACCGGGCGTTGCCGCCCGGTCAGTGATAGCGCTAACGCCTTATGCGGCTGCTACCAGCTTGTGTGGATCGAGCACGAATTTCTTGGCGGCTCCTTTGTCGAAATCAGTGTAACCTTTCGGCGCTTCGTCGAGGGAGATCACCGTTACATTCACTGCTTTGGCGATCTTGATCTTATCATGCAGGATCGCTTGCATCAGTTGACGGTTGTACTTGAGCACCGGTGTTTGACCCGTTTGGAAGGCGTGGCTTTTTGCCCAGCCCAACCCTAAACGAATCGAAAGCGAGCCGGTCTTCGCCGCCGTATCAACCCCGCCGGGATCTTCGGTTACATACAGGCCGGGGATACCGATGGAACCGCCCGCTCTGGTAATCTGCATCAACGAATTGAGGACGGTAGCGGGTGCTTCTTTGCCTGAGTCGGCCCCATGCCCGCGGGCTTCAAACCCGACGCAATCAACGGCGCAATCGACTTCGGGAATGCCGAGGAGCTGTTCGATCTGGTCGGCGACCGAAGCAGGTTTCGAGACGTCAATCGCCTCGCAACCGAACGAACGGGCTTGTTTGAGCCGGTCAGGATTAAGATCGGCAACGAGGACTGCTGCTGCTCCGAGCAGATGGCAAGATGCAGCGCAAGCTAATCCGACCGGACCAGCTCCGGAGACCAAAACGGTTGTTCCAGGCCCGACACCGGCAGAAACGGCCCCATGGTATCCAGTCGGGAAAATGTCAGAAAGACAGGTCAGGTCCCGAATCTTTGCCATAGCTTGGGCTTTATCCGGAAACTTAAGTAAATTGAAGTCGGCGTAAGGAACCATCACAAACTCGGCTTGACCGCCGACCCATCCTCCCATGTCAACGTAACCGTATGCACCGCCGGCGCGCGCCGGGTTCACATTTAAACAAATTCCCGTCTTTTGCTCGCGACAGTTCCGGCATCGTCCACAAGCCACGTTGAATGGAACGGAAACCAGATCTCCGATTTTGAGAGTCTCGACATCATGTCCCTTCTCGACGACTTCACCAGTGATTTCGTGCCCCAGGACTAGGCCGGCGGGCGCGGTTGTGCGTCCTCGTACCATGTGTTGGTCGCTTCCGCAGATGTTGGTGGAAACGATGCGGAGAATCACTCCGTGATCGATCTGTTTACCGTCAGGTGCGACAAACTTCGGATAGTCAATGCTTTGTACTTCGACCTTTCCTCGACTCAAATAGACAACGCCACGATTTGTAGCCATAACGATAGATACCTCCTGTTCAGATGAAGAGGCTTCGTGAACCCGGTGAGCAAACAACCCAAGCTTTGAGCCGAATTCCTTGGGGGGGAACCGATTCGCCAAGCCTCGATTTATACGTCAGTGTCCGGCTTGCGCTGACAGCGAGCGGCTCATTTGCTCCACTCCGCTGAAAGCATGCTAAGACTGGTTTACAACGTCGTCAACGCCGGCTTGACCGACGTAGTTTGGCGCGTCTGAGTCTAGACGTAGCTCAAGAGCGGCCAATCCCGATGACGGCTCTTGAACGCAGCGTACCATTTGCAGGGGATGTAGAGAATCGCGAGCATCAGCAGCGAGATCGCGTAGACAAAGATCAAGGGATGACCATAGGTCGAAGGTGCGTGACTCAGAACAAATTCTCCCTGCCAAAGCCAAGAAACGGGTTGATGAAATAGAAGGCCAACGAGGACCGCTGATGTGTGGATTAAGAAGACGTGCAACACATAGAAGAAGAGGGGCACCCGTCCAAATACCAGCAGTGTGTGCCCGAGACCGCGTTCTGCGCGGAAACTATCGAGACCTGCTAAGATGATGAGTGCTGGACCAAGCGCCTCGAGCAGGTGGTCCAGCGACGGCGGATACTTTAGGGTGTTAAGAAATGAGATGACCGTCAAGGTAGGATTAGCTTGGAACTTCCACGGGCCTACGGTCCAAGGGAAGAAGGACGGCTGGCTGGGGTCGCCGTTTCCGTAGAGATTTATGAATCGCAACAGGAAAAAGGCAAAGGTGAGTCCGATGCCCAATATAAAGATTGGTTTTCGGCGATCAGGTTTTTCGAGTAGTGCACCTAAGGCGTAACCCGCGGCCATGACGCCTAGCCAGGGAATCAACGTATAGCCTACGAAGACGCTGATGTGGGGCGTGATTGACAGTAATCCGGGTGCGTGGAGGAAAGTCCAGAGGCCGGCTGCCTTTCCAAGGGAACTGGGAGACACAAAGTCGAGCAAGTTATGCAGGCCGATGATAGCCGCTCCCAGGACTCCTATCCAGATAGTCGGCAGCCTAACAATCAGCGCCATTGCGATCATCGACCAACCCAGCACCCAGAATGTTTGGACCACTGGCGCAGAGTTAAAATTAAAGTCCCACGCGAAACGCACCACGGTCAGCTCTAGAAATATTAGCCATAAGCCGCGGGTCCAAAAGAAATGCGATACTTCGCGGACGGTCTTGCCTCGAGCGACTGAGAGATAGGCGCCCGTGCCGGTCAGCAGATAAAAGATCGGTGCGCCCAGATGGGTGATAACTCGAGTAAAGAACAATGCACCGAAAGTGTGGTTCAAGTCTTCCGGCGGGAATGGTAATCCGCTGAAATAATCTCGGGTATGATCTAGAACCATGAGCATCATGGCTAAACCGCGCAATAGATCGACTGAGACTATACGCTGGGGTCGGAGCGAAGGTGCTTCGGTTATGTAGGTTTGAGAATGTTGTAGTTCCATCAAACGGTCAGAGCCTTAGAACGCGCGCTGTTTTAATGGAGGCCGGTCGCGTCCAAAAGGTTCTAACCATTGCCATGATGCTTACTAGCAAGGGATTTTGTTGTCCTGTCTGCCGGTATCGTTGTCTGATTACGCGTTCTCGGGAACGCCGGGAATTAATGTGAGAGTGATCGGTGATTGGTGGAAGGCCGATGTCGGCCGTATCGGCGTGTACGAGATGCCGCGAACCGTAGGACCTAGGGGACTCATGGGACTAAGGAATTGGTCCATAGTCGCGTTAGTCCCAATGCTCCGATTCCCTAGCGGCGACAACGGTCTTCATGGGCGCATACACGCCGCCCGAATGCGCCTTCCACCAATCACCAATCACATTCGCTTCCGGAGTTTCAGGCGACGGGGCGAAGTCCGGCCTCTCACTGCAACTCCACGAGCAGGATATCGTTGGCCAGAGCGACAGCTTGTTCAACGGTTGGGCTGTAACGCTCTTTAAATGCAATCTCGTAGGTCACAGGATGACCAAAGGAGGTTTGACGTTTGTAGATTCTTAGCGTCCAGCGCCGGGCGCATGAATCGAAAAGGAGTGAGACGTCGGCGCGTTCAGCACGGATGAAGGATCCGTGCGCTTCGTGGTTCCAGGTAAAACTGCTTTGTTCCAATCTCAGACCGTTGACAGCATCGATAATGCCAGACAGGACCGGTTAGTTGCAAATCAAAAGCAGGCTCGTCAATGCGGACTCGCTTGAAGCTTGTCCGTTATGACAAATGACAAATCACAGATGACAGATCACGGATGCAAATTTTGTCATTTGTCATCTGCCTTTTGTCATGCCGTGAGCCTAAGGCGAACGCATCGGTCTCGGCCTGGGAGGAGGCATGACTCGGCGATGATTTTCTGTAGTGAAACTACGCAAAAAGCTTATGTTTTACCAGCTTCCTCGATAGTGAGACACTACAGTTCCTACCCCCAGTTAGTCCTGTTCCCCTGAGAAATATCGCTATGAGAAAAATTCTATTCGCCGCTTTGGCGCTATCCGTTGGGCTCACCGTGCAATCGGGTTTCGCTCGTTCTAAGCCTTACAATATCGCCGTGATCATCAAGGCGACGGATTCCGATTTTTGGCAGTACGTCATTATCGGCGCCGTCAATTACGGCCTGGATAATCCCGACAAGGCAAAGGTCAGCTGGTACGGGCCGAAGTCCGAGGCCGACATCGAGAAGCAGGTAGCGTTGCTCGAGGACATCGTTTCCAAAAAGCCGGATGCGATAGTGATTGCCTCAACCAGTTCAGACTCCACCGTCCCGGCACTGGAGAGAGCGATCGACGAAGGGATTGCCGTAGTGACCATCGATAACAAAGTGAATTCGGATAAGATCCCGGCTTTTTTGGCGACGAACAATAAGGTGGGAGGAGCGCTTTGTGCCGATCAATTGGTGGCGAATCTGAAAGCCAAGGGAGTCCCACTCAAGGGCACGGTCGGACTGGTCAGCGCGATGGCGGGTATCCAGGTGCTTGGGGACCGAGACCAAGGTTTCCGGGACAGAATGAAGGAGATCGCCCCGGATATCAATGTGCTTGAGACGCGTTTTACCGATAACGACATCGCGAAATCATTAGCTGCAGCCGAGGACATTGGAACATCGCAGGGAGACAAGCTGATCGGGATTTTCGCCGATAATAATCACACCGGAGACGGAGTTGCCCGGATGATCAGCGAGCGCAACCTGGGGGACAAACTCGTGGCAGTCGCTTATGACTCAGATCCGGAAGAGGTCAGCGCTTTGAAGTCTGGGGCGTTAAAGGCCCTGATTCTACAGGACCCTTACGGAATGGGGTACAAAGGTTGCGCGACCGCAGTAACGATGCTTGATGGCGGAACGGTGCCGAAATACTTAGACACCGGCGCCGTTGCCGTGACCAAGGACAACATGAATGACAAGAAGATCCAGGATCTGTTGGATCCGACCCGATTGAAGCGCTGAGAGCAGCGGAGCGGCAACCCCAGACAGGAAATCAACCGCGAATGGATCCGACTTCGCAAGCGTGGGAGCAGCAGAGACTCGAGAGCTTGAGCTTCGTCGGACAAGCTACGAATAAACGCGAATAAGAGACAATCATTCGTGTCAATTCGCAGCGAGTCGACCGAACTCGCCGAAGTCCTGTTCGACCCACCGAAAAAATCTCACGCAAAGAAGCAAAGGCGCAAAGAAAAGAAAGGGGTTGGGCCTTGTTCGTAAAGAACATTAGCTTCGCCTGCCTCGCTATGTAATCTGCGGATAACTCCGTCTTTTGCGATCAGCACGAAGCGGGTTGGCGTGATGCCTAGTCCAACCGAGGACGAGGACGACGACGAGAACGAGTACGACTTGTAGCCTAGAGCATGGCAGAACAATCCGGTCCAGACGTGGTGTCGATGAGGGATATCCGCAAGAATTTCCCTGGGGTTCGGGCGCTAAAGGGGGTGAGCCTCGATGTCAAAGCGGGAGAGGTTCACGGATTGGTAGGCGAAAATGGCGCCGGCAAATCCACGCTAATCAAGATCTTGATGGGGGCGTACTTAAAGGACGCTGGGACCATTTCGATCGAAGGCAAAGAGGTTGAGATTCACAGTCCCTTACAGGCCAGGTCGCATGGACTGATGGCGGTTTATCAGGACGTCATGCTGGCCCGGCACCTGTCGGTGGGCGAGAATTTCTTCTTAGGAAAGCTCCCTCGCAGCCGTCTGGGGTTAGTCGACTGGAAAAAGATTAGCGAAGTAACCCGAGAGACTCTCGAGGAACTGGATCTATCTATCGATCCTCGCATGCTAGTTCGCCGCCTTCCGCCTGCACAACAGGAAATGGTGACCATTGCGAAAGCCGTGTACCAGAAAAGCAAGCTAATCGTATTTGACGAACCGACGGCTCTCTTAACGAACGAGCAGGTAGCCGAGCTTTTTACGGTGATCGAAAAGCTGAAAAAAAAGAAAGTTGGCATCATCTATATTTCCCATCGGCTTGAGGAAATATTTGCCATCTGTGACCGCGTAACTGTTTTGAAAGATGGTGAAGGTGTGGGCACGTCCAGAGTTTCCGAGACTAACCAGGATGCCCTGATTACCAAAATGGTGGGGCGCAGTGTTGGCGAGATGTACTCGATCCAGCGCCCACAGCGGGGCGAGAAAGTGCTCGAGGTGCTGGGACTAACGCGCGAGCCGCATTTTCGAAATGTGAGCTTTGATGCCTGTCGTGGCGAAGTCTTGGGGTTCTTTGGGTTGGTGGGCGCAGGCCGGACGGAAATCCTTCGGTGTATCTTTGGCGCAGACCGATGCGAAGGCGGCGAGGTAAAACTTCGGGGGCAACGGCTAACCATTCATTCGCCCCGGCAGGGCGTCCGTGCCGGTATCGGCCTGCTTCCGGAGAATCGCAAAACCGAAGGCTTAGCCATGTCCTTAGGGGTAGACATCAACATTAATCTGGCCTCCTACGACCTTATTTCTCGAGCTGGATTCGTGAACGTGAGCCGCGAGGCCTCCCGGGCCTGGAGTTTTGTCTCGAGTCTCAACATTCGGACGCCGTCAATTAAACGGAAGGTGAGGAATCTAAGCGGTGGTAACCAGCAAAAGGTTGTTGTTGCCAAGTGGGTGTCGCGCGAAAGCGACATTTTTATTTTCGATGAGCCGACCGTTGGAGTCGACGTCGGTGCGAAATTGGAAATTTATAAGCTGATCGAGATGCTCCTGGCCAAGGGTAACGGCATCATCCTGGTCTCGTCGTACTTGCCGGAGGTCATGGGTCTCGCGGATCGAATCCTCGTAGTTTACGAAGGGGCGGTGACGGGGATGCTGGGACGAAGCGAATTTGATGAGGAAAAAATCCTGCGCTTGGCCTCTGGTATTGTGAGCCCGGCCGACGGTGCGAAAACATGAGTGTACCTAATTCGAACCCAAATCACAGTTCCGGTGCTACGCTGGTGAAGACTCTGAAGTTTCTGCACGCCGGCTTTGCGGAAGGAATCCTAGTCCTCATCTTGCTGGTTTTTTTCGTGGTTCTCGCTTTCGCCGCTCCGAGTTTTCTAACGCTCAACAACTTATCAAACCTCGTCCGTCAGGTCTCCATTATCGGGGTGGTAGCAATCGGGATGACCCTTGTTATCATCTCGGCGGGAATCGATCTGTCCGTTGGTTCGGTGGTTGGATTCAGCAATGTTCTGGTTGCGATCTTGATGACGCACGGTGTGCCTATCATCCCCGCGATTCTGATCACACTCGCCGCCGGCTCAGCCTTGGGAGTTTTCAGTGGAGTCCTGATCCATGACGGTCGTGTGCCACCATTCATTGCCACGCTGGGCATGATGACGGCGGTAAGGGGACTCCTCATGCTGATATCGGGCGCTCGCATGATTGCGGGTCTTCCGAGGCCTTTCTTAAACTTCGCCCAGATCAACATTGTTTGGATGCCGTCGCTATTTTTCGTTTGGCTCGTAGTCATTGTGCTGTCGATTGTGATCACTACCCTCACCAGGTTTGGAAGAAATGTGTTCGCAATCGGTAGCAATGCCGAGGCGGCCCGGTTGAGCGGCATCAATATTCGTTTCACTCTCTACGGCGTGTATGCGTTCGCGGCTTTGACTTCTTCCGTAGCTGGAATCCTCTATACATCGCGCTTGGCGAATGGCATTCCCACTGCTGGAGAGGGCTATGAGTTAGATGCTATCGCCGCTGCGGTGGTGGGTGGAGCCAGTTTGATGGGTGGGGAAGGGACTATCCTTGGCACCGTCCTGGGTGCGCTGATTATCGCTACGCTGCGGAATGGAGGAGATCTCTTGGGGATTAATCCTTTTATCCTCCAGATCGCCATCGGGATGCTTATTGTTGTGGCCGTTCTGATAGATCAACTCAGCAAGCGAAACAGTTAAAGAATAGCCTCGCGCAGAGGTCGCGGCGGAC
>DASUWQ010000225.1:0-2574 GCA_036378375.1 Chthoniobacterales bacterium
TTGTCTCAGGCGGTTTGGCTAATAAGCTTCCATGGCTAATATAGAAGACTTTCGCGACTTCGACGCATTCAAAGCATCTAGAGCTTTTGTTCGTGAAATTGGCTTTCTAGTCCGGTCGACACCGCTCAGGCGAAGTAGGAATCTTGTCGACCAGATGGAACGAGCCTCGATTTCTGTCCTTTCGAACTTTGCCGAAGGTGCGGAGCGCGACGGAAATGCAGAGTTCATTCAATTCTTGACAATCTGTAAAGGATCGATTGGCGAGCTTCGGGCACAGCTCATATACTGCTTGGACATAGAATTGATCGACCAAGATAAGTACGACAAGATGGACGAGATGGCGGCATCAGCGGGCAGACTTGTCGGTGGTCTAGCTCGATACTTGAAAACATCCGGTAGGCTGGGTCGAAAATTCGAAAATCGAGCCCGACCAATCAGGAAGAGGAAACAGGCCAGACGCAAGAGATCGTAGGTCGGCCGCAACCCGTAACCCGCAACTCGCAACTCGTAACTCGCAACCCGCAACTCGCAACTCGCAACCATGAACCAAGATTCAAACTGGATGCGAATTGCGCTGCGCGAAGCGATAAAAGGACTGGGCCGCTGTAGTCCAAATCCAGCCGTTGGGGCTGCCGTTGTAAAAGGCGGACGCTTAGTTTCTACGGGGTACCATCGCAAGGCCGGCCGACCCCACGCAGAGATTGAAGCACTAGGAAGAGCACCAGCTTCCGCTCTCTCTGGCTCGACGCTCTATGTCACCTTAGAACCGTGCTCTACTTTTGGCCGGACGCCGCCATGTACCGACGCGATTATCGCAGCACGGATCGGACGAGTTGTTATTGGCGCGATCGACCGCAATCCGGCACACGCAGGGAAAGGAATTGAGCTCCTGCGGTCGACGGGGATTCGGGTCACCACCGGCGTCCTTCAGAACCAATGCCGGCGTCTGAATGTTGGCTTTGATCGATGGATCAGTTCAGGCCGGCCCTGGGTTATTGCTAAAATCGCTCAGTCACTGGACGGACGGATTACCCGCCCCCCGGGCGATTCGACTAAACTAACCGGAGCCGCTGCTCATCGGAGAGTGCAAGCATTACGGGCAACGGTGAACGCCATTCTGATCGGCGCAGAAACGCTGCGTCGAGATAATCCCCAGTTAACGGTTCGCGGTGTTCGGGCGGCCAGGCAGCCATGGCGCGTGATTGTAACCCGCAACGGTGAATTGCCGCCAGAATCCAGGCTGCTAACAGACGGTTTCCGCGAACGCACCTTAGTCTACCGAAGCCAATCATGGGACGAAATGTTGCTTGATCTGGGCAAACGGGGTGTAACCCGCCTCCTGGTTGAAGGCGGCGGCCAGGTCCTTGGTGAACTGCTCGATGCAGATCTGATCGACGAGGTGTGGAGTTTCTTTGCTCCCATGTTAACGGGTGGCGATAAACCTTCGTTTGGCGGTGAAGGTGTGCCTGACAATGCCGCAGCTAAGGTTCTGCATAACCCTCGACTGGAGCGGTTGGATAGCGACATCCTCGTACGCGGCTTCATCCGGTCGTCGGACGCCTAATACGCTCCTACCGCATAAGGCGACTCGTCGACGATAGACTTAAGACGCCGGGCATAGGTTGCCAGCGCTTCCTCTCTCTGCTCGTCGGTCATATGGGCCGGACCATAGACGATATGCGGCGCTAGAACTGAGAAGCCTACGAATTCAAAAATCCCTCTTTGGACCGGGCGAAGAATACCGTGGATATCGCCGTTAAATCCCCCTTTTTCGTAGTGCTCGTTGCCGCCACCGGTGGTCAATGACAGCAGAGCACGTTTCCCTTGAAACACACCCCTATCGTACATGCGGCCATTGCCGTAAGTGCGCCCCATAGCGAGTACCCGGTCGGCCCAACCCTTGAGAATCGCAGGTAAACCGAACCACCAGAGCGGAAACTGCCAGATCATGAGGTCGCACCACTCCAGCTTTTGGAGTTCTTGCTCTACGTCTGGCGCAAACCCGTTGATCTCTGTAGCAAACGTCTCTTCTACTTGCGGTTTGAAATAATCCGGATCCTTGACGCTGGTAAAATTGTGGCGGCTGGAAACCGGGTTGAATTCCATCGAGTACAGCTCGGATGTCTTGATCTCATGGCCCGCACCGGCCAGGAACTTTTGAGCCTGCTGGAATAGGGCGCCGTTGAAGCTGCGAGGTTCCGGATGGGCCAACACAAGAAAAATGTTCATAGGCATGAGGTTGTCACCTTGGATACATTTTGACAACTAGGCACCTTTTTGTAACCTATCATCGAATTGGAAACCAAAGGAACAGAGACTGCTGGCGATTCGAGCAATGGACCGATTTTTTGCCCCGTAGTGATCACGCTGGCGGTGATAGGCGGGAAGTATAAACCGCTGCTTCTTTATCACATCGAGGCGAATAAGGTGCTTCGGTTCGGCCAACTCCGACAGCTGGTCAGCGACGCTAGTAAGAAGATGTTGACCCAGCAACTTCGCGAGCTGGAGGCGGACGGGTTAATTCACCGGAAAGTTTACAAAGTTGTTCCGCCAAAAGTGGAGTATTCGCTTACC
>DASUWQ010000226.1:0-12479 GCA_036378375.1 Chthoniobacterales bacterium
TACCGGGTCTCCACTTGGAGTAATGATCAGTGCAACTATGTTCTCGTTTCCAAGTTGAGTGATGAAGCCATGCATGATTTCATGGACTCGTTCCGGGTCCATATTCAGTCAGGCGCATATTTATGAACCATACGGTGCGTGTTAGACTTGCCGCGAAGCGGCTCCAACGCTAAGTCCTGGCACGAGGCGGCAGCCGCCTGGAGGGGAGCCGCTTTTACCCGAACTCCGTTTGCGCGCAAATTCCTGAAACCCCGCG
Source organism: Chthoniobacterales bacterium (assembly GCA_036378375.1). Classification (GTDB taxonomy): domain Bacteria; phylum Verrucomicrobiota; class Verrucomicrobiia; order Chthoniobacterales; family JAFAMB01; genus JAFAVN01. Next base: position 257 of record DASUWQ010000226.1, read on the forward strand.
TTTGCTGCCTAGGACTGTACTTTGCAGGCGGCTCCCGCGAAGGGCCCCTGATGCCCTTATAACCCACCGCGATCCATTGTTGCCTACCGGCTCCACGCAACCGGGTGAAACAACGCCGTGAAACGTTCGCGGGAGCCGCCCGTTAAAAACGCTGGTCGGTTGTACAACATCTATTTGCGTGATCCGCTCAGGTTCCGCGCAATCGTCAAAAGCGGCTCCCCCGCCCGCATCGCTACGCGAAGCGTTGCGGGCCGTGGCCTCCAGGCGATTCGGCCAAATGGAGCACCTCCCCGGATTGCACGCCGTGGCTTACCGCGCTGACCGCATCTTATTCTTTGCCTTCGCCGGGGAGGTCGTTGATGCCGTTCCCTTCGATGGTAGCTCCACCGGTCCAGCCGTCAGCGCATCGATTTGCGCTGCTGCTTTCTGGAAATCCGAGAGAGCGCGAACGTACTGGGTGCGCGTTTCAATATAGCTCTTCTGAGCGTCGAGGACATCTAGCTGACTGAAGCGGCCCGTCGCGTATCCCTCTGTGGTTTGGTCAACCACGCTTTTGGCTCCGGGCAACACCGTGTCGCGGAGAACACGGACCTCTTCCGCGGCCCGCTGTAACGTCTGGTAAGCTTCATTGAGTTCAGCGTATGCTTCGGCCTCAGCAGCTGCCCGCTCATCACTGGTCTTCGCAACGTTTGCCTCTGCTTCAGCGATTTTCCCTTGATTTTGATTCCAAAGTGGCAACGGGATTGAGAATCCGGCCACCAGCGACATATCGGCATGACTTGCTCCAAGCAAACGAGGACCGGCATCAACCGTCAGATCTGGCTTTGCTTCTGCGCGAGCAAGATTCAGTGTGGCCTCGCGTTTTTGACGTTCCGTCGTCCATTTTGCTAGTTCCGGATTCGCCGGCAGCTTCGCCTTCAGGGATTCGAAGGAAGGAATCGGTCTCAATTCTTCTAAATTTCCTGATACGCTCGCGAACGTTGCCGTCTTTGCCCCCCATTGAGCCGCCAACTTTACACGGGCGGCCTCCAAATCGTGCGTGGCCTCGGCTAACTCAATCCGAGCCGTTGCAACCTCTGTATTTGTCCGGATCAGTTCCACATTTGATGCTTGGCCCGCTTCGACTTTTTTTTTGGTTACCGGTATTTCACGTTCAACCAGCCGAACGTTTTCCTCAGCTAAACTAACCTTTCGTTGCCCGCTTAACACATCGATAAACGCGAGGCTGGTCGATTTCAGCACCTCCAATCGTTTTACTTGATAATCCCATTCCGTCGCACGGCGATCGAACTGTGCCTCCCGAACACGCGAACTCCTCTTTCCTCCGAGCTCAATCAGCTGGCTAAGCACAAGCGTGTTTTGCATGCTCTCAGTAGCCGACTGGACACCAGCCCTCGTAAAATCCTCGCCTTCCCAACTAATCTCAGGATTCGGTACCAGCTTAGCCTGAAGGATGCGCGCCTCCGCAGCACGGATGTCCCAGGAGAAAGCGGCAAGCTGCGGACTACGCTCCAAAGTTAAGGCTAAGGCACGCGCCAAATTGATGGCCTCGCCGGACTCTTGGGGCTGCGACCCGAATGCACACACAGCATGGGCAGCCGCCAGCAGGAGCAAGAAAGAAATCGATGTTATCCGAAAACGCCCGGACTGAGCGTGAGAAGCGATAGGCACTCTTTCAAAAAGATCAGGCACTTCATTACAGAGTTTAGGGCTTTAGAATCAACAAATTCGGTTTTTTGTTCCAGCGTTAATGCTTATGGCGATGATGCAGATCCGGATAATGCTGGTGCCCATGAACGAGCTCCTCGTGCCGATGGACATGCGAATGCGGTTCGCCAGGCGGATCGGTGGGCGTATGCGCATGCTGATGATGCTCGTCGTGCCGATGCAGATGCTCGTGGACCAATGGTTCGTGCCGATGCAAATGGGCGTGGTGCTCGGTGAGGTGTAGCCAGACGCCCAAGATCATGAGCCCACCGGTGATCCAGAACAGCCAGGATACTGGCTCGTGTAACAGCGCTAACGACAGGATAGCGCCTATAAAAGGAGCGGTAGAAAAATAGGCTCCAGTCCTGGCAGTCCCAATATGGCGGAGAGCTAACACAAAACAGGTAAGACTAACTCCGTAGCTCAAGAAGCCTAGCAAGGCTGCCCCCGTCAGACCTGGGATTGCGGGTAGTCTCGCGCCGATCGAAAACGCTAATAACACATTGGTAGTTCCGGCAACTAACCCTTTAAGCGCGGCCACTTGCGCCGGATCCGCAGCAGAGACCTTGCGAGTCAGATTGTTATCAATCGCCCAACCAAAACATGCGCCGACGATTCCGATCGCACCCCAGGGTAGGCCGAGCTCGGGTCGCGATTGCCAGGATAGCAAGACCCCACCAAGGAGGATGGCTGCCATACCCAACATAATCCGCTGATCAAAATTTTCCTTGAAAACGAACCAAGCCAAAAGCGCGGTTAACACACCTTCCATGTTTAAGAGCAATGAAGCCGACGAGGCCGGAGTAACCGCCAGTCCCTTCATCAAAAGAACGGGAGCAACAACTCCGCCTGCTAAAATAGCCCCCGCTAACCAGGGTAGATCTTTCAAGCGCAACTCTGCTTCTTGATTCTTTGCTTTGCGTATCAACCGCTGAAAACCAATCCACAGGGTCAAGCCGACGCCCGATCCGAGATAAAGGAGACCCGCCAACAACAGCGGATTGATCTGTCCCAGCAGCAATTTATTGAACGGCGTACTTGCACCAAACAAGACCGCCGCTAGAATCGCGACCGTCACTCCCAGAGTGCGTTCCTCCATCTTCATCCGGTAGCCAGCCTAGCCCGCATCGCTCATCCGGCAACAGTCGATCTGCGCTGACTTTGACATCGTAAAAGAGTGTTGAAAAACGTGGTTCGGCTCTGGCCTGATTCAGCCGATGGGATTCCCAGCTCCGTAGGAGCGAAATCTTTATAGTAACGGTAACGTAAAATGCGACCGGCTCCGTTAGGAGCGGCATACAAGGCGGTTCCCGATCAGATGTCGCTCCTATGGAGCTAGTCTCGTTTTTTCTTGCTCAAGCTATAAAGATTTGGCTCGTACGGAGCCGCTTTCAACAGGCTGCTAAGGCCGCCTGTGTCAGGTTTCACCAGCCCCTTTCGGCTATAGATTCAGGTGATCCAGTTAAGAGTCTGGGGCTTGAGGGGATTACTAAACTGGGTTTTCTCCTCGATGCACAAATGCCATTTCTTTTTCAGGTCAAAATACCATCTAGCCTGGGCATCCGGATCTCCCAACAACATCTGCTTTGGCTCATTTTTCAAACCCTTGCTCAACTTTTCGAACACCCGGACATCCTGACCGATAAATACTTTGCCCAGCTTTCTTAAAGGCCAATAGATGTACTTGGTGAAGTTAAGGGAACTGTAGGCAAAGTGATTGAGCTCGGTTAATCTCTCGTTTATCGGAGTGAGCAAGGTGATCGATACAATCGCATCGGTTGCTCCGACCTGAATGTGCTCTAGCCGGTGGCCCGGCAGTTGGAAGGTAATCTCGGTCGAGGTCTGCCCTTTGAACATTGAGTAGCCTCTGGAGTTAGCGGACGGCTTGTGTCGTACCATTTTAAATCCCAGGCCCACCGGTTCAAACTGCTTTTGTTTCAGCCTCGCGGATTTGGCAGTGCGCCAAAACCAGCTTTGATGAACAAACGTCACATGAGCTGGATCAATCAGCCCGATAACGGCTTCATCCATGCCAGCTGGAATCCGGACGGTTTCGATATGAAGCAGGTGTTTGTCGGAAGGAACCATTAAGTCCGGGAGACTGACATTAGGGTCATGGTCCGGATATTTACCGTCCGGCATATAGACCCAAATCCCACCGTTTAGCTCTTTGCACCGGTATGAACCAATCTTGATTCTCTTCAGTTCCAAAACCCCATCGGCCAAGGCCGGGATTTTTTGGCACGCTCCGGCGCAATCGAACTCCCAACCATGATAGCAGCACCGAATGATTTGCCCGTCGAATGTTCCTTCAGACAGGGGTACGCCTCGGTGAGGGCAGTTGTCCTTAAGCGCGAATGGCTTTCCGTCCGGGTTCCTTCCAAAGGCAATCTTTTCTCCCAGAACTTCTTTCGTCTGAAGTTGCCCCTTCCGGAGCTTTCTGCCTTCTAACGCGAAGTACCACAGATTTCTTAGGAACTGGCCGTTTTCCATATTCAGGTTTTTGGGGTTATCGGGATGGTCATAAACGCCACATCTTGTATCCTAAGACGTCAGCTCGCCAGGGCAGATTCGAATGACGTTGCCGCCAATCGCTAGCGCCACAGCTACCCCAGTAAAAGTACGAACGCCAAAACCGGGGCGAATCTAATGGATTTGTAATCTCCGCGTCAACTTTCTGTGAGTATCAACCCCGCGGCGGCGGGCCCTGATGAACAAAGCGACGTGGTACCGCCGCAGGACTCCGCGACTTCGCTTCGTCTAGCTCGATCGCCTTTCTCCGAGGCCTCGGCGCAAGTTGCGACACTCGATTCGCGTGTGCGCAATCCTCAAGACAATTTTAAGGAGCCAGACTCGGGTATCGGTTGCACCGAATTTCTCAAGGTCCCGCTTTGCCTCAGCGTAGGCCTCTTCAACAATCGCTCGCGCGTCCCGCTCATTTTGGATCAGCCAAAACGCCACATTATATGCAGCATCCAATTGAGACGGGAGAACTTCTGGGACTGCTCTTCTCCCATGCACAGTAAAGATGACGGATTATATCGAAACGCGTTACGAGCGGAACGGTTGGGGGTGAGCTCCTGCTCGTCCGGGCTAAACGACGAGATCGTGGGCGAAATGTCGCGTCGAAAGACGGACGAGCGGGAAGTCGGTCCTACCGTTTCTGGCCCGGAAACGTCAGTGTTACCTTTGTCCCAGCGCCCAGTACGCTTTCTGCGTGGACCGATCCGCCATGCAATTCCATGATCGACTTTACGATGGCTAGCCCGAGCCCGGTGCTGGCGGAACTAGAACTACGCGCCGCATCCACCCGATAGAAACGATCGAAGATCCGAGGCAAATGTTCGGGTCCGATACCGCTCCCGTTATCCTGGACCGCGACCTGCACCTCGTGGTCGAGTTCGGTAACCACTAAAACTCTAATTCGTCCCGCGGTGGGCGCGTGTTGTAACGCGTTGGATACGAGATTGTTAACGGCTCGGCGAAACAACATCGGATCCGCATAGAGCTGGCCATCCCCGAATCGGGTCAAATCGACTTCGCGTTCCCGGGCTGCGGCATCGTAGAAATCGAGAATCTTGTCAACCTCCGGACCTATTTGGAATTTAACCCGATTGAGCCGGGTTTCCGCGTTCTCGGATCGCGCCAAAAAAAGCAGGCTATCTATCATGCTGGAGAGACGTTGATACTCTTCGATGCTTAGCTCGATCACTTCTCGGTATTCCTCGGCCGTTCGGGTTCGAGTTAATGCCACTTCGGCACCCCCCCGCAGATTCTGAATTGGCGTTCGCAGCTCGTGAGCCAGGTCTGCCGAGAACCGAGAGAGCCGGTCGAATGATTCTTCGAGACGAGCCAACATCTGATCGAACCCGGCAGCGAGCGCGATTAATTCGCTCGGCCAGCGGCCTCGTCCGAGCCGTTGATGCAATTGCGACGCCTGCACCCTCTCGGTAGCAGTAGCCATCTCCTGCAAAGGGCGCAGCGCCCGCTTCCCGGCCCAAAATGCGATTGCCGCCGAGCAGACGATTCCCCCGATCAAGACGGCCGCAAGAAGCTTACCAAAATTTTTCGTGAACTCCTTATCATCAGAACGATCTTGCGCGACCTGGATCAAAACCGGCTTGGGCGAGTTTGAATTAAGTATTGCCGAGGCCGACATTAGAAGAAACCAATGTCCATCCGGCATCTGGTATTCCAGGCCCTCAGTGGGAACGCGGTGCTCGGAGAGCGGCTCCGGGAATCGTAGGGCCGGAAGCCGGTCGCCGATCTGCGGCTCTTCCGCGATCATCTCTTTGGTATTTAGATCGAGAACCCTCACAAAATAATCATTCGTTCCGGGCGGCACCTCATCCGCCAGCAATTCGTTGTTGATCGTGCGTTTGTCGGCCAAGTCTGCCTGGACCGCGCGAAGCGTGTCGGCTAAGAACAGGTTATCGGCGGTGTTGATGTGTTGCACCACCACCAGGTACAGGATCAACATCGCGACAATCAAGAGTACCGCCGCGGAAAGGGTATAGTAAACAGCTAACCTTGTAACTAGCGACCACGGCCGCCGTTTATCGGAGGAGTTCAAGGAGTTCGAGGAGTTCAAGGAGAAGGAGCCAGGAACCGTCGGTCGGGCGAAAAACTCGGGGCGACCATGGTCAGTTTATTTGTTCAAGTCTGCCGCGCCGGTTTTGAGCCGTTCCGTGGAGCCGATTTGTGGTTGACTTTCGTTTTGCCGGATTTTTCGAGAAACATACCATCGATCGCCGCACGTAGAACCGATTGGTTCCGCGCACCGAAGCGCTAGGCGATTGAGAGCATTGGACAAAACCAACCAACGGACGGCTCAAAACCGGCGCGGCACGCCTAAACATAGAAACTGACTCTGGGCGCCCCGAGTTTTTCGCCCTACCGAACTCCTCATTTAACGCGCTTCCAGCACATACCCAACTCCGCGGACATTGTGAATAAGCGGCTTGTCGAACGGATCGTCGACCTTCGCTCGCAGGCGGCGCATCGTCGCTTCAACAATATTCGTACCCGTATCGAAGTTGATATCCCAAACTTGTTCAACAATTCTCGTGCGAGAGACGACTTCGCCCGCTGATTGGGCTAAGCAATTCAATAGTATGAATTCGCGTCGGGTCAGATAGACGTTCTGCCCTGCGCGCGTTACTTTGTAACGCCTAGAATCGATCTCCAGATCACCGATTCGCAGCACATCTTGCTGGGCGGCTGAACCCCGCCGCAGAATCGTTCTAACTCGAGCTAATAACTCCGAGAAAGCGTAAGGCTTGATCAGATAGTCGTCGGCTCCCATCTCTAATCCCTTGACTCGATCCTCGACCTTGTCGCGGGCAGTGAGAAATAGAACGGGAGTATGAATGCCGGCTCCCCGCAATTGATCCAATACCGCCCACCCATCTAAGCCGGGGAGCATTACGTCCAATACGATCAGGGAGTACCCTCCAGTACTCGCAAGTCGGGCACCCTCGTTACCGTCGTAAGTAACGTCGACGGTGAAACCATTCTCGCGCAAACCTTTTTGGAGATGGCTGGCCGTCCTTATCTCGTCTTCGATAACTAGCAAACGCATCGAGCAACAAAAAGATGACTAACGTTTCGCGAATAGCAAATCGCAGAGAGCAGCGTGACCGGTAAGGACGAGCTCCTGCTCGTCCGAGAGATTTCACCACAGAGCCACAGAGAACACGGAGAAAAAGATCTGCAGATTACGCAGATCTCGGTGTGAGACCAAACATCGTCACAGAAATAGGCACAGTATTTCAAGGAGTGCGGTTATAGCTTTTGCTGGTCGATGCATTCTCCAAATGAAATCTGTGTAACCTGCGGGATCTGGGGATCATCATGTTCTTCCTCTGTGTCTCTGTGGTGAAACCTATCGGCTGAGCAGGAGCTCGTCCCTACCGGTCACGCTAATCGCCAGGCGCCACCAGCGCTCCTCCACAGGAACTGCCGGCTCCAGCCGTGCAGCCGAAACAATGGTTACCCAACAAAATACTCTGGCCTTCGAGCTGGTTTGGATCGAGATCCCAAACGAAAAACGGCTTTTCTTTCCGCCATCGCATCCCAAGTTGTTGATTAAAGTCGCAATCATAGACCTCGCCTCGCCAACCAACACTCAGGGTGTTGCGGCACATGAGACCGGAGATTGAAGCAGGGTTGAACGCTTTCACCAACAATTCCATATACGTGTCCAACCTTCCATTGTGTCTCAGCCAGGCAGCGAATCGTCCGATAGGCATATTCGTGATCGTGTAAAGCCGGTTAAAATCGATACCGAAGTTGAGCTTCAGCTCGCGTTTGTAGTCTGCCTCGAGTTCGGTTTGGTCTGGCGGCAGAAAATCACCGTTCGGATTGTAAACTAAGTCGAGGGTTAGGGCCGGCTGTTGAGCATACCCTAAACCATTGAGGAGCTGGAGCGCGCGGATGCTGCGATCAAAGACACCATCCCCGCGCTGCGCGTGGACATTCGCAGGCTGATAACAAGGCATGGATGCAACGATTCCCACTCGCTGAGCTGCCAGAAACGCCGCGAGCCACTCATACCCCGGTGCCAGCAGAATGGTCAGGTTACACCGATCGATGATCGTTTCGACCTGTGGGATGTTTCGGAGTTCCTCAACGAGATAACGAAAGTCCGGCGCCATTTCTGGTGCGCCTCCTGTAATATCAACGATCGGAATATTGGTTTTCCTTAGCCAGTTGACAATTCGGTGGACAGTCTCGCGGGAGATAACCTCTTTACGCTTTGGCCCAGCATTGACATGACAATGAACACAAGTGAGGTCGCAAAGCTTGCCCACATTCAGCTGTAAAATCTCGGTCCTCGCCCGCCGCAATTCTAGACCGTGAGTCGCCAAGACCCGAGAAAAGCTGAGGCCGTCCACTGGGTGAGGCTCCGAAGCAATCACTAAGAACGATAGCCGCAAAAGAGCACAAAGAACGCGAAAAAGAAGTCAGGAGCCAGAATCCAGGAGTCAGGAGGATTGCGGCGACGCGAATCTGCAGGGGAGCCGCTCTAAACCCTGCCGAAACACCTGGCGGATTCCGCTCTATCGTGTGTTGCGTTTAGGAAATATGAAAGCGGGCGGCTCCCACGCATTACCCAGCGCGATGTTTTGCCCAGTTGGCGGTTTGGCTATTCCATTCCACGGACCAGGAGACAAACCGCGCATTGGAGCCGTTCGAGGGAGCCGCCCGTTTAAAAAAATTTGTGGCCATACACGCGCTTAGAAAAAGAGTGCCAACCCTCCAGGCACGCCTTAAAGCGGCTCCCCTCCGGACGCCCGGCTCCGATCCTCCTGGCTCCTGGATTCTGGCTCCTGGCTCCTCTCCTCGAACTCCTTCCTCCTTCCATAGTACCAGCGATGCAAGGTTCGAGGCTCAATCCCGAGGTAGAAGAGGCACATCAACGCTGAGTTCCGAATAGCCGTTCTCCAGGTCCCGGGCTTGCGTGGCGGTGACCACAAGGGAGGATCGAGCAATACAATTCGACCGGCGCGCCGCAGGCGCCGGGAAAAATCGATATCTTCCATCAGCGGAAAGTTGGCAAACCCACCAATCTCTTGAAAAACCGCGCTTCTCACAAATAGCGATTGATCGCCGAACAGAGGTCCACCTAGCCGATTGATACGCCGGACCAATGGCTCTCGCCATGGCATTCTTGGAGGATAAAACCGCCGGTGAAAAGCGCCTCCCACAATTTCCCCGTCATTCGCTACGCGCACTAGAGCAGCCAGATGTTCAGGCCGCAGCTCAGAGTCAGCATGATGAAAGCAAAGCAATTCCCCGCGGGCAACGGCCGCGCCGAGATTCTGTTGTTTGCCACGTGACGGTTCGTCACACGAAATCAATCGAATCGCCTCATGCCGCCCCAGATCTGTCAGCACTTCGCCGGGACGAACAGCCACCACGATCCACTCACAAAGCTCGGAAGCAGTTGCCAAGCTGTTCACCAACTCGGCCACCAGTTGGTCGTCCCCCCAAACCGGAACGATGATGCTGATCAGACAGGAGCTAGAGGAGTTCAAGGAGTTGCAGGAGTTCTAGAATAGGAGACAGGAGCCAGAATCCAGGAGGCAGGAGGCACTAGGTGAGGCGGAGGTTCAGGCACTGATCGGCGCTTTGGTTCAAGAAAAAGTGATCACTAATCAATAAAGTCACTTATCAGATGGCCGTCATCTGCGGGTTTCAGATTCTCATTAAAAATACTGATTCCTTATTACTTTGAGGCAAGGTGGATCCTCGATATTACCCACCGTGTTGATCAACGCCTGGATTCTGACTCCTGGCTCCTTCTCCTTGAACCTCCTGCAACTCCTCGAACTCCTTTCCCTACCCTTTCACGCTTGCGTTGATCGATCCCTTCAGGAAGTAGCGCTGAAAAAGCAGGAAGATGATCAGGACCGGCAGCATCACCAGCGCAGCGTACGCGAGCAACGTGCCCCACTCAACGGTGTTCGTTCCCACTAAGTTCGCCAAGGATAATTGCAGCGTAAAGTTGTCTTGGTTGCCAACCACAATCAGGGGCCAGAGATAATCATTCCAGCGCCAGGTAAAACTGATGATGCCAAGAGCAGCCGAAATCGGGGCGCACAACGGCAGAATGATATGCCGATAAATTCGCCAATCCGATGCTCCATCCATCCGGGCTGCTTCAATCATCTCGTCCGGGATCCCGAGAATATACTGCCGCATCATGAAGGTTCCGGTAGGCGTCGCCGCTGGCGGAACGATGATTCCTATCAGTTGGTTTACCCAACCGAACGTCTTAAGAATCAAGAAGACTGGCACCATCAAAACCTGCAGCGGGATTAGCAGTACACTCAAAATAAGAAAAAGAATTATCCGCCTGCCCGGGAATTTATATTTCGCGAGAGCAAAGCCGGCCATTGAACTCGCCAAGACGGTAAGCAAGCTGCTTAGGGCCGCCACAATTAAAGAGTTTAAGGCGTAGCGTGGGACGTTGCCGCTCGCGAAAACCGCCCGGAAATTTTCGAGTGTGAATCCACCGAGACCGAAACTCGGGGGAAACACGAACAGATCGCGAGAATGCCGGAATGCTGAAAACAATGCCCAAAGCACCGGAATCAGGAATATAAGACAAACGACGAGCGCGCTCAGGTCGTAAAGCGTTTTGCCTAATTTGCCTCGCATAAATTCACCGCAGAGACACAGAGAACACAGAGGAAAAGATCCGCAGATTACGCAGATTTCTGTTTGAGGTCCGCCCAAGCCATGTAGATAAGCACTGCATTTCAGCGAATCCGGTTGCTTTTGTTCTTCTCCCTGCCGCTCGATCGCTTCTCTAATCGAAATCTGTACATGATGATCTGCTTCCTCTGTGTCTCTGTGGTGAAATTCATTCCGTGGTTCACAGTGCCCCGGCCTTTCTGAACAAGCGCATCTGCACCCAGGCCACTAAACAGATCAACGGCAGCATCAAAATGGCTTGAGCTACACCGTACCCGGGCTGCAAACGGGTAAATGCAGACACGTACATATTTTGAATTATCAAACGGGTGGCTCCGGCGGGTCCACCGTCAGTCAATAACAATATAGTTTCGAATGCTTGGGTAGCGTGGATGGTTGCTAGAACCACGATGAGTAACATGGTTGGAGTTAACAATGGCAAAGTGATATGCCATAGTCTTCGCCAGGCAGATGCCCCCTCGATCTTAGCGGCTTCATATAGATCCGGATTGATCTGGCTCAACCCAGCTAACACCATCAACATATAAAAACCGACCAGATTCCATACGGTCGCACCGACCACGCTGATTCGGGCCCAATTATCATCGGTTAGCCAAGGAATCGTCCCCATCCCTGCCCACTTCAGAAACCCGTCCACAACTCCCAAATCTTCGTTCAGGAGCCACTTCCATGAAGTTGCTACTACGACCGGAGACAACACAAACGGAACATAGAAGCCAACTCGTGCTATCAGCCGGGCAACTGTGCTTTTCTTTAAATAAATACCGATGGCGATACTGGCGACTAAAATCAGGGGCACGACACTCAGCGTGTACCATGCGGTATTTAATAAACTGAGGCCAAATTGTGGATCGTGCAGTAACCGCCAATAATTTTGTAGCGCTATGAAAGTGGATCTGCCATGCACGATATCGAAGTCGTAAAGCGACATCCAGATCCCATAAATCAGCGGCACGATGCTAAAGATCAATAGCATTGCCACCGTCGGTAATAGGAACAAGTACGGGGCCAATCGCGAACCCCACTTCGAACGCCGAGCAGGTGTCAGCGACGACCTCGCATCCGCGGATGATATTGTCTCGGGAGTGCTCATCAGTAGGGCATCACTTCATCACTCCAAGACTCCAACACACCATTACTCCGTTTGATCGCCACACCCCTGTCGAGGACGAGGACGACGACGAGCACGATTACGAAGCTCACTTGCTCACCTCCTGGTTTTCGCGATCCAGCTCCGCGGTCCCAATATTACGGAGATCGACTACAGCTTTTTGCGCTGACACCCTACCGGTCG
>DASUWQ010000227.1:0-4015 GCA_036378375.1 Chthoniobacterales bacterium
GGATCGTTCAGTGCCCGGATCGTATGCTTGCGTCATTTGGGAGCCTCGCCCCACCAAAGGTGGTACCATTCAGGGCCGTTGATGGCGTTGCAAAAGGGAGCCTCACCCCACCGGAATGCCGGCACCAATCACTAATCACCAATCACCTTTCACTTTCTCTTAGCCCTCGCAGTCGCTCGTCCCGGCCGGGTGTATCTGATGGGTCGTTTCTTGGGCTCGATCTTCATCACACCCGTCCCATTTTTCAGCTCGAGGATTTGATCGCGGAGTAAGGCCGCCCGTTCGTACTCCAAGTTCGCAGCCGCTAATTGCATTTCTTCTTCCAGTTCGCGTAGCACCTCGGTGAGATCGAAATCGCCGCCGGATTCACGAACGACGGATTCCTCCAGCTGTCTACCCCGGAGCATCATGTGCAGGCTTTCTTGGACTGCCCGGCGAACGCTCTTAGGGGTGATCCCGTGTTGTTCGTTGTACTCGCTTTGTCTGGCACGCCGAAACTCGGTAATGGTAACCAGGCGTTGGATGCTCTCGGTGATGATATCGGCAAACAGGACGACTTCACCGTTCACGTGGCGAGCAGCTCGACCGGCCGTCTGAATTAATGAAGTCTGGCTCCGGAGAAAGCCTTCTTTGTCAGCATCAAGGATGCAAACCAAGCTGACCTCCGGTAAATCCAGGCCCTCTCGGAGGAGGTTGATCCCCACCAGAATATCGAAATCCCCGGCCCGCAGCGATCGAAGAATTTCTACCCGCTCGATCGCATCAATCTCGCTATGCAGATATCGAACCTTAAGGCCGACGTCTCTTAAATAGTCTGTCAAATCTTCGGCCGTTCGTTTGGTCAGGGTCGTGATTAGCACCCGCTCGCCTATCTCGGAACGGCCCCGGCAGAGTTCGATGGTTTCATCGATTTGATTCTTCAATGGGCGAATCGTGATGCGAGGATCCAACAAACCGGTGGGACGGATAATCTGTTGTACGACCAAACGTGAGCCCGGGGTATGGACATCGAGCTGACCAGCTGAGCGACCGGTCAACATGGGCAATAGGACAGGCTCGGTCTCTTCCTGTCCAATGCGGTCGCGCGCGTGGGGGATATAAGATGCGTTGCCCACCACACTATTTTGGACCTCGAAATCCGCTGGGGTCGCGCTGATGTAGAGAACCTGGTTGGTCATTTCCATGAATTCCGGAAAATTCAGGGGCCGGTTATCCAGTGCGCTGGGCAAACGAAAACCATATTCGACGAGAGTCGTTTTGCGGGATCGGTCACCCTCATACATCCCGCCGATCTGCGGAATAGTGGCGTGCGACTCGTCAACAATCAGGAAAAAATCTTTCGGGAAAAAATCGAGGAGCGTGTAAGGACGCGATCCGGGCTCGCGCCCACTCAAATGCCGGGAATAATTCTCGATACCGCTGCAGAACCCCATTTCCTGCAGCATTTCTAGGTCGAACTCAGTTCGCATCTTGATTCGTTGGGCCTCAAGCAATTTGTGGTTGGCCTCAAACCAAACGATGCGTTCGTCGAGCTCTGTCCGGATGGCGGTCAATGCCCGGCGCATCTTTTCGTAGGGCGTAACGAATTGCTTGGCCGGGAAAAAGGTGAAACGATCGAGGGTTTCAATCGGTGAGCCGGTCAACGGATCGAAACAGGTAATCAAATCGATTTCATCGCCGAAAAATTCGACGCGGATCGCTTCCTCATCGGCTGTAGCCGGATGGACTTCGACCACGTCGCCACGCACGCGGAACTTTCCCCGAGTTAACGCGATATCGTTCCGTTCGTACAGCATGTCGACGAGCTTCGCTAGGAAGAGCTCTCGAGACAACGCCTGACCCTTAAACACGTTGCAGACCATGTTGGCGTAATCCTCAGGGGAGCCTAAGCCGTAAATACAGGAGACGCTGGCCACTACGATCACATCCCGCCGAGAGAGAAGAGAGCTAGTGGCGGACAAACGCAGCCGCTCGATCTCTTCATTGATGGATGAGTCTTTTTCGATGTAAGTATCGGTCCTCGGGATATACGCTTCGGGCTGGTAGTAGTCGAAATAACTGACGAAATATTCAACCGCGTTCTTAGGGAAGAACTGTTTGAACTCGCTATAGAGCTGGGCCGCTAACGTTTTGTTGTGAGAGATCACCAGGGTCGGTCTATCCAAGGTCGCCACCACGTTTGCGGCGGTGAAGGTCTTGCCGGAGCCTGTAACCCCTAAAAGGGTTTGATGACGGTTGCTAGCCTCGACCGAACGAACCAGTTGTTCGACTGCAGCCTCTTGATCGCCTTTCAGCGAGTATTCGGAAGAAAGTTGGAACGACATTACTTGATAGTGAAAAGTGAGAGGTGAGACGTGAGAGGTGAGAAGTGATATTCGTGCTCGTGCTCGTCCTCGTGCTCGGTGACGGGGTGGTGCTCGGCCCTTGGTTCAAATTGACTTGACCGACCTGATGCAAAGCTTCGCGCCGCACGCTGGGGTGAAGTCGATTTTATGGACAGGTCGCAGGATAGATTTTTGTCCCGAAGTGACAGGGCCGGCTTTGCCGCGAAGCGGCTATACAAAACAGCCCAGGGATTTAGCCCTGGGTTAGGCGGTTGATAAAGGTGCCCTGCCTGTCCGCCGTAGTTTCCGGGAACAAAGGGACGGAGGAGGAAAAGTGGCACCCGATGTTGGCGCGTTGGTGGAATAGTACGCGAAGAATCTAAAGACCCGCTTCGGCTGCCACTCGTGAGGCACATCGTCCTCGTCGTCGTCCTCGAAAGGGTATGTTGGCAGCTATTTCGGCTGGGATTGTATCTATGTGCTCTGTCCGAATTGCACCCCGCCGCGAGGTTGGAGATGCTTTCAGGGCGGTTCTCGACTACGCCTGACCCAGGGTTAAACCCCTGGGCTGTTCTGGGTAGCCGCTTCGCGGCAAAGTCTGATAGGTCAGACTGCGGGACAAGAACGAGACCTGTCCACATTTTCGACTCCACATCACGCTTGGTGCTCGAGCACGAGGACAAGCACGATTCGCTAGGCATACTTGTCCTCATCCATTACGGGATTGCTCAGTACCCCTATCTTCTCGATTTCGACTTCAACAACGTCGCCCGCTTTCAGGTATTTAGGTGGATGCAGGTAGGTGCCCACGCCGCTCGGCGTGCCGGTCAGAATAACCGATCCCGCTAATAGCGTGGTGGAGCCACTCAAGAACTCAATCAAAGTGGGCACATCAAAAATCAGATCGCTAGTATTTGTATCCTGGCGTTTCTCTCCGTTCACCCGAGTCTGGAGATGCAGCTCGTCCGGATTCGGGATTTCGTCTTTGGTGACCAGGACCGGGCCCATGGGGGCAAAGGTATCGAAGCTCTTTCCCCGACAAAATTGGCCTCCGCCGAGACGCTTCTGCCAATCTCTGGCTGACACATCATTGGCGATGGTATAGCCAAGAACAAAATCGAGAGCGTGAACTTTGCTGACGTTTTTACAATCGCGGCCGATCACGACGGCCAACTCGCCTTCATAATCTACCTCAGTGCTGGGAAGATGGGTTGGAATAGCGATTGGATCCCCTGGATTAGACAGACTGTTGGGGGCCTTGATGAAAAGCATCGGACGTTCCGGAAGCTGGACGCTTTGTTCCTTAGCGTGCCCTCGATAGTTGAGGCCAATGCAGAGAATGACCCGTGGTTCGACCGGGGCGAGCAACTTTACCATCTTTGCTTCCCGGTCCGTTACTTCGAAACCGTGAAACAGGTCACCGTGAAGGTCGAGACAGGTACCGTTTTTCTGCTCTGCCGCGTGCCGAATGTTTCCATCCTGGGCCAGATACCGGACAATGCGCATTTACTACCGTAGCGGTTATAGGTTCCAAGTTCTAGGTTCAATGTTCGATCGCGTCGGAGGGTGAGGGGGGGAAAGTGAAAAGTGATTGGTGAAAAGTGATTGGTGATTGGTGAGGCGCCGACCCGGAGGGGCGTCGCATTCCGCGTCCTGGTTGTAGGCGTGCCCGACCTAAGACCTGGAGCAAC
>DASUWQ010000228.1:0-5655 GCA_036378375.1 Chthoniobacterales bacterium
TCCTTTAGACCAGGATAGGATTTCTCCAGGTTCTCGATCACATCCCGGATCGTGAGACCGTCGACTTCAACAATCTCCTGGTTTTGGGTGAGCTTACGCAACGGGGTTGGAATGCGGACAGGGACAGACATGTTAAGTTAAATCGATTTTACGGGTTGTTCGAGCAGCGCCTCGAATGCTCGCAGATTGGGTTTGATTACAGAAGGGCTACCCAGATGTCCGGCAATAGCCTCTTGTGTCTTCAAACCGTAGCCGGTGATACAGAGAGCGATCGACTCATCTCGAGGAATTGCGCCGCTCGTAATTAGTTTTTGCGCACAGGCTAATGTCACACCGCCTGCGGTCTCCGCGAAGATTCCTTCCGTCTCCGCTAACAACCGGATGGCGCTGACAATCTCTTCATCAGTGCAATGCTCGGCAGTTCCGCCGGTTTTTTTCATGGCTCTGATTGCGTAATAGCCGTCTGCCGGTGTCCCAATCGAAAGCGATTTCGCAATGGTCTGGGGTTTGCTAACCGGTCGCACGGTTTCGGAATTATTCTTAATCGCGGTACTGATGGGTGAGCATCCGGACGCCTGAGCCCCATAAATGGAATAGGTCGTTTCGGCGACCAACCCCACTTTGCCGAGCTCTTCGTAAGCCTTGCTGATCTTGGTCAGTAGAGAACCGCTCGCCATGGGGATGACTGTGTGACGAGGAATTTTCCAGCCGAGCTGTTCAACAATCTCGAACCCCAGGGTTTTTGAGCCCTCTGCATAGTAGGGGCGCAGATTCACATTGACGAATCCCCACCCGTACTTGCCGGCAACCTCTGAACAAAGACGATTTACATGGTCGTACGGGCCTTCGATCGCAATAACGTTGGTTCCGTACACCAACGAATTCAGAATCTTGCTTTGCTCCAGATCCGCAGGGATAAGCACGAAACTGCGAAGTCCGGCGGACGCGGCATGAGCGGCGACGGCGTTGGCTAGGTTGCCCGTCGAGGCACACGCCACGGTATCGATGCCTAACTCTTTTGCTCGGGTGAGCGCGACCGATACCACGCGGTCCTTAAACGACAGGGTGGGGAAATTCACTGCGTCGTTTTTGATATAGAGTTCTTTTACCCCGAGTCGTTCCGCCAAGCGATCTGCCCGTACTAAAGGCGTAAATCCCGTATGCTTGCCCACCAGCGGCTCACCTTCGATCGGCAGCAACTCGTGGTACCGCCACATCGACTTCGGACGAGCTTCGATTTTTGCCCGATTAACCTCCTTGGCAATAGCGGGGTAATCGTAGGCTGCTTCTAGTGGTCCGAAATCGAACTCGCACACGTGGATCGCGTCCTTCGGATAGCGACGCCCGCATTCGCGGCATTGGAGGTGCGAGAATAAGGGATTATTGTCCATGGCAGGAATAGTCATTTCTTTCCCACCAAGAGTCGCGAGTCACATCACCAATTCGCTCTCTCCATCTTCGCCCGAAAACTCGGACCTGGAATTGGCACCTGGTCGTTCCGTTTTCACAGAACCGGTTGCCGTGGCATCGTTGGGCCAGTCCCTCCGCCACTCTTGATGGAAGTCCGCCAGATTAGGTGATGGTTTGGCATGAGTCAACTACGCAGCACCAAAAAATTTATGGCCCGGTAGGGAGGAGCTCCCACTCATCCGTGGGTTCAACGATTGTTCGCAATCACGGATGAGCAGGAGCTCCTCCCTACCGGACGCAACAATAAGCCTCTTTACAACGGGCGCTAGCCAGCGTTGTATAGGGTGATCCCCCACCAAGAAAAACATGGAACAAAAACCTGCCCCCACTGAAGACCACTCTTTCGGGCGAGAACTGCGGGTCGGGTTGGCCGGCCTCGGTATGGCGGCCGGCTTAATCGCGATCTTCCTCTTCATCATGTCTCACTTGGCGACCATCGTTCACCAGCACTTCGGAGGAAGCCTCCCATTTTTCTTGGATAAAGGTTAAAGCGGACCCGAGGGTTGTGGCCAATTCCGCTCATTCGGCCGATGAGTTTCGTAGGTCACGTAAAGCCTGTCACGGCGTAGCCCCGCGGCTGCGCATGTTCGTCAACCTAAGAGGTGAGAGCCAGTCAGGGACGACGGACGGAGGGGCGTTGCATTCCGCGTTAGAGCTCGCAGCGTGTCGACGCCAATGAATTTTTTCAGGCGTGGCGCTTCGGTGATCCACGCTATTGCCGCAAACCGACGATTATGCTAGGCCGGCCGGCACGCGTCCGCGGGAGAAAGCAGGATCCCATTCGTCCCATCCACTTTCGGTGAGCTTGAACCGACGCCGCTCCAGAACAGGGTACGGTGCGCCTCGGACGATTTCTTTCCGGTCGCTAGGACCAAATACTAGCCAAGGACCTTACCTCGTGGCATCCTTAGCCGGAGCTTCTGGAACGTTAAATGCCGGCTAAATTTCGTGTGTATCCTCCCACGGGCGAACCGTTTGAGAGGACAATAGAGAATACTGCCACGATTGGGCGTACCGTCGACAATACGGTTGCTCTTCCTGGCAATCACGTATCCCGGCAACACGCGATCGTCCGCTGCCACAACGCCTTCCAGTACCAAATTATGGATCTGGGCAGCCGCAACGGGACGTTCGTTAATGACCAACGCGTCATCATGCCCGTCGTGCTTGAGGCTGGTGCCCGGGTTCGAATCGCCGACTACGAGCTCGTTTTTGAGCCCATCGCCGGCGATCAGAGCGGAGATCATACCGATGCGACGTTGGCCGCCTTAAGCCACGACACGAGCCATGCGATTCTTTCGGTCTCGCTGTTGGTCTGCGATATTCGCGGGTTCAGTCCGATGGCGGAAAAACTCGGCGATCGCAAGATCGCTCAGGTCTTGGGCAATTGGTTTCGCGATTTAGGAAACGCCGTACAGTCCGCCGGCGGGATCATCGATAAATATATTGGCGATGCGGTGCTGGCCTATTGGCCTGCGCGCGACCAGGTCGGTACGGAGTGTGCCACCTGTCTTGATGTTGCCTACACCATCCTGGAATTAGCCGCCAGCCGGACCTGGGCAGATACTGATCAGCCGTTCAGGGTCGGTATCGCGCTCCATTTTGGAAGGGTTACTAGCAGTAACATCGGCCAGGTGGCAGTTCGTGACGCTACGATCATCGGCGATGCCGTTAACACCGCTTTTCGGCTGGAAGGGGTTATGAAACAATTGAACCAGCCTCTAGTATTCTCGGAAGATTTCCTGACCGTGCTGCCCCCGGGCCGCGAATTCACCGACTTCGGCGTTTTTCAGCTTAAAGGCAAAAGCCAGCAAGTCCGCGTATACGGGATGAAAAACGAACCCAGCATTTAGGGATACCCTAAATGCTACTCTTTCTCCTTTCGCATCAGGCCCACATACGACAGAACAAACCCGGCTACGCTCCAGAGAATCAGGTTGAGATACCCGACCCAGAGCGGCCGGGCATCGGTGAAAGTTTGCCCAGTTTTGAAACGTTGTCCGGTTGCTGCCCGGTTGTACTGATTAAGATTGTCGTATGGCCGATCGTATTTTTCGCTCACATCTCCGGCGATCCGTCGGTTCAAGAGCAGGCTCTCATCCGAAATACGTTCAGCTGCAAAACTCGGCATGATTTGGGCCACGACCAGTACGGGCGGATCCATCTGAGAGGCTTCGACCGTGTACCCGGAGAGCAAAATTTGTGGGATCAAGATCAGTGGCACCACCATGACGGCTTGGAGCGCGGAACGGGTAAAACAAGAGATGGCTAACCCAATTCCGGTGGAGGCAAACGCCAGCAACAGCAAGCCTGCTATCTCAGCCGGTGCAGCGGAAAGCGGAACTCGTTGGGTAATCAGAGTGCAGGCGTAAAGGATAAGACTCTGCACGCCGGTGATGGTTCCCATCCAGATAAACTTGCTTGCTAGATAGCTGCTCCGGCTCAGGCCGACGAGGCGTTCCCGCCGAAAAATCGCCGTCTCTTTGACGATTTCCTGGGCCGAGTTGCTGCACCCGAACCAAAAGGTGGCGATGTAAGCGAAAAAGTGAATCAATGGGACATGGTCGGTCACCCAGCAAACAAGAAGGCCAATCACCAAGGGTTGGCCGAGCGCAATTAACAGATTCTTGATGTCGGCTTTAAAGATCGCTAGCTGCCGTTCCAGCAAAATCGGAAGCGCAAATGGGCGGCGCTGCTTGATTACCGCTGGCCTTTGTTCAGTGTCCGGCGGCCCGGCAGGAGAAGTGATCTCGGGCGGAGAAAAAGAGGTTACGGTCTTGGGATCGATGGTCTGAAGCATGTCGTACAGGGCGCTCAGCCGGCTCACGCCGAACCGCGCTCGGGCTGCATCAGGAGGCCCTTGGAAAAGCAACTTACCGGCCAAGAGAACCGCGATCTGATCCATCAGGAAGACGTTTTCCATCACGTGCGTCGTACAGATCACCGTGCAACCGGTGTCAGCCAAGCGCCGCAACAGCTCCATGAGTTTGAATTCAGAAAAGGGATCCAGACCCGAGGTAGGTTCGTCCAAAAAGATCAATGGGGGTCGTCGAAGCAGCTCTACTCCTACGCTAACCCTTTTCCGTTGGCCGCCGGAGAGCAGTGAAATCCGAAGATCCTTCCGCTCCGTGAGACCGAGACTTCCCATGGTTTGTTGGACCAGCGCCGCAATAGCGGGTCTCGGTGTTCCGGCTGGCAGACGCAGGCGAGCGGCGAAGGTTAAAGCCTCCACGGTGGTCAGTTCGCCGTGAACGATGTCGTCTTGCGGCACATAACCGAACATCGACCGGAGCTGATTTAAATTTCCGTAAAAGTCGGTGTCGTTGATCAATATTCGTCCGCTATCTGCCGGCTTTAGTCCGCTTAATGCCCCCAGCAGCGTCGATTTTCCGGCGCCGCTCGGTCCAAGTATGCCGATGAATTGCCCCGGCTCGGCCACAAACGAGACCTCTTGAAGAATGGTGTTTCCGCCGGCGGTACGGGTCAGCCCCTCCGCGACAACCTTCCCCACCGAAACCCGAAGGATCCGATGCAGTTCGTTCCCAGTGAAAACAAAGCAGAACGGTCCGACCTGCAGTTGATCGCCGATAATGAGTTGATGTTCGTCGAAACGGCGGCCGTTCACGAATGAGCCGGCCCGACTGTACAAATCGAGAACACGAAAACCGTCGGCACTCTCTTCCACGACTGCGTGCCGCCGCGACACCATGGGGTCGTTTAGCTGAACATCTACCTCTTGGCTCCGCCCGAATACCAGTCGCTTAGTGAGCGGGATTCGGTCGACGGTCTGCTTTTCGTAAACCACCGTCCCCGGAGCCCCCAGTGCTTCACCCACCTGAGCCTCGCCGACTGACGGCGCCTGTCCTGCTGGACCTTTCCCAAAGCCAATAACGACTGGGCCCAAAGTGATCTGGTCTCCTGAGGTCAGCTGTACCTGGCCGGTGATCGGACTTCCATTAACAACCGTGCCCCGCTGGCTACCCAGGTCCTCGATAAGAAATACACCGTCTTGCACGAAGATTCGGCAGTGGCGTCGGGATACTTCAGGGTGGCTCAGAACGAGGTCTGCCTCCGTTGAACGTCCAATTGTGACGCTCTCTTCAGAGAAAGACCGGCTCGATGGCGACAACCCCGAGACGATGGCAAGCTCGATTTCCAAAGCTCCTTGCTATCGAATTCGAGGAT
>DASUWQ010000229.1:0-2695 GCA_036378375.1 Chthoniobacterales bacterium
GCCGTACGGAGTGCTATTAGCCAATTCGACGGCCTCGCTCTCGTCTTCAAATGAATAGAGAGGAGACACCGGGCCGAAGATCTCTTCCTGGAAAAACCGCATTTTCGGCGTTGCCTTGGTGATCACGGTCGGCTCAAAAAACAGGTGGCCTAACGAGTGAGGCCGGCCACCGATGGTGACCTCAGCGCCTTTCTCGGTCGCATCCGCGATAAAAGACCGGGTCTTATCTACTGCTTCTTGGCTGATTAGAGGGCCGATATCGACACCGGGCTCGAATCCGCTGCCTACCTTCAACCTCGCCACTTGTTTCGAAAATTTGTCCGTAAACTCATCGAACAATCGGCTGTGAATGAGAAAACGGTTGGTGCAGATACAGGTTTGACCGGCGTTCCGGTATTTAGCAGCGATCGCTCCCTGTACCGCTTTGTCCACGTCCGCGTCAGCAAAGACGATAAAAGGCGCATTGCCGCCGAGTTCCATTGTAACCTTCTTCAAGGTATCGGCGCTTTGTTTTACGATTAGCTTCCCAACCGGAGTCGACCCGGTAAAACTCACTTTGCGGACATCCGGGTTACCGGTCAGCTCTTTACCGATAGCAACCTCATCCCCGGTCAGAACATTCACCGTTCCTGGAGGAAATCCGGCTTCTTCTGCCAACGCTGCCAGAGCTAAGGCGCCTAAGGGAGTTTCGGTAGCCGGCTTAATTACGATGGTGCATCCGGCCGCGAGTGCGGGTCCCGCTTTTCGGGTAATCATGGCCAACGGGAAATTCCATGGCGTAATCGCCGCGCACACTCCCACGCCTTGCTTAATCACCACAATCCGCTGATCCGGATTCGCATTGGGAATCACGTCGCCATAGATGCGCTTAGCCTCTTCCGCGAACCACTCGATATAGGCGGCGGCATAAGCAGCCTCTCCTTCCGCTTCTTTCAAGGGTTTACCGCTCTCCGCGGTCGTCAACTTGGCTAAATCGCCGGCGTTAGCCGTCATTAGATCGAACCATTTTCGCAGCAACGCCGAGCGCTGAACCGGAGTCTTCGCCTTCCAGGCGGGCAGCGCTTGATGAGCTTGATCGATTGCCTGTTTAGTCTCTTCGGTTCCAAAGAAAGGAACGTCGCCAATGCGTTCACCGGTAGCCTTGTCTTCGACATCAACCGCTTTATCTCCTTTGACCCAACGGCCACCGACAAAGCATTGTTCTCGGAGTAGATCCGGCCTCTTTAAAGTTTCGATAGGATTCATAGCAAAGGTCTTTTTTACCCCCCAATACTATTCAAAGGCCGATTGGTTCGACACGCAATTGACTTTCCACCGTTCTGCGGTTGGTTGCTCATCCCACAGAGTTCGAGGTTGCAGGTTCAGGCGTCCAGCGCCACGTAAAACCCAACTTGGAACTTAGAACCTAAAACCTATAACCTCGAACCAACTACCGGGGGTTGCTGAATGTCTGTTCTCACTGAGTCCACCATCATTGATCGACTGAAATCGGTTAAATTTCCTGGTTATAGCCGGGATATCGTCAGTTTCGGTCTGGTGAAAGAGGTCAAACTATCCGGAGGCGATGTTCTGGTGAGGCTGGCGGTCGCGACCAGTAACCCCTCGATTCCAGAAACCATTAAACGCGAGGCCGAAAATGCGGTGAGCGCGACTCCTGGTGTAAGGTCGGCTCGGGTTATCATCGATATCTCAAATCCGCCTGACACCGGCAAGGGCACCGCCGGATCGGCGGTAACCGGAATAACCGGCGTTAAACATGTCATCGCGGTGGCTAGCGGAAAAGGGGGCGTGGGGAAATCGACTGTGGCCGCTAATCTGGTGGCGGCGCTGCAACAGCGAGGACTCAAGGCGGGTCTCTGCGATTGCGATATTTATGGTCCTAGCATTTCTTTAATGTTCGGAGCCACCCAGGAGCAACCCATGGCGACTTCCGATAACACCATCCTGCCGATCGAACGATATGGGATAAAATTGATATCGATGGGATCCCTGCTGGATGACACATCGCCTGCGATTTTGCGTGGGCCGATGGTCACTCGGGCAACTCAACAGTTTTTGCGCCAAGTTGACTGGTCAGGCTTAGACTATCTGATTCTTGATCTGCCACCAGGTACGGGCGACATCCAACTAACTATCGTCCAAACGGTTGCGCTTTCCGGTGCCGTGATCGTCACTACCCCACAGGAGGTTGCCTTAATCGATGCGCGCAAGGCCAGCGCGATGTTTGCCAAAGTGAATGTTCCCGTGCTTGGTCTCGTCGAAAACATGAGTTTTTTCGTCTCTCCGAGTGATGGCAAGCGATACGAGATTTTTGGTTCGGGCGGCGGCAGCCGTGAAGCTGCGCGTCTACGCGTTCCGCTGCTGGGCGAAGTCCCAATCGATGTGGCCACTCGGGAAGCGGGAGACCGGGGTATGCCGGTGGTTTTGGAAGACCCAAAAAGCGCTGTTTCTTCTATCTTTCTTTCTATTGCAGACCAACTACACCGGGCTGTGGAGAACGTAACCTGAATTTGTTCGGTGTCCGAACAAAATTTCGATTTTGATTTGACTCCCGAAGAAAATTGTCGACACACTGCGGAATCACCAAATCGATGGAACCCCCGAAAGAAGACGCCTCCGAGCTGGTTAAAAATTCAGTCTTGTATAAGGAGTTCTTGGCCGAGCGCGAAGAGATTCTGAGGCACAAATGGATTGA
>DASUWQ010000230.1:0-4861 GCA_036378375.1 Chthoniobacterales bacterium
CCCGCGGGTCGCGGCGACGCAATCGATCTGCTGCACCTCAACTTTGGCCTTTTCCAGTACTTCGCTAACTAAAGGTTCGACCTTAGAGAGGTGATTACGGGATGCTACTTCCGGCACCACGCCACCGAACTCGCGATGGATCAGCGTTTGACTGGAGATGCAAGAACTCAGGAGCCTGCTGCCATCCAGTACTGCAGCCGCCGTCTCATCGCAGGACGTCTCGATGGAGAGTACTATCGGGTCGCTCAACTTTGGCATAGCTATTCAGTCAACCCAAGCGGTGGGACCGCTGGTAGGGTCATCAGCATTAGGCACGTTAACAATAGGATGCGCTTTAGTGCAGCTGACGATTCTCTGAAGAGCCGGCGCCTCGTCAAACTAAGTTGGCTCGACAAAACTCACTTCTCCGACGGTTGCAACGGCTGGGGCTGAGCGCCGCCCTGAGTGTAAATCATGACACTCCTTACCGCGTCCACTGCGCGATCCAGTTGCGAATCCCGTTGGCTATTGGCAAATTTTTGATCATCTGGCGGCAGAGGACCTACTTTTCTTCGCAAAAGAAGCGCCTTCTCCTGATCCAGTGTCAACGACGCTTTGATATTAGGGGTGACTCCGTTTTGATGAATCACCTGGCGGCTAGGAGTGTAGTACTTGGCTGTGGTCAAGCGAAGCGCAGAACCATCGGGCAACTGGATAACACTCTGGACCGATCCTTTTCCGAATGTGGTCTCTCCTACAAGAATAGCCCGGTTGAGATCTCGTAATGCGCCGGCGACAATTTCGGCTCCGCTCGCGCTCTGACCGTTGACCAACACAGCCATTGGCATATTCAGCCGAGGCTTGGCCTTTTGGTCCGTAAAGTATTCGTGGCGTTGAGACCCCTCTCGACCCTCGGTATACACCACCATCGTTTTAGGCGGTAAGAATTGTCCGCACACATCGACGGCACTGGTCAACAATCCACCCGGGTTGAAACGGAGATCCAGAATCAACGCCTGCATCCCTTGACGCTGGAGATCGTCTAATTTCTGAGCAAGTTCTTGCGCCGTTGGTTCGTTGAATTGGGTGATTCGCACGTAGCCGATTTTGAACTTGGTACCCTCGGATTGATCCAGGATCTTGGCGTCCTTGACGCTGGTCACCTTAATAATCTCGCGTTGCAGGGTAAAATCTTTCGTTTCCTTGGTCGATTGCCGATAGATGGTGAGCGTCACTTTTTGCCCTGGATCGCCTTTCAACATACTCAGAGCATCCTGCAAGCTCATCCGATCGGTTACATTTCCATTAATCCGAAGGATCTCGTCTCCAGGCATGATGCCGGCTCGGAAGCTTGGAGTATCCTCCATAGGAGTCACCACCGTAATGACTCCATCCTTGGTGGAAACGACAATGCCCAGGCCGCCAAACTCGCTCTTGGTCTCGTCCTCCATGTCCCTGAAATCTGCCGGTTCCATGAACTGGCTATGGGGATCAAGGCCGTTGAGCATGCCATGCAAAGCCGAATAGGTCAGGCCACGGTATGAAGTCTTGTTTTCATCCACGTAGTCCTGCCGCACCAATTGCAGGGCTCGAGTAAAGACGGTGAGATTAAAATAGTCCGTGTTCGAGTCGGCGGTTGCGTTTCCGGTAAGGACTCTGTAGCCGACCGCCAGGTTGAACGACACGAGCAGCGCCACCATTAAGACAACCAATTTGCGCTTCATGTAAGAGGGGAACGTAACACAGGCTTAGGAATAGCCAAGCGCGGTGGGTCCCCGCTCGTATAGGCGAATGGCCGCACCGGCGAAACGGCGAGTGGGCGAATGGGAGGCACGAGGCCCTGCATCGAGTTCCGGCTGGTTCTCTTTCGCACCTCCAGCGGCGCCAGTCACGTTTTTCTGATTTCTTAGCCTGGGCCTCGTATTCCGTAGCCGCAGGACCAGACTAAACCTTTATAACGGTGCATGTCTCAATCGCCAGTTCGCCCATTCGCCTAAAATCTTTTCCGGTGCCGGACGAGGCGGTTGCCCTTTTCGTTTACCAACACCAATTCGTCTTCGGTGAGACTTTCAATGCGTTCTTCGACCTGGTAGGTCTCGACGGCGCTGGAATCGCTT
Source organism: Chthoniobacterales bacterium (assembly GCA_036378375.1). Classification (GTDB taxonomy): domain Bacteria; phylum Verrucomicrobiota; class Verrucomicrobiia; order Chthoniobacterales; family JAFAMB01; genus JAFAVN01. Next base: position 2,097 of record DASUWQ010000230.1, read on the forward strand.
CGATAGACCTCTCCCGAGGCGACAAGCTTGCCATCCTTAACATCCCAGATACCGGAAAAGCTCCAACGCGTTGTACCCCCGTCGGCATGCATGATTTCATCGGCGGAATGCATCCCGTCGCGATGAAAGCTGTTTTCTCCGTAGAACCGGTAGTTGCCTCCGGCCTCGTCAGTGATCCAGGTCCCAACTAGCTTTTGGGTCAATTCCTGGTCGGTCGGTGCGGATTTGTGGCAGGCAACCCCAACGGCGACGAGGAAGACGGTCGCTAAAACGCCTTGTAGAATAAGCCGTCGCCATCTCATTCCGCTTGATTTCACCACAGAGACACAGAGGACACAAAGATCTGTTAAAGGAAACCAAAAATTGGCCTCTGTTTCCTCTGTGCCTTTTTTGGTGAAACTAGATGAAGCGGTTTATCAGGCCGCGTCTTTGTCCTGTTTCCTGCGAATGAGGGGGGCTCGTTTCCCTTCGACCACCGCTCGATTGATCACTACGTCGGCGATGTCCTCCCTGCTCGGAACGTCGTACATAACGTCGAGCATGATCTTTTCGAACATTGAACGAAGCGCTCGGGCCCCGGTTCCCTTAGTTGCCGCCTGCTGGGCCAAGGCTCGGAGAGCATCCTTGGTAACCACCAAGTTAACCCCCTCCATTGCCAACAGTTTGGTGTACTGTTTGACCATCGCGTTGCGTGTGTCGGTCAAAATCAGTATCAGCTCTTCCTCAGTCAGGCTATCCAACGCCGTCACAATCGGTAACCGGCCGATGAACTCCGGAATCATCCCGAAGGAGAGCAGATCTTCAGGCTCGGTATGCCGCAACGTATCCCGCAAATGGAGTTCTGAAGAACTGTTTTGAGGGGAATGAAAGCCGAGCACCCGATTGCCTAAGCGCCGATTGATTAACCGATCCAACCCAACAAAAGCGCCTCCGCAAATAAACAAGATCTTTTCGGTATTAACCTGAATATACTCTTGGTGAGGATGCTTCCGTCCGCCTTGGGGTGGGACATTACAGCTGCTTCCTTCCAAGATCTTCAGAAGCGCCTGCTGGACACCTTCGCCGGAGACATCGCGGGTGATACTGACGTTATCGGTTTTGCGGCCGATCTTGTCTATTTCATCGATGTAAACAATCCCGATCTCAGCTCGCTTGACGTCGTAGTCCGCGTTCTGCAAAAGCCGCAAGATGATATTTTCGACGTCTTCGCCGACGTATCCGGCTTCGGTCAAGGTAGTGGCGTCAGCGATGCAAAACGGCACATCTAAGATTCGGGCCAATGTCCGGGCTAGAAGCGTCTTCCCGCACCCAGTCGGGCCGATCATCAAGATATTGCTCTTTTCGATCTCGACGTCAGCGTACGGATCGAGGGACAAATCCTTTGTCGGGTTGGCGTTCAGGATGCGCTTGTAATGGTTGTGCACCGCCACCGAAAGGACTTTTTTAGCGGCATCCTGGCCAATCACATGTAGATCGAGCTCGCGCCTTATCTCGGCTGGCTTCGGTACACGCAGCGTTGTCGTCTGGCGCCTGGCATCCTCGTTCAGCTCTTTATCCAGGATGCCTTTACAGACGTTGATACAATTGTCGCAGATGTAGACACCTGGCCCGGCGATTAATTTGCGAACTTCTGCGTGGCTCTTTCCGCAGAAAGAACACATCGTCAGATTAGAGGCGCGGGCCATACAACTTGCTAAACCGATCTAGAAAATATCAAAAAACCTTTCAAGAAGCCAGTACCCTATCGCCATTTTGTTGAATCGGCTCCTTGATGTCCTTACGCGACTTAACCACTTCGTCGACCACACCATACCCTCGGGCATCTTCCGCTGACATCCAGTAATCACGGTCGGAATCGAGTGCGACCTGTTCCTCGGTTTTGCCGGTGTGCTGGGACAGGATATGGATCAGCCGCTTCTTGATCTTGAACATCCATTCCACAGTACGTTCGACATCGCTAGCAGTACCCTGGGCACCACCGGAAACTTGGTGGATCATAATGTCTGAATTCGGCAACGCATACCGTTTTCCACGGGTCCCCGCAGCCAGCAACACCGCTCCCATGCTCGCGGCTATCCCAACACAATAGGTTGCTACGTCGCAGGTGACGAATTGCATTGTATCATAAATAGCCAACCCGGCCGTGACGGAGCCCCCAGGCGAATTGATGTAAATATTGATATCCTTTTTCGGATCCGCCATTTGCAGAAAAAGCATTTGCGCCACCACCAGGTTGGCGACGTTATCGTCAATAGCCGTCCCAATGAATACGATCCGATCGTTTAGCAACCGGCTATAAATATCGACGCTTCGCTCTCCCCTTCCCGTCTGCTCGATCACCATGGGAACCAGGTATGAGCTTGGCTTTGAATAGTTGGATTTCGACATGAATAAATCGGCCCGGATTATCGCTTTGATTCAGCCTCCGAACTCGTTTCGACGTTAGCATTCGAGGTCAGGAAATCAAGGACCTTGCCCACCTGGATCTCATCGACCAGCTGAGGAATTGCACCTTTCTTATCCAACTCCGACATCGCCTTCTCGTACGCCATCCCATGTTGCGCCGCCAGGGATTCCACCCGGCGTTTCAATTCTGGACCGCTGACCTCGATTTTCTCGACTTCACCAATCCTGGTCAGGATAAAGCTCGCCTTGAGCCGGTCTTTGGCGCTGCGAGAGGCGACATTCATGATCTCCTTACCGCTCTCCCGTAAAGCATCTTCGCTAACGCCTCTGAGTTGGTTTTGCTCCACAATCTCAGACAT
>DASUWQ010000231.1:0-2744 GCA_036378375.1 Chthoniobacterales bacterium
CCAGAGTCTGCGAGCCAGTTTAACCGATCGTTCGTGAACGGGTCCCACGGTTTTCATGGTCAGATAAGTTGCTCCATGCGCGGTCAGAGTGAGGACACCGAACAACGCCACTGGCACCGTGTACCAATCCAGCAGACCGACATTGCCGCGGATACCGAAATCGGTAAAGAATGGCAGGTAAAATGTCCCCTCAGTGTTAAGTGGTACTCCCCGACCGACATTGCCCAGCGCCGCTCCAAATAGCACCGCTAACAAAACGTTGCTGAAAACGAACACCGCGTCCCAAAACTGCTGCCAGAGCCGGTCGCTCATGTGTCCGCCAACTTCGATGGAAATTCCTCGCAGCAACAGGCACCAAAGAATTAGCATCAAGGCCAGATAACAGCCGGAAAATGAGGCAGCCATCAGGCGAGGAAACGCCATCACCATCACACCTCCCGTACCAACTAGCCAGACCTCGTGCCATGACCAGAGAGGCCCGATCGCAGCAATCACCTCCCTTCTTTCGTTTTGATTGCGAGCTACGATCCAGTGGAGGATTCCAACCCCAAAATTGCGTCCGTCTAAGACGATGTACGTCGTCAACATGAACGCCAGAATTCCGTACCAGAGCGCTATCATGCCGGCACCTCCTGGTGCGAAGGCACCCCATGTTCAGCGTCCGGACCTTTATAAATTTCGCGCCCCGTTAGGTAGAGAAAGAGAAGTCCGAGCACAAAGTAAAGTCCGGCAAAGCCGATGAGAGTGAAGATGGTATCGCCGGAGCTAACCACTTGGCTATAGCCATTGTTAGTCCGAAACAAACCATGAATTAGCCAAGGTTGCCGCCCCATTTCTGCGGTCATCCAACCCAAAGAAGTCGCAATATAAGGGAACGGAAACGCTAACATAAGGACCCAAAGAAGAGCGGTGCTTGATTCCAAGCGGCCGCGCCAGCGCTTCCAGTTGGCCCAGGCCATAATCAGGATAAAGATCGTGCCCAGGGTGATCATAAGATGGAACGCGTAATAGACTAGCTCGATGTTGTCGGGCCAATCGTCCTTGGGAAACTCATCGAGACCTCGGACATAACTCTGAAAGGTTCCATAGGCTAAGAAGCTTAATGCGCCTGGGAGTCCGATAGGATTTTCTAAACGCTGTTGACTAACGTTCGGTTGACCAATCATGGTGACATCAGCGAGACGCTCACCATGGAAAAGCCCTTCCATCGAAGCTAAGGTCGCCGGCTGATAGGCCCCGACCATTTTCGCTTGAGAGTCACCGGTCGGAAACGCGACCAGTAAAGAAGCAACTAAGCCGACTAGTGTTCCGGTTTTCAGATAAACACTGGCTTGCTCAGGATGGATCCGACGCAAAGTGTAAAATGCTCCCAACGCGGAGATTACAAATGACCCGGTCACCAATGCCGCACACTGATTGTGAGCGTACTGAACCAAAGCCCAGGGGTTGAGAAGAAATGCGCTGACATCGACCAATTCCAGGGTGCCATTCGGCGCCAACGCGTAGCCGACCGGATGCTGCATAAAGGCGTTTGTCACTAGGATAAAAAAACCGGATAGCCAACTCCCGGTAGCAACACAGACCGCCGTTAAGAAATGGGTCCGTGGGCCAAGCCGTTTCTCGCCCCAGATGAATGCTCCTATGAAGGCGCTCTCGAGAAAAAATGCGAACATGCCCTCCATCGCCAGGGTTTGGCCAATGATCGCTCCGGAGTACTTGGAGAAGGCCGCCCAATTTGTCCCGAATTGGAATTCCATCGGAATTCCCGTGACGACCCCTACCGCAAAGTTGAGTCCAAAAATTTTAGCCCAGAACCGCGCTGCTCGGTTGTATCTTTCTTCTCCGGTCCGAAGAGCACGCCATTTCCAATAGACCATGAACCAGGCAAGTCCCATGGTGAGCTGCGGAAACAGATAGTGGTAAGTAATGGTGAACCCAAAATGAATACGGTGCCAAAGAGCCGGGTCGGTAAACGTGTTATCCATGTTATGTGCTTCGTCAAAAATTCCCGGTAGGGACAATTAACGGAATCACGAACAGACGAGCAAGTTACTGAGCAATTCGTCACGATTTTTGCGGAAGACGGACAATCTCGATATTACCGCCTTGCTCTCGGTTCATCCGCTCACCCGTCGACGCACTTAATGCTTGCCTCTAATCGAGCTCACAAGCTGCCCAGGGCAGCCATTTCACCAATCACGACTCACTAATCACCATTTTTTTCGAGACTCTGCGTGACTGATTCCATAAGCTGATCACCGATTTGCGACCGGCGCGGGGGCTCCTGTCGCCGGCTTGGTGGCCGTTTCTGGCGCCGGCGTCGTGTGGTGGTCGACGATAATTCGCGAGCCGCGCTGTTCCGTCATATACGTCCAAACCCACTGCACGAAAACACTCACCCGCAGGCTGCTCTGGGCCAAAAATTCGAGGTGGATGGCAGCCCACGCCATCCAGGCTACAAAGCCGCTAATGGCCACCTTTCCCGACTGCAAAATTGCAAACGCTTTGCCAACCACGGCCATACTCCCTTTGTCAAAGTAACGAAACGGCCTTGGCGGAGGCTCGCCTGAGAGCCGCCGGTGAATGAGTTTTCCGGCGTATCTACCTTGTTGCATGGCCACCTGCGCTACTCCGGGAAGCGGCTTACCGTCCTGATCCAGGGAGGCAGTATCGCCTACGACGAAAACCTCCGGGTGGCCAGGCACCGTTAGATCTCCCAGAATACGGACTCGCCCGGCGTGATC
>DASUWQ010000232.1:0-20370 GCA_036378375.1 Chthoniobacterales bacterium
TCGCTCAGGTCCTCATAGGGGAGGAAGAAAATGTGCTGCTCCTCCAGTCCCGGCACCAATACCTGGTTCCAAAGCCGATATTGGTCGTCGACCATCTTTCTCACTCTCTGCGAGATGGCGACCAGCTGTTCGTTGGGACCCATACCGTCGGGACCAGCCGCACTCACTTTGCTGTCCCTTTGCTGTCTCAATCCGGCGACGCGGATCTCAAAAAACTCATCCAAGTTCGAACTGACGATGCAAAGGAATTTGACTCGCTCCAGCAATGGGTTCGTGGCGTCCCCCACTTCTTCCAACACACGCTGATTGAATTCTAGCCAGCTCAGTTCCCGATTCGTATAGAGCGCATGATCGTTAAACGTTGGAGCTTTGGGCGCTTCCATAGTTGTCTTTTGTGGTCGTGAACGAGCCTTGCGTTTGTTTTGCATCCTTTAGTGACTGGAAAACGCCGGCGCGACTGTAGATCTGTGACGAATTCGTCATAAATAGCCAGGGCCCAGCGTAATCTCCTTATTTCAGCTCTCGGGTGAGGTGCTTCAAGTGAAGAGTTTCGGCGAAACGCCGGTGGAACCAGGTTCCCAGCTGCCTAGCACCTGGCGGATTGAAAAAAACGATTCGGCTCTGAGCCTGATTCAGCCGATGCGGTTGGTAGTTTCGTAGGAGCGAAATCTTTATAGCTTGCGCCCAAAAAACGGGACCAGCTCTTTAGGAGCGACATCTAATCGAGAACCACCTTCTATGCCGCTCCTAGCGGAGCTCATCGCTTACGTTACGTTGCTATAAAGATTTCGCTTCTACGGAGCCGTTCTTCAATCCCGCGCAGACGCATGGCGGCTCCCGGCAGCCCACCAAAACCCAGGCAGTCGCCAAAAAACAGGCACCGACACCCTTAGTTCCGCCGGCCAGACATGATCAAGAAGTAGTACAAGAGATAGCTTAGCGAGGTAATGAAAGCGGCCACGTAGGTGAATGCGGCTGCGTCTAAGACGCCGCTAACTGCTCGCGTTTCTTCCTGGGTCCGCATCAAGCCCATCTCAGTCAGGACTCGTTTTGCTCGCGCCGAGGCGTCGAACTCAACCGGCAAGGTGATCAGATTGAACAACATGATGATCGCCCAACCGAAGCAGAGCAGGATTAACATCGGCGCCAAGAGATGAGTAAACCAACCGATGATGGGTAAGATATAAACGGCCTGACTGGCAAACCCGACCAGACCCGTAGAGGCCATTCTCCAGGTCAAGGGAGCGTACGCCTGCTGATGTTGGAGCGCATGACCGCATTCGTGGGCAGCAACTCCCATGGCCGCGGCGGACCTGCCCTCAAAATTCTCAGGCGACAAAACGAGACGGCGATTGATCGGATCGTAGTGGTCCGTCAACAAATTGCTCGATTCTACAATCTGGACATCTCCGATACCGGCTTGTTGGAGAATGTGTGCTGCTACTTCGGCGCCACTCAATCCGGAAGAATTCGGCACTTGGCTATACTTGCTATATACCGATTTAACGCGCCAGACAGCCCAGAGAGACAGCGCCAGTGTCCCGAAAAAAGCCCATAGGCCAAAAGCATTCATTTTATAGATACTAAACTGCAACAAAGATACGCGACGGGGGCAGAAACGGCAACCCGGCCGCCCCCTCGCCTTAGGCTCGGCGCGGAATGACCAATAGCCGATAGCCAATAGCCAAATCCGCAGGTACGAGCCCTTTCTGGCTGCTCGGCTATTTGGCTATTGGCTATTGGCTATTCGGAGCGAGCCTAAGGCGAGCTCCGTCCCGGCACGAGAGCTGCTATATCCGGGCTTGATCTTTTTGCCTCCCTAGAAATCATTATTCCCATGGGCAACCTGTTTACCGGTTACGACCCAAACCGATTTTTCGACGAGATGTTCGCGTCTCCAACTGAGGTTCGTCCTCATTATGAGCGCCTCTTTGAGCGATACAACGATCTCACCTTGGGAGAGTTCGACCGCAAACGCCTGGTGGCCGACAATTCGTTTCTCACTCAGGGCATCACGTTCACGGTCTATAACGACACCGAAGGGACCGAGCGAATTTTCCCTTTTGATCTAGTCCCGCGGATCATTCCGCTAAACGAGTGGCTCCACATCGAGAGTGGACTCACGCAGCGGATCTCGGCGCTGAACCTTTTCCTGCGCGACATTTATCATGAACAAAAGATCCTGAAAGATGGAGTGATTCCTGCCGAGATCATCCATAGCGCCATCCATTTTCGTCCTGAATTCATGGGATTTAACGTTCCGAAAGATATTTATATCCATGTCTGTGGAACCGACCTCATTCGCGATGAGGATGGCAATTATTTAGTGCTGGAAGACAATGGCCGGTGTCCGTCTGGGGTCTCTTATCTTCTGGAAAACCGCCAAACTATGAAACGGGTCTTCCCAAACCTGTTTTCGCGTTATTCGGTACAACCCGTCGATCGGTATTGTGAAGAATTGCTGAATTTACTCCGTTTCATCGCTCCTGGTGGGAATCCGGAGCCGACGGTCGTATTGCTCACGCCTGGGATCTATAACTCTGCTTACTTCGAACATTCGTTTCTGGCTAGGTCGATGGGTATCGAGATTGTGGTCGGAGCGGACCTGGTGGTGCAGGGCGGTTACTTGATGATGAAGACCACGAAGGGTCTGAAAAGGGTGGACGTAGTCTATCGGCGTATCGACGACGATTTCCTGGACCCGCAGGTATTTCGCAAAGACTCGCTGCTCGGGGTTCCCGGTCTGGTTGAGGTCTATCGCCGGGGTAACGTGAGCTTAGCGAATTCCATCGGAACCGGGGTCGCGGACGACAAGGTCACCTACCATTTCGTTCCGAAAATGATCCGCTACTATCTCGACCAGGACCCCATCTTGCCGAACGTCCCCACCTACCTGTCGATGTTCGACGATGACCGCAAGTATATGCTCGAGCATCTTCCGGAATTGGTTGTGAAATCGGCCAACGAAAGCGGCGGCTACGGAATGTTAATTGGCCCACACGCGACTCGCGAGGAAATCGAGAAATTCCGAGACGCGATCACAAAGAATCCGCGTAACTATATTGGACAGCCAGTCGTCCAGCTTTCCCGATCGCCTTCCTATATCAGTGGTCGCTTCGAAGGACGGCACATCGATTTGCGGCCGTACATTCTCTTTGGGGAGAAGACGACAATTATCCCGGGTGGCCTGACTCGAGTGGCCTTGCGAAAAGATTCCTTAGTCGTCAACTCTTCCCAAGGTGGTGGCAGTAAAGACACCTGGGTTCTTAGCGAGTAACCGTTGAAAGAACAATTACACGTTTTAAGTTGCGTTCGCGCCAAAGATGCTTTCCCGAGTCGCTGACACGCTCTATTGGCTGAGCCGCTATATTGAACGGGCGGAGAACAACGCCCGCATGTTGGACGTCAACCTTCAGCTAACGCTGGATGCGACAATCCTAAACCATCGTTATACCCAGCAGCATTGGGAATCGATCATCTACTCACTCGAAGACACAAAACTGTTCCAGGAGCTTCACCCGGACATCACTGGGGAGACGGTGGTCGAGTTCGTCTGCTTTGAGCGTAAGAACCCTAATTCTATCTATTCCTGTTTGTGCGCAGCCAGAGAAAACGCCAGAAGCGTGCGCGAGCTGATCTCTGCCGAAATGTTCGAACAATTAAATCGAATGTATCTGGACTTCCGGTCCGGTGAAGCGCAGCGTTTATTTCGCTCCAGCAGCTATCAGTTTTTCCAATGGGCGCTGCAAGGCTGCCACCTATTCCAGGGAATCGCAGACGCCACCATGGCCCACGACGAAGGTTGGGACTTCCTTCAGTTGGGGAAATTTTTGGAACGAGCGGACCGGACTTCCCGCATCCTCGACATCAAATATCATATTCTGCTTCCCAAGGAAGAACAGGTCGGCGGCACGATCGATAGCGTACAGTGGTTCGCAGTTCTTAATTCCTGCAGCGGCGCTGAGGCATACCGCCGGCAATTCCAGGGTCAGATCGCTCCTTGGACGGTCGCCGAGTTCTTAATTAAAGACGCATCCTTTCCGCGTTCGATTCGCTTCTGCGTCGGTTCGCTCGATCATTCCTTGCATCAAATTACCGGCATGGACCGCGGTGATTTCCTTTACAAAGTCGAGGCAGAACGACTTTCGGGTAGGCTTCTGGCTGACCTATCCTACGTCACCATGGACGATGTGTTCGGGATTGGTCTTCATGAATACCTAGATCGAATCCAGCTCAGATTGGGCGAAATCAGCAAAGCCATCTACAAAGAATTTTGCGAATGGCTGGATAGCTAGGGCACCTGCCTTGGCTATCAAGCCATTCGCAAAATTCTACTAGTCGAAAGCCTGGCGAAGGCTTACGCCTTCGCCAGGCATTTCGGCTCAATCCACTCGCAGGCGAGGGAGCAGAAACTGTAGTAGCCGCTCCAGGCAAGCTTCCGCGCTTTCCTGGCCCGTCTCTAACACGAGTTCCGGATTCTCGGGAGCCTCGTAGGGAGCGTCGAGGCCAGTAAAGCCTTTGATTTCGCCGGCGCGCGCTTTTCGATACAGATTTTTCGGGTCCCGTTTTTCGCAGACATCCAGCGAAGCTGAGACGTAAACTTCCAAAAACTCGACACCACTGCTCGCAACGATCTCACGAGCCCGCACCCGGTCTAGACGGTACGGTGAAATGAACGAGGTCACCGTTATAATTCCCGCATCTGCCATGAGCTTGGACACCTCTGCAACTCTGCGAATGTTTTCCACGCGATCTTCGGGAGAGAATGAGAGATTCGCATTCAGCCCATGTCTCACATTGTCGCCGTCGAGAACGTATGCTTGCATCTGGCGTTCAAACAGTGCCTTCTCGAGAGCACGCGCTAACGTCGATTTGCCTGATCCGGATAATCCAGTCATCCAAACGACTAGACCCGGATGTCCGTTTCTCTCGACGCGGTCCTGATATCGGATGTGGCTCTCCGACCAGGTAATATTTGCACTTTTGACCTGTTTATGGACCAGATAGACGCCGCCAAAAATGACTCCACCGCCGGCCACATCGTTCCCGTCCACCAGTACAAACCTGCCGCTCGTTTGAAGCCGGTCGTAGTTGTCCATCACCAGCGGACCCCGGCTCTGGATCGTCACTTCGGCGACTTCATTCTTTTCGACAGTTCGCCGAATCGCCGCTGATGCTTCCAGTGTGCTGGCATCGATCACCCGATCGATCGATGCGAGTTGGCACTCAACCTCCTGAGTGAGCAGCTTGATCTTATATTTCTTGGCAAGACTGAGCGGGCGATCGCCCATCCAGAAAACGCGGGCTCGAAACCGGTTGGTCTCGATCGGCATTTGGTCGATATGGATCCCGACTGAACCTCGTTCGACAAAAATTTGTTCCCGGAGTGTTACCCCAACCGATTCCCCAGCAGAGACAGCGCTGCGCTGGGGCGCGTTCCACACTTCGATCGAAGCCACGACGGACTCCTTGTTCGACGGAGCAAAGACGACCGTGTCGCCGACCCTTAGTGTTCCTGATTCAATGCGGCCCGCCAGAATCCTTCTTTGGTCAAACCGGTAGACGTCCTGCACGGCAAACCGGAGAGGCAGATCCGCGGGAGGTACCGGCTGCTCCAGGTCATCCAGCGTTTGAACCAGGGTAGGCCCCTCGAACCAGCTCATCTTGGGATCGGGTGCCACCAGATTAACCCCATCACGAGCGGCGATCGGCAGGAACTGCAACGGCTGGACGTTCAACTGGCGGAGGAAGTCTCGATAGTTGGCCTCAATCTGGTTGAAGACGGCCTGGTCGAAGTTCACCAGGTCCATCTTGTTCACCACCACCACCACTTGCCGGATACCCAACAAGCTCAAGAGGTAGGCGTGCCGGCGGCTCTGTTCTTGAATGCCCTCGTGGGCGTCAATCAGCAGTAGAGCAGCATCTGCGGAGGCTGCGCCACTCACCATGTTTTTCAGAAATTCCTTGTGGCCTGGCGCATCGATGATGACGTAGTTACGTCTCCGCGTTTTAAACCAAATCTGCGAAACATCGATCGTGATATTCTGGTCCCGCTCCGCTTGGAGCGCATCCATAAGAAACGCCCATTCGAACTGCATCCCGCGACGGCGGCAGACAGTTTGGATCTGCTCGAATTTGCCGTCCGGCAGGGATCCGGTCTCATACAACAGACGTCCGACCAAGGTTGATTTTCCATGATCGACGTGACCAACGATGACTACTCTTAAGGCTCGATGCTCTGATGATAAAAAAGCCTCGTCAAGCGAGTCCGCTACCGAAAGTCTCTCGGAAGACACCTCAGAGTTTGCCGTGACATTTGTTCGCAAGCTTAATTTTTCTCCCCGTTTGTTCGGTTCAGGTGCACCCTACCATCGCCGGTGTGTCGGTATCACATATAGCCGCTTGCGCGCAGACGTTCGAATGCATCTTCCGATTCTTGATCCTGAGCGCGCGTGCTTCTTTCTGACACCTTGGTTTCTCTTAGTTCCTCGATAATTTCCGCCACCGTGATTGCTTGCGAGGGGACTGGCTTAGTGCATGGGGCACAGCCAAGGCTACGGTAACGAAATCCATCCTTTGCAAAATATAGATCAACGATCGGTATCTTTTCCCGTTCGATATACTCCCAAACATTCATCTCGGTCCAGTGCAGAAGTGGATGAATCCGAATGTGGGTTCCTGGATCAAAATCTGTCTTAAACTGGTCCCACAGCTCCGGGGGCTGGTCCTTGAAATTCCACTCGAAGTTGCGATCGCGCGGCGAAAAATATCGCTCCTTAGCTCGGGTGCCTTCTTCGTCGCGGCGGATTCCGACGATTACCGCTTGATAATCCTTCTCTTCGATCACCTGTTGTAGCGCGTCCTTTTTCAAAAGCCCGCAGCACTCGACCCGCGTAAGTGCGCCATTGGGAAAAGTCTTACCGGCAGCAAGCGCCGCTTTATTCTGGCCGACGATCAGATCAATGCCCCACTCACGGACTTTCTGATCCCTAAATTGGATCATCTCGGGAATCTTGTAGCTCGTATCTACGTGCACACACGGCATCGGCACGTGACCAAAGAACGCCTTGCGAGCCAGCCACAACAAAACCGACGAATCTTTTCCGATACTCCAAAGCATCGCCAGCCGCTTAAACTTGCGATGCGCCTCGCGCAAAATGTACACGCTCTGATTTTCCAGAGCGTCCAAATGTCGGTACTTTGCCCCCGTCATATGTTCTCTCCCAGGAATGTATGAATGCCACACTCCGTTTTCTCAAACCCAGTCCAACGGCCTGCCCGCTCATCTTCACCGCTGATTACAGCACGGGTGCAGGGATAACAGCCGATGCTCCGAAATCCTCGATCCTTCAGGGGGTTATAGGGAATGCCGTGATCACGGATGTAGTCCCAAACCTGCTGCGAGCTCCACCGCGCCAGCGGATTCACCTTAACTATTTGTTTACTACGCAACCGATCAAACTCGTAAACTTCGAGCGTCTGTGTCTTCGCTCGAGTGCTGGACTGTTCCCTTCTAAGGCCGGTAATCCAGGCGTCGAGGGTGGAAAGCTTCTTTTGTAAAGGGAACACTTTTCGTAGCGTACAACAGAGATCTGGGTTCTTATCCCATAATTCGGGACCGAACTCTGCCCCCTGCTCGGTTAAACTCATTTCCGGAGTCAGGGTTTCGATCTCAATTCCAAAAAACTGTTCCAGCCGAAGTTTAAGCGCGAGAGTCTCCTGAAAAAGAAGGCCCGTGTCAATAGTGAACACAGGAATCGACAAACCAAGAGAGACGGCGTGGTGAATCGCGACCAAGCCAGCCCCCTGGAAACTGGTTCCGAATGCGGCTCGGGAACCAAAGGTCTGGGATGCCCACTGGAGCACCTGTCCCGGGGACGCCGTTTCAAACTCCCCCGAAAGAGCTTTAATCTCTTCTACCGACAACAAGACGGCATCAGTCATCTGGTAATGTCTATATCTCTATAGACATTTAGCAAGATATACGTGAAAGCAGCTTGATCTCCAGAGCCACCAACGTCTCGAGCCAGCCCCGGAGGGGAGCCGCTCTGGATCGTGCCTAAAAGATCTCGTGCTATTCTTTCGAGTGCGAGGAAGTTGCCAAAAATGGTGTTAAACAAGCGGCTCCCGAGAATTACCGCACGCGATGTTTTGTCCAGCGGTGCCTTCCAAGATTGACGCGATCAACGGACCAATAACCGTAACACGCGTTGAAATCTCCCCGGGAGCCGCCTGTTTAGCGAGGTTTCCGGTCAAGCGCGCGCCGCTACCGATATGGAGGGGAATCTAGGCACGATCCAAAGCGGCTCCCCTCCAGGCGGTAGGCATCTCGTTCGTGCCGTCTGTTTATTACGTCTTTTTGAACCCTACCCCAAAAGGCTCTTCACCGCCTCGACCACGTGTTCCGCAGTCATCCCAAGCTCCTTCATCACCGTGCCACCAGGGGCGCTTAATCCGAATCGGTCGATGCCGATCGGTTTTCCATCAATCCCAACGTATTTATACCAGAATTCGGTGACCCCAGCCTCGATCGAGACTCGCTTGCGGCAACCAGATGGTAAGACTTCCTCTCGGTAACTGGCCTCTTGCCGATCAAACCGGTCCAAGCAGGGCGCCGAAACAACCCGTATTCCGCCCCCAAGCTGTTTAGCTGCCGCTACCGCGTGTTGCACCTCTGAACCGCTCGCGATGATGATCGCCTCAAGAGGACCGGTTTCACGATGGAGAACGTAGGCGCCTTTCAAGGTCCCGTTTCGCCGGGCTTCGACGGAAGCTTCGGAAAGATTAGGTAAGGTCTGCCGGCTGAGGGCTAGAAGGGTCGGTCCGTCGGTTCTCTCCAACGCGCCAACGAACGCTCCGGCCGTTTCCTCCGGATCAGCAGGACGCATCACGTCCAGGTTCGGTAAGAGCCGCAACGCGCTCACCGTTTCGATCGGCTCATGGGTCGGCCCGTCCTCACCCACTCCAACTGAGTCATGGGTGAAAATGTAGATAACCGGCAGTTTGGCCAACGCCGCCAAACGGATCGATGCCCGGCAATAATCGGCAAATACCAAAAACGTAGCACCAGAAGGCCGGAACAGCCCGTAATAGGCCATCCCGTTCAGGATGGCACACATGCCGTGTTCCCGTATACCGAAGCGGATGTTTCTACCCGAGCGGTTGTTGGAATTAAAGTCCTTGTCCGATTGAATGTAGTTCAGCGTAGAACCATATAAGTCGGCGCTTCCGCCAATCAGTAACGGCAGCGCTTTGGCCAGCGGCTGCAGCACTTCGCTCCCGGCTTTTCGAGTCGCGATCTTTGCTTCCTTGTCGAAAACCGGGATCTGGTTCAGCAGATCCTTCGGGATCTTGTGTTCGAGTCCACTGTCCAGGAGTTCAGCTAGTCCCGAATTAGCCTTCCGCCAAGCGGCAAAAGTCTCCTGCCAAGCGTCGTAAGCCTTCTTCAACTGAACCCGATGGTCCGCGAAATAAGCTCGAACTTCCTTGGAAACGTAGAATTTCTCGTCCGGTAAGCCCAAGGCCTTTCGATCGGCGTCGATGAACTTCACGCCGGCCTCGCCGTGGGCTTTATTCGTTCCTGCTACCTCCGGGATGCCTTTGCCGATGATGGTATGGGCCACGATAAACTGGGGCCGGCCGGACTTTGCCGCTTTTGCTTTCTCGAAAACGGCCAAAAACTCCTCCATGTTCTGGCCGTCGACCTCGTAAACGTCATAGCCGTAGGCTTGGAAACGCTGCGCCGTATTCTCGCTTTGGCTCATCTCAGCCATGGCGTCGAGCGTCACGAGATTGGAATCATAAATTAGAATCAAATTATCTAGCTTGTAGTGACCGGCGAAAGCGGCCGCTTCGGAAGCAACCCCTTCCTGCATACAGCCATCGCCTGCGAGACAGACAATCTTATGATTAAAAATGGTGTGATCCGCCGTATTGAAACGCGCCTCCGCCATTTTGGCCGATACCGCCATTCCAACGGAATTGCCGACGCCTTGACCCAGTGGGCCAGTGGTCGACTCGACGCCGGGGGTGTCTCCAAACTCCGGATGACCTGGTGTCTTGCTATGCAGCTGCCGGAAGTTACGGATATCATCTAGCGAAACCGCGTAACCGGCCAGATGTAACCATCCATACAAGAACATGCTGCCGTGACCGGCCGAGAGAACAAATCGGTCGCGATTGATCCAGTGAGGATCTTCCGGATAATACCGTAACGCATGCCCAAACAGCACTGCTCCAATTTCTGCGTCACCCAATGGCAGACCGAGGTGCCCGGAGTTGGCCGCCTGAACAGCGTCCATTGCTAATCCGCGTGCCTCGAGCGCCGCCCGACCGAGTATTTCTGTATTCAGTGCCATAAACTCTTTCTTCTCTTTCGCTCTCTCTAAACACGCTTCAGCTCAGCCGCAAACGCTTGTTGAAAAAACGTTTGGCTAAAGCACAAAGATTTTACTAGTCGGCTTCCCGAGCTTCTTGTAGGTAATCCCGCTTTTTTATGAGTGCTCAGCGTCTCCGCATCGGCTTACCCTCAGGCAGTCTCCAAGAGGCTACCCTCGAGCTTTTCGCTAAAGCCGGCTTTTGGATCTCGTCGGCTAAACGCTCCTACAAGCCCAATGTCGATGATCCCGAGCTGGAGATCCGCTTGCTGCGTGCCCAGGAGATCAGCCGCTACGTGGAGCGTGGATTTCTCGATTGCGGGATAACTGGTAAAGACTGGATAGCCGAGAACGACTCGGAAGTGCTGGTTATCGCCGACCTGGTTTACAGCAAAGCAAGCTCAACCCCCGCACGTTGGGTTCTGGTGGTTCCAGAACATTCGCCGTATCGATCGGTCGCCGATCTGGAAGGCAAACGGATCGCTACGGAAGCGGTGGGATTGACCAAGCGATTCTTAGCCGAGCGAGGAGTTTCGGCCACGGTCGAGTTCAGTTGGGGTGCTACCGAAGTAAAAGTTCCTGAACTAGTCGATGCGATTGTAGACATCACCGAGACCGGGGCGTCGTTGCAGGCTAACAACCTAAGAATTATCGAAACGGTGGTGGAGTCGTTTCCGCAATTGATTGGAAACATCTCCTCTATGAAAGACAGTTGGAAACGTTCAAAGGTAGAACGTCTCCGTGTTCTGATCGAGGGAGCTTTAAATGCGCGAAACAAAGTGGGTTTAAAGATGAACCTGGAAGCAGCCAAGCTCCCGGAACTGATATCGCGACTGCCCGCACTGCGGAATCCAACCGTTTCTTCTCTCAGTCAATCAGGATGGGTAGCAATCGAGACTGTTATTGACGAAAAGGTCGTGCGAGAAATAATCCCGGAGCTCAAGCAACTCGGTGCCGAAGGAATTATCGAGTATCCGTTGAACAAAGTTGTTTATTAGGCTTAATTGCGGGCTCAACTCGTGCGGCGACCGGTCCGCCTGTAACCTAACCGGCTCAGTTTCTATCTGATATGGGTTCATTAAAGAAAAGACGAAAAGCAAAAATCGCAAAACATAAGCGACGGAAGCGAATGAAGGAAAATCGCCACAAGAAGCGTTTGCGATACAAGTCATAAGCTTTAGGTTTGTCTTCATGAATCCACCGGGGTCAGGGTGGGCGCACAAGCTTTTGCGCTTAGCGACTGGTTGGTTCGCTCCTACCCTGCTGAGTTTCGCATTAGCCCATGGGACATGGGCTGCTCCTGACGCAGCGCCGGCGAAGCCTGCCTTCAAATTGCGAAACCCCGATGAGAATGTTTTCTCTGACCTGCGTCCTGCCGCGCCGGATCTAGGACTAGCGAAGACGACTGAAAGCAAGGCGGACGCTGAAGCCGCATTTATTCAGGCTCTAATTCTGGAGGACGAAGGAGACAATGATGGCGCTTTGTCCGCATACACCAAGGCGCTAGAGTTAAATCCCGGAGCTGATCCAGATTTGGCTATTCGTGTGGCCAGCGAATACGCTAACCGCGACGAAATTCCGAACGGTATCGATGTGCTGAAGGACTTGGTCAAAGCCCGGCCAAACGAGGTCCAAGGACTTCTGGCATTGTCCGATCTCTATCTGCGGCGGCTTAAGAAACCGTACCTGGCGGTAAGCTATGCTGAGCAAGCCTTAAAAATCGCGCCAAATCAGCTCAACACTTATCAAACGCTTTTCGAGATTTACCTCGCCCTGAAGCGTAAGAAAGATGCTGAAGCTGTCCTGCTGCGGGCCGCAAAACTTAACAACGACACCCCCAGTTTCTGGCTCACTCTCGCTGGCTTGGGAGTTCGCCTGTACTCAAATGATAAGGGCGTTTTCCAGGCGCCTCATCCCTCAATAGTACAGTCGTGCCTGGACAAGGCCTCGGATTTAGCGGGCAAAAACGCAGATACCTACTCCAAGATCGGCGACGTCTACACCCAGATCGATCAAGTACCGACCGCCATAAATTTCTATGTGAAGGCGCTCGAACTGAGCCAGGGTGATCAGGAGATCGAATATAAGCTGGCCCAGAGTTTTGTTAAGGCCGGACAACGTGATGAAGCGATCAAATCGCTCGAAGATTTGATCAAGAGTAATCCTCTTCGGCCTGAGATTTACGAATTCCTGGCCCGGCTTTACCAGACTTCGAAAAACTTTGAACGGGCCTTGGAAAATTATCAGCAAGCATTGCTGCTGGCGCCTGATCGGCCGGAGAACTACCTGCACACCGCCGGTATGCAGTTGGACCTCAAGAAATACGACGACGCCGTTGCTACCCTAACTGAAGCAAGGCACCGATTTCGGATCCCGCAGATCACTTATAGCCTAGCCATCGCTTTGAGCACAGCCACGCGTTTCGCCGACGCTTTGCCGGTTTACGAGGCAGCTCTGCAGGAAGCTAGAGACTCTCAGCAGGATATCTTGGACGCCGCGTTCTATTTCAATTATGGCGTCTGCGCCGAGCAAGGTGGATTCATAGAAAAGGCAGCAGCACTTTTACAAAAATCGATCGAGCTGGATCCTTCCAAGGCAGCGCAGGCTTACAACTACATCGGCTACATGTGGGTAGACCGAAACATGAATCTCGAAGACGGCGGCAACATGATCAGGAAGGCGTTAGAGTTAGAGCCGAACAACGCCGCCTATATAGATAGCCTGGGATGGTATTACTATCATACGGGTGACTACAACAAAGCCCTGACGGAGTTGCTGCGGGCAGCGGACACGCTAAAACCGGAGGACCCAGTCGTTTTCGAACACGTTGGAGATACCTTTCTGGCCCTGGGAAAATCGGGCGAAGCCCAAGTGTATTGGCAGAAAGCGCTCAAGCTGGATCCCAACAACCAGAAACTCACTAACAAGCTCGAAGAATCCAAGGCCAAGCTAACTTCTAACCCTTCACCGGTTAGTTCTCCGTTGCCGCAGCCCAAGCCTAGTCCGTCGGCGTCGCAGACAGCGCAATAGCTAATCGTAATCGTACTCGTCGTCGTCCTCGTCCTCGAAGGAGCGGGTCCCTTGAACGCTTTAGGGGTAAAGAGCGCCCACACGCTGTGAACGGATGCGACCTGTAAGAACGACCCATAAGTCCTATTGGTCCCATAGGTCCTATTCGTGGTTAGGCCGCACGAGCTGCTATACCGACATGCTCCTTCGAGGACGAGGACGACGACGAGTACGATTACGATTGGGGCGGGCTTACAGCCCTTATACTGCCGGAGCCGGCTGATTTACCAAGAAAGGTTGTACCCGGGCGAAAACTTTGGGTGACACGAGCGCCACTACGGATGCAACGCGCTCCCCGTACTCAAGACTTAAGACTCTTCCGGTACGATGCAGCAACGATAACAACTCAGTCCGATCCAACGGCAAAGCCAGTTCTACCTTGGTCGATCGGTCGCTCAGTTTTTCGGCAAACCGTTCCAAAAGATCGTCTAACCCGGCGCCCGTGCGGACCGAAACGAAAGCTGCATCTGGAAAATGCAAACGCAGCGCATGGATGGCGGCTGGATCTTCTAGCCGATCGATCTTGTTGAGGACCGTAATTGCCCTCAAAGTATCTGCCCCTAATTCGTCCAAGACCCGCTTGGTGGTATCGTAGAAGTCGTACACCCGGGGATGGCTGGCATCGAGAACGTGAACCAGGAAATCGGCTCGAGCGGCTTCTTCTAAAGTTGCTTTGAACGATTCGATGAGCCGATGCGGCAAGTTCCGAACAAAACCAACCGTATCGGTCAAGAGAAGTGGCTGCCCATTACCAAGGTCGACCCTGCGAGTCGTTGGGTCCAGGGTCGAGAATAGCTTATCCGCCACCAACACTTCGGCGCCGGTGAGCCGGCGGAGCAGTGAAGACTTGCCCGCATTCGTATACCCGACGATAGCGGCGTGCGGAAGCGGGAGACGCTCACGTTGCTTTCTTTGCGTAGCTCGCCGAGCGCGAACCAATTCAAGATCTGCTTTGACCGCATCGATATGCCGCCTGACGATTCGGCGGTCGGTTTCGAGCTGAGTCTCGCCTTCGCCTCTTCCACCGACACCACCAGCTTGGCGGCCCAAGTGTCCCCAGGCCCTGGTTAGTCGAGGCAACGAATACTCCAATCTCGCTAACTCAACTTGCAGTCGCGCTTCTTTCGTCTGAGCGCGCTGGGCAAAAATATCTAGAATGATTTCTTGGCGGTCGATCACCGGCAACTTGGAAAGCGCCTCCCAATTTCGCTGCTGCGCCGGCGTAAGATCGTTATCGAATACAATCAAATCTGCACCCAGTTGCTGCACATGGGCCACGATTCCTTCGGCGCGTCCGGAACCAACGAAGTATCTAGCGTTAGCTTCTTGGATCCTAACCAACTCTTGGTGAACAACTGCTATTCCCAGGGTCTGGACGAGCAACTTCAACTCGTCCAAAAGACTACTCGCTTCGTCCTTACCGTGTTGATCTCGATAGACTCCAACCAAATAGGCAATCTGGCTACTTCTAACTTTGGCGTCTGTCATTCGATTAGCGTGCAAAAAACTCCTGAATCCTAAGGATCACTGAGGCCTGCTCGTCGTCGGTCAGTTCCGGGAAAATCGGCAAGGCTAGACACTCCTTAGCGGTCTGTTCGGCGACCTGAAAATCGCCAGTTGCATAGCCAAGGTTTTGGAAACATGGCTGCTCGTGCAGCGGAAGAGGATAGTAGATCTCAGTTCCAATACCTTGCTCATTCAATGCCGTTCTTAGCTGGTCGCGCCGCGATGTCCGAATCACGAATTGATGATAGATATGGCCCCGCCAGCCACACGCTTCGTGGTACGGTTCCACCGGCAGCCCAATTCCTAGACCTTTCAATCCGCTTTGGTATCGCTGAGCGATAGACCATCTTCTTTTCGACCAACTTTCGAGATACTCGAACTTACGCAATAAGATGGCGGCTTGCAACGCGTCCATGCGAAAATTTCCGCCAACCACCTCATGATAATATTTGGGGTCCATCCCATGATTTCTCATGATCTGTAACTTTTTTGCCAAATCAGGGTCGCTCGTTACTACCAGGCCCGCGTCTCCGAACGCACCGAGATTCTTTGTCGGGTAGAAACTAAAGAAACCCGCAGCACCGACACTTCCTGCTTTTACCTGTCGGTCCCCATCCGGGAACAACGCTCCCAATGCCTGTGCCGCATCCTCTATCAGGGTCAGCTTCCACTGGTCGCAAAGCCGGCGAAGTCCAGCCAGATCGCTGCACAGCCCGAATAGATGTACCGGTATTACCGCGCGCACATTGAGGCCATCGCGGGTTCTTACCCCGGTTTCGTCAGCAACACATTCCGTCGTCAGGAATTCTTCAAGCTTCGCCACCGAAAGGTTGAGAGTTGCCGGATCGATATCGACAAAAAGCGGCTTGGCGCCAACTCGAACGACCGTACTGGCCGTGGCAAAGAAGGTAAACGGCGTGGTAATAACGGCCTCGCCCGGTCCGATCCCTAGCGCCATTAGAAGGAGCAATTGCGCGTCGGTCCCTGAGGATGTTCCTATTCCGAATTTCGCTCCGCTGAAGGCAGCTATCCGCTCTTCAAGTTCCGCTACTTTCGGTCCGAGGATAAAAGTCTGCGACTCACAGACCTGCGCCAAGTCGTCAAGAATCTCCGTTCGGAGCGCCTCAAACTGCCTATGCAGATCAAAAAAAGGTATCTTTGTCACTCTTCCGATACGGTTCCTCGCAGATCGTATACCTGACTCCCGGTAATCTTAACAGTAGCAAACCGGCCGACCGGCGACGGTTTGTCCAATAGCACCCGAGGATCAACCTCCGGGGCGTCACCCTCGGTTCTACCGATGAGCGGTTGTTCTACTAACACTTTTCGAATTAGCCCTATCTGTGACGTTGCCCACTGAGCAGCGATCCGTTGCTGAAGCGCCATTGCCGTTCGATACCGCTTCTGTTTCACAGGTTTGCTAATCTGATTCGCTAGTTTGCCGGCGCGCGATCCGTCTTCTTGGGAGTATTGGAAGACACCCAAGCGCTCAAATCGTGTCCGTTCGATGAAGTCGAGCAGAACCTCAAACTGCTCGTCAGTCTCCCCGGGGAAACCAACGATGAACGTAGTCCGAAGGAAAACGCCAGGAATTCGTTCCCTCATCTCGGCTAAGAGATCCTCAATATGTTGGCGGGACGTCTCGCGCCGCATTACCTGCAAAACCTCCTCATCGATATGTTGCAGTGGGATGTCTATATACTTCGCTACCTTCGGATTCGCTGCGACCGCATCCATGAGCTCGCGGCTCCAGTGCGCTGGATGCGTGTATAGAAGCCGGATCCAAAACTGGCCATCGATCGTAGCCAGACGATCGAGCAATCTCGTCAATGTTGGTCCGCGACCCGAGTCTACCGGCTGGCGCGGCCCTGCCTTGGCCGCCCACAGATCCATTCCGTAATAGGTGGTGTCCTGGCTGATCAGGTTGATTTCTTTCACGCCGGCGCCGACCAACCTTCTCACCTCTTCTTCAATTGACTCAATGCTCCTGCTCCGGTGCCGGCCGCGCATTTGGGGAATCACACAGAAGCTGCACGGATGATTGCAGCCTTCCGCAATCTTCACATAAGCAAAGTGCGAGGGAGTCAGTTGGAATCGAGGGGTATCAAAATCAGGGATAAACCTGGATCGCCCGCCCACCAGATTGACGGGCGGCGAACCCGTTTCCGTCCGCAATAATCGTTCGATAATGTCTCCAGCGTCGGCGACCTGGTCCAGGCCGATAAAGGCATCGACCTCAGGAATCTCGGCGGCCAACTCATTGGCAAAGCGCTGAGATAAACATCCGCTCACCACAAGCCTCTGGCGTCCGCCCTTGCGAGAGAGGCGCTGTTCATGTGCGCTTAAAATCGCTTCGATCGATTCTTCCTTGGCCGCATCGATAAAGCCGCACGTGTTAACGATCATGACATCGGCGTCCTCGGCTGTGCGGGTAATTTCCATCCCTTTCGCCCGGACACCTCCCAACATGATCTCGGCGTCTACGAGGTTCTTGGCACAACCAAGACTGATCATTCCAACCCGGATCGGCGTTGGCTTGGTAGCAAGGCCTGCAGATAGTTCGTCTCTTACCTGACTGTCAACGGTCATAACACTACTCACTCGATTACAATATCACCGTCCTGACCGTTTACTGCCTGGCCGTTCTTGCGCAGCTCCAACGCGCTCTTGTCCAGGGCTTTAAGCCAGAACCTTTTGCCTTGGATAACGATAGCGGGACTGTTTGGCCCGATGAAATCATTGAAGACCGGCTCCGAATTCTCCCGGTCTTTGGTAACACGAAGCCAAGTCCGTTCTTTTACCTTTATTTCCAGTTTCTGAGAAGGTGACGCGCTTGGAGAAGCAGATGCCTCGACAGATGCAGACGCCGAAGTGGAAGCGGACGCAGACGGCGAAGCGTTAGCAGATCCTTTGTCCGCTGCGGTAACCGGCAGAGCGCGCCTTACCTCCACTGTCGCCTCCGGAGTGGGCGATGTCACTGCCGGCGCCTGCGCGTTGGTGGAGATTTGAGCCGGACCCGGAGCGGTTGGTGAAGCTGGCGGCTGTCTGAGAAGTTCGGGTGCCGTGGCCGCCAAAGGCGATTTTTCTGTTAAAGGTGTTGCAGACTGTTGCACTCGGGGTGCCGGTGTCGTCCCTACCGTCTTATTTTGTTCTTCGTCTTCGGGACCCAATCGGGAGAGGTTAACTGCGAAGAAAGCAATCAGTGGCACCCCGATCAAAATTACAACTGCGATAACCGCAAGTATTAAGGGCGGCGCCAAGCTTTTCTTTGGCTGGTTAAATCGCGGTTCCGGCTTGAACTTAGGTGGCGGCGCCGCCGTCAGATATTTAAACTCACCGAACCCGACAGCCCGATTTACCTGGAAATTTTCTAAGTCGTCCTGAATATCCAGGCCAAGAAACCGAGCATACTTTACCAGAAAACTACGGGCATAGACCAAGCTAGGAAAATGAGTGAGGTCATCCGCCTCTAGATCGACGATTCGCTCCGGCCTTATCTTCGTAGCCGCCGCGACCTCATCGATCGTCAACTTCCTTTCCTGTCTCGCCTTCTGCAGCCGTCTGCCAACTGTCTCAACCATCCGAAAAACAAATTTGACCGATAGAACGAAGTATTAGCCCCCGAAGAGATGGCCGCTATCCATGCCGGATTCGCCAACCAGAGCGTCGAGAGGAACCAGGATTTCCCTTGGTTTAGCCCCTTCGCCAGGGCCCAAAATGCCTCTGCGTTCAAGAATGTCAACTACCCTGGCGGCTCGGGTATATCCGAGGCGTAAGCGCCGCTGTAGCATAGAGGTAGAAGCCTTTTTTTCTTGGCGGATAATTTCCAGGCAACGTTTGACCAGCTCTTCGTCCTCCTCGGTAACATCCTCATCAGGCGAGGCACTCGATTCTAACTGCGTTTGCACGTCCGCATCGAACGACGGTTGAGCCTGAGCCGAAACGAAACTAACCAACCGATGAATCTCGTCGTCAGTTACCAACACTCCCTGAGATCGAACCAGCCGCGAGGTCCCGGGAGGCCGATAAAACATGTCTCCCTGTCCAAGTAACCGTTCCGCCCCGTTTTCGTCGAGAATAACTCGGCTATCTAAACTAGAAGCGACTTGGAACGCGATCCGAGTCGGGATGTTCGCCTTAATAACGCCGGTGATAATATCCGCTCGGGGCGTCTGGGTTGCCACGATCATGTGGATTCCGGCTGCACGGGCCATTTGGGTGATTCTGGCAATAGCGCTCTCCACATCGGCAGGCGCTGTCTGCATGAGATCGGCCAATTCATCAATGATGACGACGATGTAGGGCAGTTTCTCGGGAATGATCAAGTCTTCATCGCGGGCGTTCCGGGTACCATCGGGAACATTCGGCCGCGTTTGACCATCTCGACCGGATTCAGCTTCCAAATCTAGTTCCTTCTGAGTTTTGGGTTTCGGTCTGGCGTTGAATCCGGAAACATTCCGCACCCCGACATGCGCGAAAATCCGGTATCGCTTCTCCATCTCGGAAACAACCCAACGAAGCGCTAGCAGAACCTTCTTCGGGTCGGTGACGACGGGAATCTTTAAGTGAGGCAGCGAATTGTACATCTGCATCTCCACTACTTTTGGGTCGATCATCACGAATTGAAGATCGGCCGGGGAAAAGCGGAGCAAAATGCTGGCTATAACCGCATTGATACAAACGCTCTTCCCGCTGCCCGTTGTCCCCGCCACCAGACAGTGCGGCATTTGCGCGAGATCGCCCAGAATGATCTTCCCATACACATCCTTGCCGAGCACGATAGGAATCTTCATTTTGGTCTGCGCCCAATCCGTGGACTCCACGATTTCTCGGAGAGCTACTTTGACCTTTTTCGTATTTGCAATCTCGATCCCCACTGTGTCTTTGCCGGGGATAGGGGCCAGAATGTTAATCCGTTCAGCCCGAGTTGCTCTGGCCAGGTCGCGTTCCAAACTCGTTATTCTGTCCACGCGCACTCCGCGGGCCGGATAAACCTCGTAACGGGTAATGGTGGGGCCTCGAGTGATGTCTCCCGGGGCGACATCGATATTGAACTGTTTGAGGGTATCAACCAGGACTGCTTGGATCTCCTTCAATTCCGCCGGGTCGCTCGCTTTTCGGCTTTCAGCCTCAACCGGGTCGAAAAGATCGACGCCGGGCAGCTCGTAGACCTCCTCTGTGGGCTTGGGCGGCGGAGCTGGACGACTTGGTTTCTTCGCCGGGGAGGGTGCCGCGACGGTGTCGAACACTTTCGGTTCAGGGCGTGGAACCGCTGGCTCTTCCGGTATCGAAACGCCTTTCTTCTTGAGCTCGCGCTCCTGCTTCTTGATCTCCCGCTCGATCTTCCTCTGATCCAATTCCAGGCGTTCGCGTTCGTCCGCGGCAGCCAATCGCTTTTGCTCCCGGTCAGTTGCTGCCT
>DASUWQ010000233.1:0-35760 GCA_036378375.1 Chthoniobacterales bacterium
CCGGGTGCCAAGCGCAAGATGGCCATATTCGTGCACGCGAAAAAAGAAGGAAGCGCCAGGATGCCGCTGATCAATGGCTTCGGCTCGGTCAGGGCAGAGAAAGATAATTCCATGCGGATTAAACAAGGATGGCTGGAATGATTTACCGATTCCGCCCTGCGTCTTCTTACAATCATTTCGGACGGGAATACCTCGAAGAGAATCCGGCGGATTCCATTGAGCGATTCCAAGATGGCTGAGGGACAGCGAGATAAGACAAAGAGCAAAAGGGCGAATGATCATTTCGAGCGCCTAAGGAAGTTTCGCAGCATGACCGCAAAGCGCCACGGCGGCACCAAAAAACTCACGCAATGGCACAAAGACCAAAACTTTCACAGAAGATCACAGAGGACACAAAGACAGGCACTCGAAGAAGGGAAGCGGGCAACGTTTGAAGGCCAAAAAATTTACGGACCCAGAAACTACGGAATCTCGTCAGAATCTCTGTTGCCTCTGTTCCCTCCTGTTAAAGATTCCGTCTTTGTGTCCTTTGTGATCGTCTGTGATGTTTTTGTTCTTTGTTACCGCTTGCTGCTAGCAGGCTGGTTCTCATCGAACGCAGAGTTCAGCTCTTCGATGGAGATATTACCGGTTATTCGAAGCAGAAAGTCCGACCCATCCGGGACGTTAATATAGGTACCGTCCCGATAGATTGCTCGCCGAACGCCGGTGTCGTTCAAATTCGGGTCTTGAGTGCTTCTGAGACCCTCGGCACTTAACGGATCGAGCATGCTTGCGGTGACGCGGATCAGATGGTCACTGACGTAAAAGGTCCAATGGTCGCGAGATAAGATCCGGTTGCGATCTGAGTCACAGAACCCTTCGCCGATGACTTTAGTACCGGCGGGAACAATAATTTTGCCGACAGAACTAACGAGATCTTCCTGAACATTGCCGACGATCGTAATGCGTTGCTCTAAATTGTTAACATCGCGTAGCGTTTTGCAGTGAACCGTTACTTGCGTTTCGCTCGTCTCGGTTGCCGGATTGTAAACTGAAAAGAACGAGGGTTGCGCGATTGGTGCTCCTGACACAGTCGCTTTGGCTGACGCTAAGGAATGTTGCCCAGCAGAATGATCTAACGCAGCGACTTTCGCGTTAATAAACAAGACAAAGAATAAGTAGGGCAACATATCCAACTCCGGTTAAGAGCGATCATCGAATCCAATTTAACATCCACAGATTTAGCGGATTACGCAGATCAGCGAGACTAGAAGAAGGCACCTCACAACTGGTTGCCAATTCTCCGCCGAAGAGCTTAGGTTTAGTTCTAGCCTTAAATCTGTGAAATCTGAGCAATCTGTGGATCTTTTGATCTTCGGCCTGCGGGCTAATTACCTTTGTCTCCGGGATCGTACAAAGCGTCAAGCCCCTTCGTAATCTGACTGAAACGCTCACGCATTCCAGGGAGCAAACCCCGGCCTTCATGCACCACCATCATACAGATCCGCCCTTCGAGAAAAATACTGATCGGTAAATCCGCAAGCAACGTGAAAGCGCTTACCTCGGCCGAACTGACCGCGGTTCCGAACTCGCGAACCGCTCGCATTAGTGCTGGAGCCGGTAACGCGGCGCTTGCCCGATAAGTGTCCGGCAGATCTCCTCCCAACACCGTGCCGTCGTCCAACATAATGAGAGCCGCTCGCACCTTAGGAGACCCGCGTAACAATTGGGCTACTTGCCCAGCGTCTAAGAAATCATCAGTCAGGAATAGCTCTTGAAGGATTTCGAGGCCACGCCTGCGCTGGGGCTTGGGAGGCCGCTTGTCCGCCTCTGGCAACTTCGGAATCTCCCCAGCCGATGCCGGTTCACCTGCGGCCGACGGTTTCGGCGCCGGCAATTTCGGTTTGGGTAAATCGGCAAAGGGATCCTTTTTAACGCCGGCACCTAGGGTAACTGCAAGGGGTTCAACTACGTTTTTTGGAGACGTAGATTCTTGGGCGGGAAACGGTGCTACAATTTGTATTGGCGGAGCCGTAGGAGGGTTGTCGCGCACTTGCTCTTTCTCGCGAATCAAAGGGAGCATGGGACCGAAATCGCCGGTTGCAGAACTAGCCGGCGGATTCGGATCAGACCTCGAGGAAGAAGCGTTTTCCTCCAGTTTGAAAAAGCCTTCGTCCTCACGAGCCACCTGAGCAATCGGCGTATCAAAATCGGGCGCACCAGCCAACGCCGAAGAATCATTGGGGGAACGCATCACATTTTGCAGCTGAAGCACCACCGCTCGAAGTGACAACGGGAAGGCGGTTTCTTCTTTGAGTTGTTCCGGGACCAAACCGGGATAGAGGTCGCGCAACATTTTGGCGGAAATAGTAACTCGACCGTCCATCAAACCGTCGGTTTGCCGCAGTTTTACTCGGATCTCTCTCGATGCTTGAGAGGACCAGTTTAAGGCGCCGCCAATCTCGGTGGTAAAGTCCGCGGGTTGAAGAACGATTTCCTGATCCTCGACTGGCACCGCACCGGCGGGACCGTTGGACGCTTTCTCGGGCGAGCCAGACCCGGATTTTAGGTTGCGGAAAAGGTAGTTCCCAAATTTCGGAGCCATAGATCTTATGGGATGATTGGCAATTTACTGCGCGCATCCTTGGATGCACATCTATCCCGAGTAGTAATAACTTTCAATAATAATGTTTTATTATTTGGCTAGTCCTTCGACGCGCTTAATGCTTGCTCAGGGCAGGCGTTTCTGGGACGCCGCTCGTTGGGGCAATGCTTGGTCTCGATAGATCCGATCCTTCCACCTAATACCTTTGCTCTTAGCTTGCCAAAAACTGTTAACGGCAATTGATAACGCCAGGCTATAGCCGATGGGATGAAAGCAGACGCTTAGCCAGGATGTCTTAAACCTGAGGGCAGCAACCACCCGCAGACACAGGAGGATGCCTGCCACTAAATAAAGCTCAGGCCGAGAATAGAAAGCGATAATCACAAAAGGCAGTACGCAGACCAGGAACTGCCAGATAACCGCCAGCCAGAACCCGACCCAATCGCCTTCGAAGACAGGCCAAAGGTTCTTAGTAAAACCCTCCCATATCTGACCGAGAGACGTATACATACGACAACTTACCAGACCAGTGCCGTCACAGGTTACCAAGCGCCACCCGTCCGGAATTCGTTTCGCCACTTCCCGCGCCAATGCAATATCTTCGACTAGGTGGTCGCCAACCGCTCGATGACCGTCCATCTTAAAATAACTCTGTCGCCGGAATAACAGAAACTGTCCGGTTGCCGTCCCACAACGAGCCAGCAACTTGTTTCCAAGGATGCGCGCAAGCCAGGGCGAACGCTGGGCCCAGACCAACAACCAGTGCGGGAGATAGGAACCACCGACGACAAACATCAGAGGAATCACTAATTTTTCGGCGAAAGTAACCGTGTTCTGAAGCGGCCAAAGCGTCAGTAAATCGCAACCGGCTCGCTGCGCGGCCGCAACCGCTGAAGAAACCGTTTCCGGTTGATGCATGGTGTCCGCATCCGTGAACAACAGGTATTCGCCCTGAGCGACTTCAGCCAACTGATGGCAAGCCCAGGATTTTCCCGTCCATCCCGGCGGTAACGGCGCTCCCCGGATCAAGCGAAATTTGGACTCGGGCTCAGTTGAGAAACCAAGAGCGCGGGTGATCTCCGCGGTCGCATCCACCGATTCGTCGTCCAAGACAATAATTTCCAGCGAAGAATAATTCTGTTTCAGCAATGATTCCAAACAGCTCCTGATTCTTAGCGCCTCGTTTCTAGCCGGGAGTAAGATCGAAATGCGAGGGAGCGTCGTCGGTTCGATGTCCGGACGAAGGCGTGGCAGGAGTAACAGGTTCAGAACGAACTGGACAAGAAGGACCGCGCTGATCAGCACGGAGAACCAGAGCCAGAGGTTAACGATCATAACTCCGGGGGCATTGCGAGGGCCGAGAACGCCACCCTTGGGTTCGCTGAGCGAGCTATTTGAGCCAATTGAACAGATTTATGCGCCGCATAAAATTTTGCGCATGGTCTTGACATAGAGCGGCTATTGAATGGCATAAACTCCCCGCGATGTTTAGCGATGTTTAGGGCAATCCAAAGATTATTCAGGTTCAAGGCGTTGACCAGTCCCGTAACCGCGGCAGCGTTGACGGCGTTATTCATCAGCGGCTGCGCCCAGATCGAAAACACGGTCTATGACATCAGAGGGCTGCCGCCGGGCAAAATTTCGGTCGTCGTGGATCTTACCGCGCAGGAAGCCTATCTTTACGCGGGCGGCCAACTGGCGCTGAAGGCCCCGATTTCAACGGGGCGCGAGGGATACAACACATCACCTGGCCGATACAAGATCATCCAAAAGGATGTCGATCATCGATCGAGCATTTACGGCGAATACGTGCAGGACGGGGTCGTGATCAAACCGGATGCCAACGTCTACAAAGATCCAAAGCCGCCTGGCGCTATATTCATTGGAGCGCCGATGCCCTATTTCATGAGGATCTACGGCGGAGTCGGCCTCCACGAAGGAGACCTGCCCGGCTACCCGGCTTCACATGGTTGCATTCGGATGCCCGGCTCGAAGGCGAGACGGTTCTTTGCCGCCGTTCAGGTGGGAACACCGGTCAAGGTGGTTAAATAGAGGAGTCAGGAGGCAGAATTCAGGAGTCAGGAGGCAAAGCGGCTATCCGAGACTAGCGCCAAAGCAAACTCCAACAATGGGCCCAGCCTTAGGCATGTTTTCCTGACCTGTACCTCAGGCTGCCGGGCCTCGTGACTCCTGACTCCTGGATTCTGGCTCCTGACCTAAGCCCTGACGTTCTGCGCTGCCCACTTCAAGAGGGTTTGTTTCTCGTAATAGAGATAATCCCAATTTTCCCAATACCGACCCTGGGCAGACCAACCTAGATAAAGACTATTGACGAGACTCTTTGTTCCTTGGGAAAGGATTCTTCCCCTGCTGTCCGTCAGCGTATAGTTGAAGCTCATCCGTATCGGATGGGAATCGACCTCATACCGGATCTGGCTGTGCTGCGGTTTCCACGGTTTGTATAGGCCGCCTAGGTCGATATCAGTGAATTGCAGGGTTAACGTGCAGCCGGGCGCAGACTTCGCCACGACTGGGGTCAGAGCTTCAGTCATTTCATTGCCGAAGATCTTGGCCGATTTGAACTCATCGAAATCATGGATCCGGATATCGGTGAAATACTTGGGATTGGTAAACTCGATCCGGACGTTTGGCCCCGTCCCGGCATAGGCCGACGATTTCCCATTTGAAGCCGAGCCGGCAAATGCGGTAATGGCGATGGTTGAAGCCAGCGGCACCAGCAAATTGCGCCACAGACTCAAGGTTTTCATAGTCAAGAAAATAAGCACAGAAGACCCGCCCGCGCACCCAGTTTTCCCAAATGGCCGGTAGGAATGAGCTCCTGCTCATCCGGATGTTCCCCAGACAAAATCGAGTCTGAATCCGGATGAGCAGGAACTCATCCCTACCGGACTAAAACGTCGGTTTTCTCCCTAGGCGCGACCCCACGGATTTTAAACCGATCCTTGCAAAGCGCCGCTGTCTGGGATAACGGACCAAACCCGTTGTATGAATGCCAGGTCGATTTCGCTCTATGACACAACCCTACGCGACGGCACGCAGGGGGAAGGTATCTCTTTCAGTGTCCAAGATAAGATCCGGATTGCGGACAAACTTACCGCTTTTGGCATCCATTATATTGAAGGAGGATGGCCCGGCTCTAACCCCAAAGATATTGCCTTCTTCGAAGAAGCGAAGGGCCACGACTGGGGGCATGCCAAAATTTGCGCATTCGGAAGCACGTGCCGCCCGAACATAAGTCCGGCCAAAGATCCCCAGGTGTTGCTGCTGCTTCAAGCCGCTACGCCGGTGGTGACAATCGTGGGGAAGAGCTGGCGCTTACACGTTGAGCAGATCCTGGGTGTTTCGCTGGAAGAAAATCTCAGAATGATCCGCGACAGCGTCGATTACCTGAAACAAGCAGGACGGGAGGTGATCCTCGATGCGGAACACTTCTTCGACGGTTACAAGGACGATCGGGACCAGGCGATGGCTGCGATCGCGGCGGCAAGAGACGCAGGGGCGGATATGGTTGTCCTCTGCGATACCAACGGCGGGTCCATGCTGCACGAAGTCAGCGAGATCACGCAAAAGGTCGTGAATGAACTAAGGCTGCCTGTCGGGATTCATACGCACAACGACTGTGAGCTGGGTGTCGCTAATGCTTTAGCGGCTTTACGTGCGGGAGCTACCCAAGTTCAAGGCACGATTAACGGATACGGAGAACGTACTGGGAACTGCAATCTGACAAGCGTCATCCCAAATCTCCAGCTCAAGCTCGGGGTCGAAGTGGTTCCTGATCTCACCCAATTGCACGAGCTCTCCCTGTTCGTCGACGAACTGGCGAATTGCCAGCATAACATCCGCGCGCCCTTTGTCGGAGCGACCGCTTTTGCCCATAAAGGGGGTCTCCACGCAAACGCAGTCGAGAAGCTTGCCCGAAGTTACGAACACATCGTTCCGGGCTCGGTCGGGAACCGGCAACAAATTCTGGTCTCGGAGTTGTCCGGGCAAAGCAACGTGATTGCGAAGGCCCGGCAGCTTGGGTTCCAACTAGACAAACGTTCACCGCAGGTAGCCGCCATTTTGAAGGAAGTAAAACGCCTGGAACATGAAGGCTACGAGTTCGAGGCGGCCGAAGCTTCCTTCGAGTTGCTGGTTCGCCGTGTCTTGAGCGCTCCGGAGCCGTTCTGGGAGCTGCTCGAATATCATTGCACCTATATCCGATCGGTCCGGAACCAGTACGAAACCTGCGAAGCAACCGTCAAATTGCGCGTGGGAAATGAGGACATTTACATGGTGGCAGAAGGAGACGGTCCGGTCAACGCCTTGGACGGCGCCCTGCGCAAGGCCTTGATTCCTACTTATCCTGATATTCACAATATCCGGCTGACCGATTACAAGGTTCGTATCATTGGAGCGAGTTCTGGAACCGCAGCCAGAACGCGGGTTCTAATCGATTCGAGCGATCATAAAGAGACCTGGAGCACGGTCGGAGTGTCCGATAACATCATAGAGGCAAGCTGGCTGGCTTTAGTGGACAGCTACGAGTATCGCTTACTCCGGCGGTAGTTTACGGCTCTTGCTTGAGATTGACGACGCCGTTGTTTTCAGCTTCTCTGCCTTGAACTGAGCCGAATATGGCGACGATCACTCTCCTTGGGACCGCCCCCGGGTACCCTGCCCCCCACCGCAATCACTCGAGCTTTCTTTTGGACACAGGTGAGCAGAAGATCCTGGTCGATGCCGGTGAATCTTGCAGCCGGACCTTGATAGAATTGGGCATCGAGCCAGTCGAGCTGGATACGATCATTATCACCCATGGACACTCGGATCACACGAGTGGACTGGCGATGTTGATCCAATCCTGTTGGATCGTCGGCCGAGAGCGACCTCTCCCGATCTTCCTGCCTAAGGAGCTGATTCAGCCATTGACCATCTGGCTGGACGCATCGTACATCGGCCCGAGTTTTATCCCATTTGAGCTCCAGTTTCAGGCCTGGGAAGACGGCCATCAGGTCAACATCGGCGGCATAAATGTTCGGGTGGCGCCCACGACCCACTTGGATTCGTTGGTTAAAAAGTTCGGTAACGGCCGGTTTCACCCCTTTAGCCTGAGTTTCGATTCTCCAAGCTTCGAATTTGTAGCTTCTGGCGATATTGGCGCCCCGGAGGATTTGCTTCCTCAGTTGGAGAAGGGAACCGATCTACTGATCTGCGAACTGGCTCACTTCCCGCCCGAAAGCCTGTTTAGATTTCTACAGAAATACAGGATAAGCAGGTTGGTGTTGACGCACGGCTCGGCGGAGGTCTTGGCCGAGGTCGATTCCGTAGTAGCCGAAGCGCGAGCAATGCTGCCAAAGACTGAGATCATTTTTGCGGAAGACAAGCTGAAGGTTCAGCTGGCGGCCAAGAAGAGCCGGTAGAAACTAGAGGCCGGACCGGCCCCTGGAGCAAGGCCTCGCTCGCGAGGCCGGTTAGAGGGGAGCCGCCTGCTACGGAACGTTGGGTGGCGCCATGATTTTTTCGTGCGACCGCGCGAGCGGTCTGGCAACGGTCAAAAGCGGCCCCGCTCCAGTCCGCCTTAAGCGAGGCAGCGCTCCTCGGGCGGCGACCCCTAATTCAGCCCGAATTCGCTCCGTCGCCGAAGCTCCGGGAGGCTACGTCGGGCAGGACAGCTTAATGCTGGCCTGATTTTCTTATTGAGCCACTCCCGCTCTTACCTATGTTCAAACCTCCTTATGGATTCTGAACTGCAAGCTTTGGTCGACTCGGGAAAGATTGCGGCGAAGACAGGCCAACAGCTTCAACAGTTAAAACCTGGAACATATTGTCAGCACAAAAGTTGGGGCTTCGGGCAGGTCAAAGCCTGGAATTTGCTACTGAATCAAGTGGTTGTTGATTTCGCGAGCAAGAAACATCACACGATGCAGCCGCAATATGCGGCTGAGTCATTACAACCACTGCCGGAAGACCATTTTCTGGTCCGAAAAACGACCGGCCTCGATGCGCTCAAGACGCAGGCAGCCAATGATATCCCAGGTTTCTTTGGGCAGCTGCTTAGTGGGTTCGGCGGAAAACTGAGCCAAGATCAGATCCAGAAGGCCGTGACGCCAGAGGTCGTCGCAGAAGCCGATTTCAAGAAATGGTGGGACAACGCCAAGAAGATTTTGCGTAAGGACGGTCGATTCGCTCTTCCAACTAAAAAGACGGAACCGATCAGCGTCCGAGAACAAGCCCTCAGCTATAGCGACGAGTTAATTGACGCGTTCCAAAAGGCGAGACAGCTCAAAGATCAGGTGAACCGCGTTAGCCAGATCGTAAAGAACGCCGCTATTTTCGGAGACAAGACCGACGCCCTGCAAGCAGTAGTAACGCAGGCGGAAGAGAGCATCAGCCGCAACCGGCGTCTGCACCCGGCACAAGCAATGGAGCTGTTGATCGAGCGCGACGATCTGTTGAAAGAGGTGCCAAGTTTATCCGCTGGCCAAATTAGCCTGGCCCAGTTGTTGCAGGAACATGAGTCTAGACTCGGACAGATTGTGTCCCAAGTGGCAGTGGCTCGCCAACGGTGGGTCCTGGCGGAGTTTCTAATTGCATTCCCGCAGGATTGGGATCAGCGCTTGCTGCATATCTTCCAGGACGCCGGCTATCGTATTGTAGCGGAAATCGCCAAGATATTTGCCGAGAACAAACGCGCTGAAGACGTGCGACTGTATCTCGTCCGGTCGATTCGGGACCACTCCGCTTCTTCTGATATCCTCTATTGGTTGGCGAAAGATCGAGCTACAACCGAATTTTCCGATTTGATTGAGCCTGACGTCCTGGCTGCGATGCTAGGCGCCCTAGAGCGTGACCAATTTGCTGAAGC
The DNA here is from genome assembly GCA_036378375.1 of Chthoniobacterales bacterium. Lineage (GTDB taxonomy): Bacteria > Verrucomicrobiota > Verrucomicrobiia > Chthoniobacterales > JAFAMB01 > JAFAVN01. The sequence goes on from DASUWQ010000233.1 coordinate 9,456, forward strand.
TCGCCGCGGCTCTAAGCTGCACGATCTATTAATCGACGACAAAGATCTGATCTCCGACTTGATCGTGAGCGCTTCGTCGAGCCAAGCGCGCGATTTAATGCGCCGGCTAATGCTGACGCCGGTTTTTGAAGAACTGAATAAGCGTTCGTTGATGGCTCGGATGATCAAAGTCCACGGTGAATTGCAGCACATGGTCAGCGGCGAGCCAGAAGAGAAAGAAGAAGCGCTGGTCGTATCATGGCCTAGCCTGGAGAGACGGAAGGCCGAATACGACGACTTGATTTCAAAGAAAATCCCTGAAAACACCAAGGAGATTGGCGTTGCCCGTTCCTACGGTGATCTCCGTGAAAATTTCGAGTACAAGGCGGCCAAAGAGATGCAGACCGTGCTAATGCGGAGAAAGGCGGAGCTCGAACAGATGCTATCGCGCGCTCGTGGTACCGCCTTCGAGAATGTCGAAACGGGCCAGGTGTCCATCGGGACATCGGTGGTAACGCGCGACACGGAGAGCGGACAGCTGTCAACCTTCCATATCCTGGGAGCATGGGATAGTGACCCAGGCAAAGGGATCGTCTCTTATCAAACTGCAATCGGTCAGGCTCTTATAGGCAAAACGACCGGTGACAGCGCGGAATTACCTGGCGAGACCGCCGCTAAGAAGGTCGAAATCGTAGAGATCACAGCCTGGCAGAACACTGAAAATGAAGCTGTTGCTGTGAACGAGTAGAAGCAGACGAATGCCGGCAGAGTCACATGTTGAGTCGCTGAAAAAAAAGACCGGAGCTTTAACCGCAACCCCCACATGCCCTGAGAGTTAAATCAGGGCGATCATTGGTTGTGTTTTTGCGACCCCATCGCTATTTGCCACTTCTAACGTTTTTATGTCATTAACTGTCATCTCAGATATTCGAGCTCGCCAAGTGCTCGATTCCCGAGGGAATCCTACCATCGAAGTCGATGTCGAACTGACCGGCGGTGCAGTCGGACGCGCCATTGTACCGAGCGGAGCCAGTACGGGAGAACATGAAGCCTGGGAGCTTCGCGACGGCGATAAGGAACACTACCTAGGTAAGGGTGTTTCCCGGGCGGTTCAAAACGTGGAAACGGAAATCGCTGATGCGGTGGTCGGATTAGACGCTCTAGACCAATTGACGATCGATAGCACCATGATCGCCCTAGACGGAACCCCGAATAAGAAGCAGCTGGGGGCGAATGCTATCCTTGGAGTCTCACTTGCGGTTGCCCACGCCGCGGCCGGCCAACTTGATCTCCCGCTCTTCCGTTACCTCGGTGGACCGAACGCGAAGGTGTTGCCCGTTCCGATGATGAACATCATTAACGGTGGCGCTCATTCGGATGCTCCTATCGACTTCCAGGAATTCATGATCCTGCCAAAGGGCGCTCCGACCTTTGCAGAAGCGTTGCGCTACGGGACTGAGGTTTTCCACGCGCTGAAAAGCGTTTTGAAAGAAAGAGGCTTATCGACCGCGGTCGGAGACGAAGGCGGGTTCGCACCTAATCTTTCCGGAATTGAGGACGCCTTGGATACTATTGCGAAGGCCATCGAGAAAGCCGGCTATAAATTGGGCGATGATATCGCCTTCGCTCTGGATGCCGCCTCAAGCGAATTCTATGATGCGAACCGTGGCCGATACGTTTTCAAAAAGTCTGACAAATCCGAACGCTCGGCCGACGACCTAGTTGCTCTCTATCAGCAGCTCTGCTCCAAATATCCAATTATTTCGATCGAGGACGGTTGCGCCGAGAACGATTGGCAAGGCTGGAAGAAATTGACGGATGCGCTGGGCAACAAAGTCCAACTGGTCGGTGACGACCTTTTCGTGACTAACGTGGAGTTCTTGCAGAAAGGAATCGATCAAGGAGTCGGCAACTCGATCCTGGTCAAGGTTAATCAGATTGGGTCGTTAACTGAGACCCTCGATGCAATTGAGCTCGCCAGAGAGAATCGGTATACCGCGGTAATCAGCCATCGGTCTGGTGAAACCGAGGACACTACGATTGCCGATATCGCGGTGGCAACCAACGCCGGCCAGATCAAAACCGGCTCGCTTTCACGGACCGACCGCATCGCAAAATACAATCAGCTGCTGCGCATCGAGGAAGAACTAGGTGACAATGCGCGGTATGGCGGTAAATTGCGCTGAGTGCGGTCGGCCTACAATAGCTTTGATGAGTCCCATACTGACTGGCTCCGATTGTTGCTAAATCGGATCCTCTATATTCTGCTGATTGCAGCGATTTTGATCCTGATGATTTGTTGGTTTCTGCCGTTACTAAAGGAGCGGCAGAAACAACAGTTAGCTCTCCAAACGCTGGAACAGCAACTAGCGAAGGAAAAACTGGTCAATCGACGCGAGCAGAAAAAACTGTCCTGGATTCAGCGCGATCCCGATTACCTGGAGTTGTTAGCCAGGGATAAGCTCGATCTCAAAAAACCGGAAGAAAAGATCTTTCGAGTTGAGCCGAGTGCGGGCGTGAAATAGGCAGTGAGAGATGATTGATGAAAGGTAAATGGGCGAGAAAAGCCGAGGTCGCCAGGTTAAGCTTATCGCAAGAAGCTGACGCCTGCGCTTAAGAAAGTTGACGGTCGGTGGTCTGCCTGGGCCGACGAGATACCAGGCGTGAATAGGCAGGGTAAAACGATCGAGGAAGCATCCGAGAATTTGAAGGATGCCCTTCGAATGGGTCTAGAAACCAATAGAGAGCAACCTATTGACGCCGGCGAGTTGAGCTCTTCGGCCTGAAACGATCAATTACTTAGAATCGCGTTCACCGAGAAGATAATATCGGGGAAGGACTCGACAGTCAGAACATCGTCGCCCTTTGCCTCTAAGGTGAACTGGTAACGGCCAACGACGGGGCTTCTGTAGACACTGACCCGTCTGCGCAGGACGTCGATAACCCAAACTTCACCGACGCCAGAGCGCGCATATGCCTCCAGTTTGGGGCCTCGATCATAAGCGAGAGAGATGTCAGCCACCTCGACTAGAAGAAAGATCTCGTCGGGACGGGGGTGCCTCCCTCGGACCGACGGAGCGTACAACACGACGTCTGGCTGCGGCTCGCTGCAAGGATCTAACGAAATCGGATTCTGAACACCGATCCGGTATCGATCTTGACCAATGCGATTTGCAAAAAGGATATTTAAGGAGTCGACCAACGTACGATGTTCGCCCCCGACTGGTTCCCTCACGACTAAATCTCCGTTTAGGAGTTCGACTCGATCGTCTTCATTGAGAATGCCAACTTCTCCCAGGCGATGGTATTCGTCGGTCGTGAATCGATAGGTAGCCAGCACCTGCATCAGTTAAAATACTTTCCACCAGCCAAACAGTCCAAGAGAAACAGCCGGCTCTACTGTTTGAAAAACTTGCTCGTCCCGCCGGATCCGCTTCTATTTCCTCGAAAATAAAACGTCTCTCCCCTGTCCTAAACACATCGGTTTGTTCGTCGTAATGATGAACTCACAGACTAACAGCGATAAACCCAAGACATACAGGTATGGCAACAAGTGATCTCAGTTATCCTCACGTCGTTTCGCGTGAGGAATGGCTCCAGGCAAGGGTCAATTTGCTCAATCAGGAGAAAGAACTCACTCGCGCTCGTGACCGACTTAATACTGCGCGGCGTGAGTTGCCGATGGTCCACATCAAGGAAAAATACGTCTTTGACAGTCCTGACGGTCCCAAATCGTTGCTCGACCTCTTCGCCGGACACCTCCAGCTCATCGTCTATCACTTCATGTGGCGATGGGAAAAAGGTCAGCCACTGGATAATCCATGCCCGGGCTGCTCCGGCTGGGCGGACGAAATCGCGCGTGGCCACTTCAATAGACTCCACTCTCGCAATACCTCCCTCGTGCTCGTTTCTCGAGCTCCGCTGGCGAAGATACAACCATTCAAGAAGCGAATGGGATGGACCATTCCTTGGTATTCTTCCTTCGGAAATTCGTTTAACTACGACTTCCATGTAACCGTGGATGCGTCAGTTGCGCCCGTAATCTACAACTATCGCACGCCCGCGGAGCACGAAGCCGCCGGCAGCTCAGGTTATCTGGAAGGGGACCAGCCTTTTGATTTGCCCGGACTAAGCTGCTTTCTGCGTAAGGATAATGACGTTTACCATACGTATTCGACTTTTGGCCGTGGCACCGAGACAACCGGTGGCGACTATTATTTTCTCGATTTGACCGCACTAGGTCGGCAGGAAGACTGGGAGAAACCCGACGGACGCTCAGCCGAGAAGAACCTGCCAAGGCCGGATTTGAATCCCTATCCGGATGAATACCCCCCGTTATAAACGGAAACTTCCTGGAACACGGGTCCGCGTCTTAGCTCGAAGATCCGGCCCGCAAAGCTTCGGCGTAAGCCGCCTCTAATTTCTCAATCTGCTGCTGTTGTTCGAAATTCTCAGCCACGGAGCGACTCGCTTGTCTCCCCATTCGTTGCCAAAGATCAGGCTGGGTTGCGAGTTTGAGCAAGACTTCGTACAACGCCGGTTCATCGCGTTCGGGAACCAAAAGCCCATCTAACCCTTCCTGCACCGCCTCAGGGATTCCTCCGTGCCGGGTGGCGACAACCGGCAGTCCGCTGGCCATTGCTTCCAACATGGAATTGGGAATTCCTTCCTGGTTGGAGTCAGGAGCAAGCTCACTTGGATGAATGAAAATATGGCTTTCAGCGTAAACCCGGCGAAGATCGTCCTGGTTAAGAAAGCCAGTTAGCGAAACTTGGTTCCCAAGGGAAAGCTCATCGATCCTCCGTACTAAAGTATCTTTCATTGGGCCCTCTCCCGCGATCACTAACCGCGCTTTTGGATAATCAGCAATAAATCTGCGAAACGCGCCCAAGGTGGTTAGTAAACCTTTTTTTTCGACCAAGCGGCAAGCCTGAATCAGTTGCCATTGACCAGCGACCGGCACAGAGCGCTCGACCCAGGGGAAGTTCTGCAGAGGAATGCCGGTTCGATTCAATCGGATTTTGTCCGGGCTGCATCCGAGATCCTGAAGCCGTTCCGCCAACGATTGACTTCGGACTAAAACCAAGGGCGCGAGTTGCAGTACTTCGGCCAGTTTCCGGTCGTATCCCTTTTCTTTGGGCCGTCTTTGAACATCCATCCCGTGAAACGAGACCACCCAGGCACGATCCCATTTGCTAAGTAACGGAAGCAAGTGAACCCCGGTATTCCCAAAATAGACATGGATAAGATCGGGATCGCGACGGATCAGGATGCGACGGATGGCATCGTATTCGCCCCGATAAATCAGCGCGGGCTTACGCGTGATGTACTTGAGATAACCTCGACGTAAGACATGTCGCCTGGGTGTTACGAGGGGTTCCACATCATCGAACGGAAAACGATCCGCGTTTTGACGGTGTTTGGTAATGACAAAAGTCTCAAAGGTTCTGAGGCCGGTCAGCTGGCGATAGATGTGCAGCATTTCGGGCTTGAGAAAGAAAGTGCAGAAGCTAGCGACCAGGGGTTTAGGCGATGACACAGGCGACAAATCTCACACAAAGGGGAAATGGCACAAATACGGTGAGCCGTGGAGTGGGCTGTCCAGCTCGCCTAGCGCCTGGAGGGGAGCTGCTTTTAACCGTCCTGAGTTAAAAACCTGCAATTGAAACACAGCGCGTGCCAACTGAGAGCGGGCGGCTCCCGCGCACGCCCCTGATGTTGCCAGCATCTGCGGTGTCTTCTCTTCAGCCGACAATTCACGCGCGGAGACGTTTCCGGGAGCCGCCCGCTAAACGACGTCTGGTAAAGCTACGATTTTTACCGGGGCCATGCCTGAAGACTCTCAACGCTGAAAAGCGGCTCCCCTCCAGGTGCTGGCCGATCCGGCCTCGCAAGCGAGGCAGCGCTCCACTGCTTCGCGCGTGAGTTTCCTGCGTGCGTGCATTATTTTACGTGAATGGCAGCTATCCAGAACACGATCGGAATCGTGTACGACTACGACCAGACTTTAAGTCCAGCTTACATGCAGGACGATGTCATCTTTCCGGCATTTGGTATCAACGCGGAGAAGTTCTGGCGACGCTGCGCGGAGCTGGTTCAGGAACAAGGTTACGACCAGGAACTCGCTTATATGAAATGTCTGCTCGATTACTTAGCGGTCGACCGGCCGACAAATAAACAGCTAGAACAGCTCGGAGCGAAGATGAGCCTATACCGCGGTCTGCCGGAGATGTTTGAAGAATTCCAGGATGGCTTATTAACTGAGGAGCAGATCGAGGCCGGAATTCGAGTTGAGCATTACGTCGTTTCTTCCGGACTCAAGGTGTTAATTGAAGGGAACAGGATCCGCCCTTATCTCCGAGCCGTGTTTGGCTGCGAATATGCCGAAGACACGGCAGGCCGGATCACGTTTCCGAAACGGGTAATCAGCCACACCCAGAAGACTCAGTATCTGTTCAGGATCAACAAAGGCCTGCTGGATATGTCCCAAGACGTAAACGATCACATGCCGGATGACGTTCGTCCGATTCCTTTCCGGAACATGATCTACATCGGCGACGGTCCCACCGACGTTCCCTGCTTCACGATCATGAAGAAAAATGGAGGGAATGCTATCGCGGTTTATAACCCGGACGATCCGGAACGGGCGAGCTTTAGGAAATGTTTCGATTTAGCCACCCGGGCGCAGAGAGTCCGGCATATCGCTCCGGCCGACTACCGGCAGAACAGCCATTTACGCCTGCTCTTGGAAGAGATGGTACGCGATATTGTGGAGCGGATCGCGGCAGAACGAAAGGCCAGCGCTGAAGCCGGAGTTGTGCACGCGCCGAGACACTTGGTTTGATGGCATGGGATGGGACGTTTTGAGGTGGCCGAGATCGCAACTCCGTAGGAGTGAAATCTTCATAGTTGGTACAGAGCCAGATAGAGGGCATCTCCGTAGGAGCGACATCTGATCGAGCATTGGCGAAGAGGCTCGTGCGTCCGGTTAGTTCTCCTCTATATGCCGCTCCTACGGAGCTTGCGTCTATCTGCATACGGAGACTATAAAGATTCCACTCCTACGGAGTTGCGACCTCGGCCACAAAAAAACTGCAAGTTTATTCCCCGCGGCTGGCGGACGACTCGGCCCAACATGATCGCAATTGTCTCGAACTCGCGCGTCTACTTTGAGACAAACCTTATGTTACGAGGCAGGATCTATGGACAGACATCCTTCATCGGCATTGGTGTTTATTAGCTATTCTTCGGCCAATCGTCCCATCGCCGAGGCCGCATGTGAGTCCCTGGAAACGAACGGAATCCGGTGCTGGATAGCGCCTAGAAATGTAGATCCCGGAGTACCCTATGCAGGGCAGATTATCCAGGGGCTGAGAGAATCCAAAGCAGTGGTCCTGCTTTTTAGCGATAACGCCAATCGGTCAGCAAACGTATTGCGGGAAATTGAATTCGCCACTAACCAGCGTCTCCCCGTCCTTTCGCTACGGCTGGATAGAGCGATCATGAGCGATGATCTCGCGTATTATTTGCGCGTCGTTCACTGGCACGATGTTTCCGGACGGGATAGCGACCCGGAGCGGGTAGCAGATTTATCTTCCCAGGTAAGCAAACTGCTCGCCACTAATAGCCCCGGACAAGAGAACCAGCTACCCGCCGTCGCGGCAGCTGCCCGATTTGGCGATTTCGAGATTCTGGGTGCGACCGACGGTCGACCAATTGAACTGGGGCGCGGCGGGATGGGTGTCACTTACCGCGCTCGGCAAGTTTCGATGGGAGGAAGGGAAGTCGCTCTCAAGGTGATTAACCCCACGCTCATGGGTGATGAGGGAATCCGAAAAAGGTTTTTGCGAGAAGCGCAAATCGCAGGTGCAATCGAGCATCCTAACGTTGCCTTGGTCTACTCCCGAGGCCAGGAGGGCGATTCTTATTTCTACGCCATGCAATTGGTCGAGGGTGTTGATCTCGACAGGTATGTCAAAAAACAGGGGCCGCTGTCAGTTTTTCAAGCGCTTAATGTAACCGCGCAAGCCGCTGGCGCTTTGGAAGCAGCCAGAACTAAGGGTCTGATCCATCGTGATATCAAGCCGAGCAACATTATGGCGGTCGAGGACCGGCGGAACCGGCTCCGTATTAAGTTGATCGACTTCGGATTGGCGAAAAACGTGGGCGACGCGAACGCCGCTCAATCAATTGTCAGTGGGGAGCAATTTATCGGAACCTTCGCGTATGCCAGTCCTGAGCAGTGCAGGCAAGAGGAACTGGACACACGATCGGACATCTATTCGCTCGGAATCACTCTCTGGTTTTTGTTGACCGGAAAAACACCTTTCCATGGTAGCCCGGCAGAGATCAGCGGTTCCCATCTCTTCCGACAGCCCCCATTCGCCGATTTGCCTGAGCTGCCGCCGTCAGTTCTCGAGCTCCTAAAGAGTCTACTGGCGAAAGATCCGGCGGAACGCCCGCAAACACCGGCTGAGTTGGAGGATCGAGTTGAAGAGATCCTACGCACTCTTCCAGCAGACTCAGGCATACAACCCTCAGAAATTGGCTCAGCGAAACCACCAGTCCCTGCGTCCGAAAGCCACCTCGGAATGCAGACCTTAATCGGCTCACCCGTACTATCGAGTTACCTGGCTCCAGCGGCCGGGCAGACACGGGAAGAGCGCTTTCAATTGATCGAAGAGCTCCGGGAAGGAGTCAGCGGCCGATTATTCCGTGCCCGGGAAGACCGCGGCGGTACTTCAAGGGAAGTGGCCCTCAAGTTTCTGCATCCGAGCATTGTTTCCGACCCTGACAATCGGAAATTGCTCAGCGAGCAGTTCGAACGGGTTCGTAGCCTGTCCATCGACCATCTGGTGGGGCATTACGGCCTTGAGCTCGACGCACAGCCCCCATTTCTTGTCCGTGAATGGCTAAACGGATTTAGTCTTAGCGCCCTGCTGCGTTGGAGACAATCGGTGCCGGTACCGGAGCTCGTCACACTGCTTGCGCCACTGCCGACTCTACTTGATCAGTTGTCAGAACATTCGTTAGCCCTGATCGAAGTAGGGTTAGGAAAAATCTTTCTCGCTTTTCCGCCAGAGATTACTCCTGCGAGCTTCCCGGTGCTGGCGAAATCGGCACCCGATGGCCTGCGTCAGGCCCAACTTAAACTCAATCCTTTAAGTTTACGCGGCTTGGTCAAGCGATCAGGCACCTCGGACACTGACCCGACCATGCTCTCGACTAGCCGGTTACTCGCTTTGACCCAAGCCAAGATGGGGATCCGAGGCAAATCATCCGTTCAACTGCTTGGCCAGCTGCTCTATGAGCTTTTAAGCGGCCGTCCCTACGGGGTGCCCGACACCGGCGACTATGTCCCGCTAACCGCGATCAATGAATTTGGAAACAGAATGTTGCGGGCGGCGCTCGTCGCGCCCTTAAATGCCGGCGGTTTTTCCGATTGTCAGAGTTTTTGGCAAGCTTTCGGGACGAGCGTCGGTACCTCTCCCAAAACAACCCGTGTAACTCCTCTCGGCACCCCAGCACCGCCGCCGCGATCTGTCCAACCGCCAGCAAGAACCGTCTCTCTTCCGACCCCACCGCCCGCCCCAATTTATCAGGCGCCAAGGGAGAAAACCAGCGTGCCAACTCACTTTGGGACAGCAACTTATGCGAGAGGACCGGCCTCGCAGGTTATAGCAGCATCTCCACAAAAAAAGTCCTCGATGTGGCCAATCGTCTGGATCCTCGGGATCGGCGGTATCGTCGGACTTGGAGTGTTAACCGTTCTAGTCTTGTCTATAAGCCGGGCCATACTCGCCGGTCGGCAGTCTCCGGCGTCGACGGTAACTCCGACCCCATCCGTTGCAATCGTCCAGGCCACCCCCAAGACCCGTAGCTCAGAATCCACTCCAGAGCCGACTCCTACTACTGAGACGGCCGGCCAACCGCCAGCCGGTACAAACGTCGCCAACCTCTTTCACCAAGCCCACAGCGAAACAGACGCGGGGCAAAATGACAAAGCCGTCGCGGATTACACCGAAGCGATTCGGCTTAAGCCAGACTACGCCGAGGCTTATAACGAGCGCGGTCAGGCATATTTCAAACTGAAACAGTTCGATAAAGCGATTTCCGACTACGGTGATGCAATCCGAATCAAAGCCGACTTCGCCGAAGCCTACAGCAATCGCGCGTTTACCTACACCCGACTCAGCCAGTTCGATAAAGCGCTTGCCGACTGTAACGAAGCGATCCGCATTAAACCGGATTTCGCCGAAGCCTACAAGAATCGAGCGAATCCTCACAACAGCCTTCAGCAATACGAAGAGGCAATTAATGATTGCAACCAGGCGATTCGCCTCAAGCCGGATTACGCTGAAGCCTATGCCAACCGGGCAACGAGCTACGACGGCCTAAAGCAGTACGACAAAGCCATCGCCGATTGCGACGAGGCTCTTCGTCTTAAACCCGAGCTTTTCCAAGCCCACGTCATCCGGGGAACTACCTACAACTTCCAAGGACAATTCGATAAAGCCGTCAGCGACTTCACCGAAGCAATCCGCCTACAGCCAGATTTAGCCGATGCCTACTTTCTTCGCGGATATTCCTACATCAACCTGAAGCAATACGATGCCAGCATGGCAGACTCCACAGAGGCAATCCGGCTTAACCCAAGTTTCGCGAACGCGTACAACAATCGCGCCTATGCTCACTACAGCTTGAAGCAATACGACGCCTGCATCGCCGACGCCACGCAAGCGATCCGCCTCGATCCAAAACTCTCGCTCGCCTACAGCAATCGGGGTGATGCGTACGTCGGGCTAAAGCAATACAAGGCCGCTATCGAAGATTTTACGGAAGCGATCCAGCTTAACCCAAATCTCACGAACGCGTACATCGATCGCGGCTATACCCACCTACAGCTAAAGGAATACGACGCCTGCATCGCAGACTGTACTGAGGCGCTCAAGGTTAACCCAAATCTCCCTCTCGCTTACAACAATCGCGGTTACGCTCATATCTGCCTAAAGCAATTCGACCTGGGGATCGCGGACTGCACTGAGGCAATCACCCTTGACCCAAATCTAGTGCTTGCCTATCTCAATCGCGCATTCGGTTATCAGCAGGTCGGCGAAATACAGAAAGCCAAAACAGACAGAGCGAAGGCTGAACAGCTAAAAGGGGGTAACCCGGGTTTGGATAGGCCACCGGGAAGGTAGGGGGAACAATTCAAGGTTCTAAGTTATAGGTTCTAAGTTCGACGTTCAATCCGCTTACCCTGCGAGGCGTCGCGCTGCTGGAGCGGCAACATAAAACCTAGAACTTTGAACCTGGAACTATATCCCGCTACCCGCGTTTCTGTTTCAGAATCTTGGTGACTCCGTCACGAGGAAGGCAGTTAATAACGTTCTCTCGCGTTAACCATCCCTTCCTGGCCGCCTGCACCCCGAACCACAGGTCTTGGAAACCGGTCATTGAATGCGCATCAGGATTGATCGAACAAAGAACGCCTAGTTCTTTCGCATGCCGCCAAAGGCGCCAATCCATATCCAGACGACGCGGATTCGCATTCAGCTCGATAATCGTTTTGGTCGCAGCTGCGGCTTTAACGATCTCATTGAGATCAACCTTGTACGGCTCGCGAGAAAGCAGTAACCGGCCGGTCGGATGACCAAGCATGGTCACATATGGATTCTCCATGGCCCGAATCATGCGATCAGTCATCGCCTTTTCCGGTATCGACAGTGCGTTGTGGACGCTAGCCACAACAAAGTCTAATTGCGATAGAATCTCGTCCGAAAAGTCGAGTTTACCGTCACGCAGAATATCGCATTCTACGCCGGCGAAAATCCAAAACTCCCCACTAAAAACCGCGTTCAGTTCCTGTATCGCTTTCACCTGCTGAAGCAGTTTTTCTTCGGAGAGTCCATGAGCTTGGAATGAGCTCTTACTATGATCCGACATTCCGAGGTATTGTAGCCCTAGATCGCGTGCAGCGGCGGCCATTTCCTCTAACGTATTTCTGCCGTCGGTGGAGCTAGTGTGAGCGTGAAATGTTCCTCGAAGATTGCTGAGCTCGACCAGCTTCGGCAGTTTAGCGGCTTCAGCCGCCTCAATTTCTCCAGTCGCTTCTCTCAGCTCGGGCACGACAAAGTCTAAGGCCAGAGCAGCATAAAGATCGGCTTCCGAATCAATCGCGGGGATCGGCTTAGGAGGCTGCTTGGCGCTGGGCTCAGGTCCAAGCCGGTACTCGTTGAGAGTCCAGCCGTTCCGTAAAGCTCTGCCCCTAAGCGCTACGTTGTGCTCTTTGCTGCCGGTAAAATAAGCCAGCGCGAAAGGAAACTCATGATTAGCAACCACCCGAAGATCGGATTGCATGCCGTTCTTCAAAAGCACGCTGGTTTTGGTCTCTCCTTTGGCCAACACCCGTTCGATCAAAGGGAAAGTCACAAAGAATTCGGTGACACTTTTCGGATTCTTGGTTGCGATCAAAACATCCAGATCTCCGATGGTCTCCTTTGACCTTCTCAAGCTTCCAGCCGAGCTGATCTGAGAAACATCCGGATGATCCCGGAAATGTTCCAGAATCAATTCCATCATGACCGTAGCTTCGGAAAGCAAATGCCGGCCGGAGTGTTTTTCCCGACGTTCGATAGACCGGAGAAAATTCTCCGCCGTTTTTTCTCCAAAGCCCGGCAATTCGGCAACGCGACCATCGCGACAGGCCGCCTCCAGATCAGCGATACTCTGTACCTGCAGGGTTTCCCACAGAACCTTGATCTTTTTCGCGCCAAGCCCCTGCAGCTCAAAGAGCTCCGACAAAGTGTCTGGGAAACTGCCGCGAAGCTCGTCGTAATAGCCGAGTTTACCGGTGGTAACGAATTCTTCTATCTTCTTCGCGATGGCCGAGCCTATTCCCTCCAATTCTTCCAAGTGTTTCTCCGCAACCAGCTCCGGAAAATTACCGGAGAAGGTCTCCAAGGCCCGGGCAGCATTCGTATAAGCGCGAATCTTGAACGGGTTCTCGCCCTTCAACTCGAGCAATCGGGATATCGACTCAAGCAACGCGATGGTTTGTTCTTTTGTAACCATTTTTATAACGCCGTGATTGCCGGGAACGCGCCGCTGGGCCGCGGCGGCTTCCCGGCGTTCATCTGGGAATCCCAGTCACCTTAACGCCGGGATCAATGTGATGCTTCTGGAACCATCCCTGATTTACCTCGAGCGCGTAACAAATATCGCTCGTGGCGCTACGGGTTAAATGCTCATCGAACGGTTGCATATCATGCTCTTCCCGGAGAACCGAGTTACCGTCGATGAAGCCGATAGAGAGCGGGATTTTCGTGTTCTTCATCCAGAAACTGGCCTGCTCCGCCGGGCCTAGGACGAAAAGCATGCCTTGGCCGTCCGCCAGAGTATCCCGGTACATTAGGCCATTCTCGAGTGATTGCGGGCTGTCAGCCACTTCGACTTTCACAGTGCTTCCGCCAACATTGAGATCGACGGTCCTTAAGCCGAACGCTCCGGTCTGTGCGTCCGGCGAACAGGCGGATAAGATGAGGATGAACGCGCTCAGAACCGGACTAGCGACGTAACGCATGATGTAATTCCATTTTGATCTTTAACGCCTCTGCGACCGCTTCATCAACGGTCGGCGCGAGCACGCAATAATGTCCCATTTTCCTGCCTAATCGACCTTCGGTCTTACCATAGAGATGCAATTTAGCGTTGGGCCGGCGAAGGATCGATGACCAATCGGGGGGCCGGCCGTTCACCCAGAGATCCCCCAACAGATTGACCATACAAGCTGGAGAAAGCTGATCCGGCAGGCCCAACGGCAATCCGCAGACGGCGCGCAGTTGTTGTTCGAATTGGCTCGTTATGCAGACATCAAAAGTGTAGTGCCCTGAGTTATGGGGACGAGGAGCCAGCTCGTTTACCAATAGTTCGCCGCTGGTAGTGAAAAAGAATTCGACGGCGAGTAGTCCAACCACCTCCAAATCAGTAGCTAACGACTTCGCGATTTCGGTTGCCTCCTGTTGCAATTCTGCCGGCAGCCGGGCGGGTGCAATCGAGTGATCGAGGATATGCCGATGATGAACGTTCTCCGCAAGCGGAAATGTCGATAACTGGCCGTCGCTGCCACGGGCACAAATCACCGAAAGCTCGCAATCGAACTCGATCCATTTTTCCAGAATACCCTTTCTACCTCCTAACTCCGAGACATCAACCTCGCCGGCATCCTGAATTTTCTGTTGGCCTTTCCCATCATAGCCGAAGTCGGCAGTTTTCAGAACCGCCGGTGCTCCCAAGGTAGTTAGCCCCTCCTGAAGATCGGCCGCGTTAGCAACGATGCGAAACGGGACATGAGGATAACCATGAGCAGCCAGAAAAGTCTTTTCGCGCTCGCGATTCTGACAGATATGAAGCACCTCCGAGCGAGGATGGACCGGCTTTTCAAGAGCGAGTCGATCGATGACAGTGGAAGGGATGTTTTCGAATTCGAAGGTGATGACATCTACAGACTGGGCGAACTCTTGGAGCGCAGCTTCATCCGTATAAGGCCCGGTAAACTCCCGATCCGAAACCTGGCCAGCTGGACTGTCTGGCGTGGATTCATAGGTATGCACGCGGTAACCCATTCTTCGGGCGGCAATTCCAAACATTCGGCCGAGCTGGCCACCGCCAAGCACACCAATGGTCGATCCGGGACAAATCGAATGCCGCATATGAATATTAGAACTATTTTAAAGGTCCTATTCTAGCATCTTCGGGGGCAGGCCGGAAGGCGTGCACAAACCCAATGACAGATGACAAATGACAGATGACAAATCGAGCCGGATCTGCTCATGAATTTGATCATTTGTGATTTGTCATCTGTCATTATCAGGATTTTCCCTGAGAGGCGGACTAAGTATAATATGAGATGATGTTAGCAGAATGGGAGATCAAGGCGCGAAGCCATGCTTGCGCGCACACCCAGATTCCTTTCAACGACGGGGATACCATTTGGACTTTGTTGTACCGGGATAAGCAAGGCTTTCGGAGGGAAGACGTTTCGGACGACGCCTGGAACCAGTTAAAGGAATCAGCTCAACCATTTTCGTTTTGGAAATCTAAATACCAGGCCCCACCCTCAGCCCCGCCAGAGCCTTTGCAGAAGGAATCAGTGGAGGCCTTGTTGCGGCGGCTCCTAGAAGAGGACCGTCCCGAGTACCTCAATACGCGTTATGTCCTGGCCGCCATGCTCGAGCGGAAGAAAATTCTGAAGCCAGTCGACGTTCGAGAGACCGACTCGGAGAAGATTCTTGTGTACGAACATGCAAGGAGTGGGGAAGCTTTTCTAATCATCGATCCTGGGCTGCGGCTGGACCAACTAGACACAGTCCAAGATGAAGTCGCCCTGTTGCTTGCCAATGGTTTCGCCGCCCAGCAGCCGGAGCAATGATCGGTAGGGATCGGGTCTTGCGCTCATTCGGGCCGTCCGCCGGTGGGGATGAGCTCCCGCTCATCCGTGATTGCTGCAAACGTTCGAACCCGTGGATGAGCAGGAGCTCGTCCCTACCGAAAAAATCCGCAACTCTTGCTAAATTACGCGTGTAATATGATGGTAACTGTTTACGAATTCACTATATGCCGAGTAATAATCCGGTTTTAAGAAGAGCGCCCTTCAGCTCCGTTCAGCCAGGGGAAATGGCTGAACCCATGACGCTGAATGGCGTGATCCTACGCACATTTTTCCTATTGGTCCTCGTGGTCGCTTCCGCTGCAACAACGTGGACTTTCCTGGTCAATCGCCCTGAAGCTCTTTCCGGCACGATTCTAATCGGTGCCATCGGAGGACTTGGCTGCGCCCTCTTTACGACCTTTAAGCCGAGAACAGCCGCTATCTCCGGCTCGATCTACTGTCTTTTCGAGGGAGCCGTCATTGGAGGTATCACGCTATACGCCGAGGCTCGCTATCCCGGAATTGCTTTTCAGGCGGTGTGCCTCACGTTTGCCGTCTTATTTGCGCTTCTGGGACTCTACTCCTTTCGCATCATCAGAGTCACCCAGACCTTTCAGAGCCTGATCGTTTCGGCGACCGTTGGTATCGCCCTCGTCTACGGGTTGAACATGCTCTTGAGCATCTTCCATATGCCGCTGGGTTTTGTTTCGGGCTCTGGAACATTCGGGATTCTATTCAGTCTTTTCGTGGTCGGAATTGCCGCCTTGAATCTGATCCTTGATTTCCAGTTCATCGAGACCGGTATCGAGAATCGGGCGCCAAAATGGGCGGAATGGTACGCCGGTTTCTCCCTAATGGTAACCTTGATTTGGCTGTACTTGGAAATCTTGAGGTTACTGATGAAACTGGCGCGACGACGCTGACACGACGCGGACAGAGGCCTTGCTGTTAGAAACCTAAAGCGGTTCTCGGAACTGGAGGGGAGCCGCTTTCGCCTGTGCCCGGCCAGCGTCACATATTCAACACCCGGGGAGCGTCCAGACTAAGCTGGTGTTAGCAGGCGGCTCCCGCGAACTAGCCCGCGGTGACCATTTACCGTTCGCCAGTCCGGGGGGATCGTGGATACTTTACCGAACAACTATAGAGCTAAGACACTCCGAGTCGTTCCAGGGAGCCGCCCGCTTGGCGCGCGTTGCGGCCGCACGGATGATAGATATAACGAGGCAGGGTGATCGGAGGACACGCCAAAGCGGCTCCGCTCCAATCGTCGGAGCCTAACGTGCCCAAGCTTTAGACCTCAGACTTTCGACTTTGCCGCCTGATGCAGAGCAGTTTTTCGACTGCACGAGCCTTTCTCGAGGAGGTCAAGGCAGGCAGCCTCGATGCGAACCGTTAACTTCATGGGCTTAAAGCCGAGACTGTTCGCTAAGAATCGTTCTCGCAGAGTGATACACTCGTCTTGTACCTGGACCACCTCATGGCAGTCTGCGCAAACGATATGAAACGAGGCCGGAGATTGTTCGCGGTTCACCTCGTAGTACCGGTGTTCGCGATTCAGCTCCACGTCGCGGACCAGTCTGCTATCCAACAACATCGGCAAGGTCCGATAAACGGTGGCCAATGAAATGAGCCGATCGTTCTGGCGGGCTCTGGCCAGTAAATCTTCGGCGTGAAATGGACCCGGAAATGAAATTGCCGCCCGTACGATGACTTCCCTCGGTTGCGTCACCCGGAAGCCGCTGGCTCGCAAATAGCTTACCGCTTCACGGAACAAATCATCAGGCTGCTTCTTAAGTCGCTCGACGCGTTCCGGCCGTTTGCCGCTATTGGCAGGAAAAGTCCATGGCGCAATCTTATGCATGCCGCATTCTGTCCGTTCAAATTTCATGGTCGCCGCCAAGGACACTCACTAATTTAGCCTTATCCACCCAATATGGCCGTAACGCAAACAACGAGAGGCCATCCGAACCGCTAAACTAACTCACTTTTACCCGTCGGCGCAAGAAAGTTGGCACGTCAAGATCTTGGCCATCGATAATCGTTGGCTCGCTTTTTTCAAATCTGCCTCGAGAGACGGCGTCGAATTGGAGAACCTCTTGCTTGGCTTCTATCTTCTTTGGGGCTGCTTTCGAAGCTGCCTGATCTGCAGGGGCAACCTCTTTTTTGGACGGGCGGTTCCCTGCCGGGCGCTTCGCGGGAGAGTCTAAGATCACGGCTTCCTCCGATGGCGGGGTTTCGATCATTTGACCATTAGTTGCCGGTTTATCGCCAAGCTGCAAATGAACCACCGGTTCCGCAAGAACAGCAGCGGCCGGAGTCGGCGCCGGTTCAACTCGTTCGGGTTCAATTCGTTCGGGTTCCCCGAGTGCCGGATAATCCGCTTTCGCGAGGCGCTCCGGACTGCCTCCCAACGAACTAATAAGACTCACGGATAGTCGCGAGCCCATACTGGAATCGATCGCGATCCCCATCATTAATTGGGTGCGGTCACTAACGTGTCGATTGAGCTCTTCCATGACGTTCCCGATTTCACCGAGCGTCACATTCGCGCTACCCCGGATCTGGACGATCACATTGACGGCGCTCGCCAACATTTCGCCGCGATGCATTAACGGATTTCGTAGCGCTTTCACGAGAGCATCATGAGCCCGATTCTCGCCTTCGGCTTCTCCAAAACCGAAGAGGGCTCGAGCGTCACCATCACGAATGACCGAGCAAATATCATCGAACCCCAATCGGATAAGTCCGGGTTGGAGAAGCAGATTCGCCATTGCTCTGATGCTTTGACTAATGGTTACATCGGCTGCAGCAAATGCTTCATGGATCCCCATGCGCGGCAGCGTAAGCTCGGCCATGCGGTCATTCTCGAAGCAGATCACGGCGTCGGCGTTTTCGCGGATGAGCTGCAAACTCGCGGTTGCCTGCGCACAGCGCCGTCTTCCCTCGAAAGTGAAAGGCATCGTGACCAATACCAAGACTAACGCCCCGGCGTCTCTGGCGAGCTTCGCGACGTACGGCGCAGCACCAGAGCCGGTCCCACCGCCCAGCCCGGCACATACAAAAACGATGTCGTGCCCGGCAATTGCCGCCTGAATTTCGTCGCCGGATTCTTCTGCCGCGGCCAATCCCAATTCCGGGTCGCCACCCGAACCCAACCCCCTAGTCAGATTGCGACCAAGTTGAATTTTCAGGTTCGTCACCGAGCCAGTTAACGATTGGACATCCGTGTTCGCAGTCGCGAGCTCAACGCGATCAATACCGTCGAGCATAGCGCGATCGAGAATATTCGATCCGGCACCCCCTACACCGATCACTCTGACTTTCCGAGTTTCGTTCGTATTTTCTTCTCGACCGTACTGGCTATTCAATTGGACCATATAGGTGTTTTCTAGGTTCTAAAGATGCCGCTGAGGCGTTTCATCGTTCGGCTGAGAAGCCCTCTCGTCATTGGGCGATCCAGATGCACGAGGTGCGCGTATCGGGCTAAACCGATTGCCGTGGAAAACTGAGGATGTTCGAAAGCGGAGGTGACCCCAGCCAACGGTAAAGGCGCAGTAGTCCGCGCGGGCATCCCGAATACTTCGCTAGCCAAGTGTTCTATCCCGCGGAGCTGGCTACTCCCTCCAGTAATGAAAACTCCCGCTCCTAAGTAATTCAGATTCTGATCGGCTTCGATTTGGCGTTGGACGATCTCGAGGATTTCGCGGATCCGGCAGTGAACGATTTGATTGAGCGTTTCCCGCTCAATTTCTCTGCCCGCAAAGCCGGTCTCATCCCGCAGAACAATGGTTTCTCCCGGAAAGGCGTTACCCAAAGTCACGTCTCCGTCTTCTATTTTAAGCTTCTCAGCTCGTGCACTCGGGATCTTGAGGCCGATCGACAAGTCGTTTGTGATGTGGTCACCGCCGACTGCGATAACGCCGCTTTGTTTCACCGCGCCCTCGACATACACGACGAAATCGGTGGTGCCGCCGCCGATATCGATAACCAGGGCCCCGAGCTGTTTGTCGTTTTTGTCCAGCACGGCTTGAGCAGTGGCGAACGAGCTGATGACTACATCGGCCGTCTCCAATTCCAGCTCTTTAACGCAGCGGATGGCATTTTGAATTCGGGTGCGGATCCCGTAAACAATGTGGAAGTCTGCTTCCAGCTTCTTCCCAAATAGACCCAGCGGATTCAATACTCCGTCCTGACCATCAACATAATAATGCTGGATGATGGTGTGAAGGACGCAGTCCTCCATGGGTAGACTGACCTCGCGAGCATTGGTGCGAACGTCTTCAAGATCCTGCTCGTCGATCTCTTCTCTGCCCTCCTCTAATACCACCACGCCCCGGTTGTTGAAGCTCCGAATATGTCCGCCCGAGATCCCGAGATAGACCTCGCTAATCTCAACATCGCTCCGCTCTTCGGCATCGGCTATAGCATCGTGTACGCACCGCTTTGCAGTTTCGAAATCAACGATCTCGCCTTTGCGAATACCGCGAGAAGGCGCATTACCCACCCCTAATATCTTCAAGGTGTTATCGTGGCGCGCCTCCGCCACAACGACACAGACTTTAGTGGTGCCGATTTCTAGTCCTGCAAAAATATTGTCTCTAGCCATTGAAGGGCTTCATTTCTGAACTTTTCGTTTTCTTATGTGTGTTCTTGTTCGAGCTGGCGGATTTGTCCGCTTTCTCCGCTTTGTGTGCCGATCGCGTTACTGGCAAGGCCCGGCGGACGATCGGTTGTGCCTGCGGCTGCGGCGAACTCGTTGGTTGCGCAACAGGCTGCGGGCTTGGGCTGGCTACGGCTACCGCGGGCTCGTTGAACACCACGGGGATGTTCCTTTCCGCCATCAGATTCGCTGACTGCAGCTCTTTGCTGTTTTTGTCACAATACGAAAGCAACATCGCCAGCCGGCGAATCTGATCGGTCAAATCGTCCGGGCTAAACGTCACCAATGACCGCTGTTTGTCGGTCACCACCAGCGAGTATTCTTTCGATACATCGATAGTGGCGATTTGGAATCGAGATTGTAGCATTTCCGGACATTCGCGGATCAGCTCTAGAGCAGCTTTAACCGGGTCGCTATCAACTGGTTGTCCAACTGTCACTTTTTTAAGATCAACTCCAATAATAACAGGTAAGGTCATGTACTCCGGAGCGGAGCCCTTTGGTTGCAACACGATTCCGCGCCGATCCATCAGAAAAGCGCCGTCGTAATTAAAGCCGGTCTTGTTGGCGTCCGCCGATGCGATCCAAGCGATCGGTCTGCGCTCCTGGATTACGATCACCAGTTTGTCCGGGAGCAATCGTTGGACATCGACTTCTTCTACTTGCGGTAGCGCTCGCAATCGATCTTCAACAGCAGAAAGGTTGATCGAGAAAATGTTAGAACCGTCTTCGATCTGAGCAGCTCGTAGCACAGCGTCCCGCCCCAGATCGCCGTCACTCGTTACTTCAACCGAATGAATGGCATAATCGGGGTTAGTGAAGAAAAGCGAATTGAGCAACCGCTGAGCACCAAAAAGACCCGCACCTAATAGTGAGAGTAGAATGAGAAGCAAAGAGAGAACAAGGAACCCCTTCTGGAGCCGGCGGGCAGACGCTCGGCGAGCGCGTACTTTGACATCCAACAAATGCTGTTGGCGCCGCTGTCTCGTTGTGGATAGTCTCCGGTTTTGCTTGGTCGATCTTCTCTTGCTCACTGCTTGCTCACCACGCTCCTTTCCAGAGATATCGTTGCCGCGCGTCGCGGGGAGCCGCGCTGGCCACGCTCAGATTTCAATCTGAGTATTAGTTTCCCGGCCGTTACAGCAGCCTTCGGCAAGACAGTTTCGTTAGTTATAACAGGTCTTGCAAAAAGTTCCAAGACTAACCCGCAAAAAACTCGGTAGGAACGAGCGCCCGCTCGTCCGTCTTGCATTTGGTTAGTAGGTTTCATCATCTACCCCCACCACTTGGACTTCTAACTCCAGCTTTATTCCGCGTTCCTGTTTTGCAGTCTCCTGGATCTGCGCGATCAAATTCAGCACGTCGCTCGCGGTCGCAGCACCATCATCATTAACGATAAAATTTCCGTGAATCTCGGATACGCGCGCGGCGCCGACTTGCCGTTTTTTTAGCCCGAGTTCTTCTACCAGTTTTCCGGCAGGACAAACGGCCGGATTCTTAAAAATGCAGCCTGCACTCGATGCGATGGGTTGCGAATGCTTCCGTTTAGAGCTGGCTACGTCGATCTTTGCATCGATCTCCGCTAATGACGACTTGTGGCCGTGAAATCGGGCAGAAACAACAAAACGCTCCCGCAAAGTTGGGACGTTCCGATACCGGACCTCCATGGCGCTCGGAACTAACACCTCAAATTCGCCGCGTAGACTAACCACCTGCACGCTAAGCACTTGATCAAAAGTTTCTGCGCCGATGGCCCCTGCATTCATTCGTAAGCTGCCCCCCACACTCCCGGGGATGCCTTCCATCCATTCGAATCCTCCCACCTCAGCATTTCGCGCGGCCCCAACCAGCTGTTTTAATCTCACTCCAGCACCGGCCTCGATCTCGCTCCCCTCAACTTTAATTGCTCCGAAGTCGCCTCTGACTAAATGAATGACACATCCGGGAATTCCTCCATCCCGGACTAACAGATTTGAGCCACGGCCAATGACCATCACCGGGTGACGATTGGCCGAACAGAACGCCAAAACATCTGCCAAAGCACCCCGAGTTTCCGGTTCCACCCAAAACTGGGCCGGGCCACCAACTCGCAAGGTCGTGTGTCGGGACATCGGCTCGTAGAGCCGGACCTCACCCACACCCATTGCTTCGCGCAGAGCCTGAGCGATCTCTAGATCCTGCACGAGTTTGCTGGCCTCTTCATGGATATCTCCGGCCCCAAGGCTCAGAATCACATCCCCTTTTTTGGCCTCGCGAGCGAGTGCCCGATGAAGATGTTGTCGAGCCGGAACGTAAGACACGGAAGGATGTCCATGCTCACGAACCGCATCCACCACCGTCGCACCGTTCACTCCGGGAATAGGCTTCTCGCTGGCAGGGTATACATCGGTGACGTACAGAACATCAGCAGCATCGAAAGCTACGCCAAATTGGTCTCTGAGCGCCTGCGTCCGCGAGTAGCGGTGTGGTTGGAACATTACTACCACCCGCTTTCCACCCACACCCCGCGCCATGGCCAAAGTGGCTTTGATCTCAGTGGGATGATGCCCGTAATCGTCGAACACTTGAAGGTGATCATTTTGGAGTTTGGCCTCAAAGCGACGGCGAGCTCCGCGGAAGGTGGCTAATGCCGCCGAGATGTGGACTATCGGTACTCCTAACTCGCTGGCTAAAGCGATTACTGCCAAAGCATTACTTACGTTGTGTCTACCCGGCACTCCCAAGTCTACGGATCCAAGTAATTCTCCAGATCGCCAAGCGTCGAACCGCGAGCCAGTCGCAGTCAGCTGGATATTGCGGGACCGATAAGTTGCCCCCGCCGATTCACCATAGGATACCGCCTGAGCGCGCTCCCGGCAGATGGCAGACGCGTGCTCATCGTCTGCACAATAAATGATGGAACCACTGGTCTGATCCATCAGCTGCATGAAGACGCGATCGATCGCGGCGAGATCCTGGTAATAATCCAGGTGCTCTTCTTCCACATTCAGAATCACTGAATGCCGCGGCCGGTATAAGCGAAGCGTTCCGTCGCTTTCGTCTCCCTCCGCCACAAAGAATCGTCCCTCAGCATCCCAATGAGCATTGGTGCCGAGAATCGGTATCTCCGCGCCCACATAGTGGGACGGGTGAAGTCCACCGATTCTGAGAACGTGTGCCGCCATCGCAGAAGTCGTGGTTTTGCCGTGCATGCCCGCGATCACAATTCCGTCGCGCGCTTGCATGATGGCGGCTAGAGCTTCTGCCCTTCGCACCCTCGGAATATTCAGGCGAACCGCTTCGTCGTAGGCCGGGTTTCCTTCCTTGATCGCTGACGAGTAAATAACGAGGTCCGCGCCCTGAACCGTTTCCGGTGTCTGCGGAAGATGGAAAGTAAGACCCAAATTTTCCAAACGTCGAGTCTCGACGGAACTGACTCGATCGCTTCCACTAACGATGTGCCCGAGCTCGAGCAGGAGTCCAGCGATACCGCTCATGCCACTTCCAGCCACCCCGATCAAATTGATCTTACGCGGCGGGTTGAGCAGAATTTCTAAAGCGCTATCGGTATTATCGGAATCCATAGCGGTGCAATAGACGCGATCTATTCAGCGGATTTCTCGTACTCGTCGTCGTCGTCGTCCTCGAAAATGCGTTTCGCCCTCTCGTCCCCGAATTACCACCAACTCGACCTCGCTCTGCACCGCGCGATAACTCCAAGCCTAACGCCGCCCCTCCTCGAGGACGAGGACGACGACGAAGGACGAGGACGATTTCGCCTGCGGCTCTTTGCATTAATTCACTTGCTTCCATTGCCTGCGGTTTCGACTAGTTTGCAGATCTCCGTCGCAGCGTCCTTGGTCGCCAAACGGTGCATGTTGTTCGAGAGCAGCTCACGTCGCTTGGGATTTGCTAACAGCTGCTCGATCAGATTGGCCACGCTATCGCCGTTCGCGGACTCGGAAGCGATCACCTCAGCCGCCGATGCCTGCTGAAAGATTTTTGCGTTCAGGGTCTGATGATCTTCAGCCGCGAAAGGATACGGGATCAGAATCGCCACGCAGCCGAAAAAGGACATTTCGCTCAGACTGGCAGCGCCGGATCGCGCAACGATGACATCGGCAGCCGAGTAGATTTCCTCCATCCGATGATGAAACGCCGCGATGAAGGCGGGTACACCCTCTTTCTTGTATCGGTCATAGATGTACTGGTGGTCCTCTCTTCCGGTCAGATGAACGAATTGGACCGGTTTCATGGCGAAGTGAGGAAGCGCGGCTGCGATGGTTTCGTTGATGCCGTGCGCGCCTTGGCTACCACCAATCACCGCCACGGTTTGCAAATCAGGGTTAAGCTTCAACAACTGTTTGGCCTCCGACTTCTTGATCTGCATTTTCACGCTCTTTCGGATGGGCGTGCCGGTAACGACGACGGGCTTTTCCGGAAAATGAGACGCGCATTCGGCGAAACCCAACAACACCTGATCGGAAAAACGGGCATTGATACGATTGGCCTTGCCGGGAATCGCGTTCGACTCATGAATCATGGTCGGGATCTTCGACCAACGCGCCGCCAAAATAGGAGCAGTGGAAGTGAAGCCGCCCATACCCAGGACCGCCTGGGGACTAAAGCTTCTGAACACCCGGCGACAAGCAAAGAGACCGTTTAAGAATTTCGAGGTAAACGAGACAATCTCGGGCGAAAGCAGGCGAGGTAATCCCACTGCTGGAATCCGTTCGATTTTGAAGTCCGTGCGATCACGGACGGCCAAGGAGTCGATCTGTTTCTCAGAGATAAAAAGCAATACATCGTGACCGCGGTCCCGAAGAACCTCGGCAACAGCCAGCCCTGGGAACAGGTGTCCGCCCGTTCCACCACATGCGATCGCAACATTCATGAGAACTTAGAATTTTGAGAGGTGCCGCACCCTTACCATCATTTCGGTTCGGGTAGCAGGCGCATCTTCCTTACCATGCCGGTAGATATTTATCAGCACCCCAACACAAACTAGGCAGAAAAACAGATTTGAACCGCCGTAGCTGATAAACGGTAAGGGTGATCCTTTATTGGGCAGCATGGAGGTAGTCACGCCGACATTAATCAAAGCCTGCAAACCAAGCAGCGAAGTGCAGCCGAAGCCAAACAACATGCCGAAACGATCTCTCGCGTTCAGGCTGATGAGCGTGCCACTGGTCAAAATCAATAGGTAACAGAAAACGATCACCAAGGTGACTCGTAGCCCCAGCTCTTCGCCAATGACCGGAAAAATGAAATCGGCATAGGCGTACTCCAAGTAAAACATTTTCTGGCGGCCGTTACCAAGTCCCAATCCGTCGATCCCGCCGGAACCGAGCGCAATCAACCCCATAAACTGCTGTTGAGCTTCGGTAGTCTGGTATTCTTCGGGATGGACGAACGCGAGCAACCGATTATGTCTCCCGGGAATCGACCAGGCAATTGCCATGACTCCGATCAAGCCGGCAACCAAGATGGGGAGCAGGAGACGCAGGTTCACTCCGGACACAAACATCATCAGCAACGCGGTAGTCCCGATCAACGCGGTCGAACCGAGATCGGTCTCGCCTACAATCAACAGCAAAATGACGCCGACCACGGCAAACGGAATCAACAAGCCCTTTACGATTCGATTTTGTTGCGATTCGAACTTCGCGAACCACCAGGCCACAAAGACAACGACTGCAAATTTGCCTAGCTCGGACGGCTGCACCGTCAGTGTACCGAGATGTACCCAGCGAAATGAACCGTTCAGACGGAGCCCAATTGGTCGAATAAAACAGAGAGCAAGCAGCAGGCAGGACGCGCCGATCAACAC
Organism: Chthoniobacterales bacterium; assembly: GCA_036378375.1. Taxonomy (GTDB): domain Bacteria; phylum Verrucomicrobiota; class Verrucomicrobiia; order Chthoniobacterales; family JAFAMB01; genus JAFAVN01. The sequence continues at coordinate 35,333 of DASUWQ010000233.1, forward strand.
CATCCAACCCCGTTGCCACACACGATAATCAACAGTGGCGCAGATCACCGCTACGACAAACCCGAATCCGAGCCAGAATCCTTGTTTGCGGAGAAAACTGAATTGGTCACCATGACCGTCGGACGCAAATGCTCCTGCACTAAAGAGCATAACGAGCCCGATCGAGATCAGGACCGCAACCGAGAATAGAAGTATGAAAGCGCTCTTTTTGTGCATCATCTCAGCCTGCGTGGTTTAGCCATCGTCATCGATGGCTAAACCACACAGGCTATGGCGGCAGTGTAGGCCTAACATCGGCCTACTCTGCCGCAGTTACTTAATTAAAAACTATTTTTTACAGAGCGGTTCGTCGGACGTTGGCGTCCGTCGAACCGCCGTAGCCTGTCCCGCACCAGTTTGGTCGAGCCGACCAAATTGGTGCGGGACAG
>DASUWQ010000234.1:0-13975 GCA_036378375.1 Chthoniobacterales bacterium
TTTCACAGGCTTGCTGTGGCCTGCAGAGAAGACTAAAAACAGAACTCTGGGAATTCTCGGAACTCTGTCCGCCTTCGTAGAGGCATTCAAGGGCGCATCCGGAAGCGTGCATGTTGAACCGACAACTCGAACATCGCCGCCATTGGCCGCATTCGAACTAAACCCAACACCCTTTGGCACGCGCTGCCGAATTCAAGGGCTGAAAAGCACAAACGATTTTACTGCAACTTTACTACAGCACTTTTATAAGTTCTTATTCCTAGGAACCTACTGCATCCGGCGGGGCTCGAACCCACAACCTTTGGCTCCGGAGGCCAACGCTCTATCCAGTTGAGCTACGGATGCGGCAGATTTGGATAATAGGATCGGTCGGAAACGACGTCAAAGGAATTGCACCACGGAGACACAGAGGACACGGAGAGGAGAGAATCGCTTAGCTCTGTTGCCGTTCGGCTGACCTCAGGCCAAAGCTTCCCTTGCCTCCTGTTCAAACTGTCTGATCTTTGTGGCCTTATTTGTGAAAAACCGACGATCGCGTTAAGGAGACCAAGGACCGAGTATGTGGCAATTAATCATTCTTAGTTTTCTTGCCGGATTATTCGGCGGTAACGCGTTCCCTCATTTTGCAAAAGGAATCACTAAGGAACCCTATCCGACCGTATTTGGCACGTCACCGGTGATCAATTTCATTGCCGGCTGGCTCGGCTTCCTGATTGCCGCTCTTTTCTTGTTCGCAGCACATGTGGATTTGCATCCAAGGTTCGCTCTGTTCTCGGGCTTTGCCGGCGTCTTCCTTGCCGGATTGTTTCATGCGTGGCATGGCTCCTGGGGAAAATAAATTTCACAGGGTGAGCGCCAAGACAGAATTTTCACAGCAAGGCCGCAAAAACAGACGATCTTTTACAGAAGGCAACGAAGGTAACGAAGGGGTTTCGGACTGGAGCGTTGGCCTAGTCTTCGAAAACCCTTCGTTACCTTCGTTAGCTTCTGTAAAATATTCTCTTGTCTCTGTCGCCTTTGCGGCCTTGCTTTGAAAGTTGTTCTTCAGCCTCGTGGCTATGGTTGTGGTGCCGGCAAGTTGCTGTTAAACATATCGGCAAGCGGTTGGGCAGTGCGCGGCCCTGCTCTAAAAATCACTCCTCCGTTTCCGGCAAATAGCCGCCCGGCGCGGCCGGGTGTGGAAGCGACCAACCGAAATAGACTTCTACGTTCACGATCTGACCGTCACGAATCGACAAGATCTCGGTATTGCGAAAGCGGTTGCCGTTCGAGGGGCGTGCTTCGTAAGTGACAAAGACCTGATCGCCATTGGCGACCAAGTTGATAAAGTCGAAGTCGACAATGTGTTCGCTGTTGGGCCAGCACCGAGCGAAATAGGTTGTGCGGTCGATTCGGTTGTCGAGCGGACTGGTGAAGTGAAAGTCATCGGCGATTAGTTTTTCTATCGCGGCACGGTCTTTGGTGCCGTAGGCCTGGTAAACGGCGCGGGCGGTAACAACTGGGTCATTATTCATCGGTTGATTTTCCTTTTAGGTGTTTGTTCAAACGACGAATCAGCGGTGAAAATTAGGACATTGCAGACCCAGAGATCTTTCTGGATACCGATTGCTAATCTACTAATTACTTTTTCTTGGCGCTTGCGCTTGGTCGATCCTGACCTCCTGGCTCCTGGATTCTGGCTCCCGGCTGCTTCTTAGCCGACAAACTCGGGTCTGTGGGGGAGATGGTCACTCTCGGAACTGCTGTTGGGACGTGGGGCGGCTCAGAAGACATTCTTTTAAGAATTCGTAATCGGGAACCGGTCACAGCAAACATTGGTGGCCAGGGTGGAGGACAGAATTAGGTGCTAGGAGCCACAATCGCGAAGTTAAGCGGGTGGTCGGCGCGAAGGCAGCCGAGGCGAGGGAAAACGCGCTCAAAAAGTCGCTGAATCCGGCGCGGTTCTAGGCGGTATTGCCAGAACAGCGGGAGTCCGGAAAGCACGTCGCGAATGCGTTACTCCGGCCAAGAGCGCCACGGGGTCATGTCTTAACGGAATATTGTCCGATTTCCGTTTTTACAGAAGGTCGCAAAGATCACAAAAACAAAATTTTAATTTGCCGCCTAGCTATCGCCGCGAGTCTTTCTTGCGCGATATGAATACTCTGTCCCGTGGCGCCCTCAGCGTCCGCTGCGCGAGGCTCGGCGGTTCGCTGTTTACGGTTGGGCAGCTGAACCAACGCTATCAGTATTTCGCATCCTGCATCATTCTTCGTCCGACCGCTTCCAGATCGTTGGGCAAAAGCTGAACGCTGTTCAGCATCTGTACCAGGAACTGGTCAATGGGCACTTTGCGGCGTGGTCCCGCTGTTTTGTCGGTGTGTTCTTCGCAACCCTTACAAAGAAAAATGGGTTGTAGAACTTTTTCCGGCTCAGCACTGGGAGCATCCAGAATCGCGACTCCTTGCGTGTGGTCGTGGATCACACCGCCGCAACCGTCGCAAGTTATTTCCGGGCTAGGATTACCGGCCTTATCTAACTGAAATACGATTGCCATAACCAATAGGTTACGTCTTCGGACTTCATCGGCAAGGGGATCGGCTACCTATCCTGACATACCGTTGTCAGTGGAAGCGGTTACTGGGTCGGGTTTCCACGGATTGTTGCCCCAATAGAGCACTCACACGGCAGGACCACGAAGGTTTTGCGGAGCTGTTAGCTTTCCTTCCGTTGTGGTTGTCCAGAAAGGGTACGGCTAAACAGTAGACTACCCGTAATCGGATTAGGCGTGCTCATCACGAGTATGAGTGGTCATCAGGGAGCAGCTTGTCGGACGCAATCTTCACCGAAGACTCTGGGTTCGAGGTCCCGCCGGATGCAGTGAGAGCGCCGTCATCGCCGGCGAGTACGGCTTGCCTCGATCAAACCATGTGCCGCTTGACGGAGCAAAGGCGCTGCCTCGCCGGGTTTGAAAATTTGTGCGCTCACAAATGCGCCGTTTAGGAGTAGTGAAAGTTGGCCGGCTAATTCATCGGGGCGGGCGACACCTAGTCGCTCAGCGATGTCTTTCAATCGCTTCCGCATCTGACGCTTGTGCGCGATGGCAACGTTGCGCGCCGGATGGTCGGGTTCAGGGAATTCCGCAGCGACGTTAATCTGCGGACAGCCCCGATAGTTGGGGCACCCGACACGCCTGCCGATCCACTCTAGGTGAGCGTCCAGTTCGGCAGCAGCGTCGTCCGCGTGTTTTTCCGCGATGCGGTCCCAGGTTCCCCAGAAATCTTCATCCTCGCGTTTGAGAAAAGCGGCCACGAGATCGTCTTTCGTTCCGAAGTGCCGGTAAAGGCTCGTTTTGGCTACCCCGGCCTTTTCGACTACGAGATCGACGCCCACCGCGCGCACGCTGTGTTGATAAAAGAGCGTGCAGGCCGTGTCGAGGATACGAGTCCTCACTTCAGCATTACTTTTGGGGTCTGACATTGGTACGATCTTAGGCATAATCGCTATCCCGGCTGGACGCTAACACATCCCGTATTGACATGCTACAGACCTGTACGTATTACAGGCACAACAGACAGGTCTGTAGCATTACAATCTAACCGAAAATCCAGCGATAATGAATGCAAATCGTTTTCGAGAAAATAAACCGGTTGTCGCAGTGTTTGGCGCTGCCGGACACACCGGCCGCTTTGTCGTTCGAGAATTATTGCGGCGAGAGATCGTGCCCATTGCAATTGCCCGTGACCTTGCCGCGCTCAGCGCAGCGAACTTTGGTGACTTCGAAGTCACACGCCGGCGGGCGTCTGTCGATGATGCGGACTCGTTGGACCGGGCGCTGGACGGAGCCCGTGCCGTCATCAACTGCGCCGGTCCGTTTCTCGAAACAAACGATGCGTTAGCGGCCGCCGCCTTAAGAGCGGGCGTCCACTACGTTGACGTGACTGCGGAGCAGCCCAGTGTGCGCGCGACGATCGATAAATACGACCGCCCGGCGCGCAAGGCCGGCATCGCTGTCCTCCCGGGAATGGGGTTCTACGGCGGCTTCGCCGATTTGCTGGTCTCGGCAACACTGGGTGATTGGGACTCCGCAGACAGGATCGAGATCATGGTCGGCCTCGACAGTTGGCATCCAACCCGCGGTACGCGGGTTACCGGCGAGAGGAATACCGCGCGGCGGATGGTGATCGCGAACGGACAATTGACCTTGATGCCATTGCCGCCTGCAGAAAAAGATTGGGAGTTCGCCGATCCGCTTGGCCGTCAGGCTATGGTTGAAGTGCCGTTGTCCGAGGTCATTTTGATCGCGCGTCACGTGAAGACAGCCGAGCTCCACACCTATCTCAGCAGTAATGCAATTAGCGACATTGACGATCCGGCGACCCCGGCCCCGAAATCGGTGGATGGAACCGGGCGCTCATCGCAACGATTCGTGGTGGATGCTGTGATCAGACGTGATGGCAAGACCCGGCGCATCACCGCGCAAGGGAGAGATATTTACGCGTTCACAGCGCCACTTGTTTGTGAGGCGACGGCGCGTCTTCTCGAAGGCAAGTTTAGCAACGCAGGCGGCCAGGCACCGGGCGTGATCTTTGACGCGCACGAATTTCTATCAGCCCTTGCACCCGACCATCTTACATTCGGGATCACCGCCTCATGATTGTTCGCGACCTTGCGGATAGACAACAAGTGTCGTGAATCGTGTTGACGACTGCTGATGCTTAGACATCATTTGTCGTTGATGAAAACACTTCTTCATATTGATTGTAGTCCTCTGGGTGATGCTTCGATTTCGCGGAACCTCTCCAGTGAGTTCGTTAGACGCTGGACCCAGGCGAATCCGAGCGGAACGGTAATCCGACGGGATCTTAACGCCGGGCATATCTCGGTGATTGATGGGGCATGGGTCGCCGCGGTATTTACCCCTGAGGACGTCCGTACCTCGGCTCAACGAGAGATAGTGAGCACATCGGATCGCTTGATCGAGGAGCTCAATGTTGCAGATGAATACGTCTTCGGCCTACCGATGCACAACTTTGGGATTCCGGCAGTATTAAAGCTGTGGTTGGATCAGATCATTCGCGTCGGGAAGACCTTTGCCATCGTCAACGGTGCACCGGTGGGGCTGTTGAGGAATAAGCAAGCGCAGTTTCTGATTGCGGCGGGCGGCACGTACGAGCCCGGCACTCCGCTGGCGTCGTTCAACTTTGTCGAGCCCTATCTCCGGGCAATCTTTGGCTTCATCGGAGTATCCGACACGAAATTCTTAACCGCCGGCGGCGCCGCGGCGTTGAGGCATGGAAATGTCGACCGCGACAGCTTTCTGAAACCTCACTTCGACAAAATCGAGGGCTGGTTTAAAGCCGCAGCCTAACGGTCAAAGGGCACAAAGCAGACAGAAAAATCTCAGGTAAAGCCGCAAAGGCGCAAAGGTTAAGACACAGGCAAATTCGCGCAAAGTACAAACACATCAGGGGAGGTAATAGTTCTTGAGCAGTGCCTTTCTAAGTGGCTCGGCATATCTTCGCTGGCCACCCGATCCATCGCTCAAAAATGGAAGACACTCGGCCTTGCTTAGTCTTAACCTTTGCGCCTTTGCGTCTTTGCGTGAGATTTTCTGGGCTGCGTTGAATCCTGCCATACTTGTTACTCACGCTATTGGGGTGTCTCACATACGGTTCGGACGACAAAAATTAGGAGACAACAATGAAGATAGCAGATTCAACAATTCTAGTGACTGGAGCCAATCGTGGCATCGGAAAGGCGCTGGTCGAGGAGGCTTTGAGCAGAGGCGCTAAACGGGTTTATGCGGGTGCGCGCCAACCCTTTGCCCATGCGGACCGCCGGGTTACTCCGCTAATCCTGGACATCACCAATGGGGCGCAGATTCGGGCAGCAGCCGAGAAAGTGGACGCTCTCGATATCCTCATCAATAACGCGGGTATTTCCGTCCAAAACGACCTGAGCGACCGCGCCGCGCTCGAACGACTGCTGGCGGTCAATCTCTTTGGCACGTATGACGTGACCCAGGCCTTCCTGCCGGTCCTGAGTGGTTCTCGAAGCGCCATCGTCAACATTCTATCCCTAGCGTCGATTGCGGCAGTGCCGTTCGATCCCCTCTATTCGATCTCAAAGGCGGCGGCATTCTCTCTGTCGCAATCGTTGCGCGCTCTTTTGGCCGGACGGGGAGTGAGCGTCCACATCGTCTTGCCGGGTCCCATCGATACCGACATGACACGAAACCTGGACATTCCGAAGGCTTCACCGGAGTCCACCGCGCGAGCAATCCTAAACGGAGTGGAGAAAGAGGAGGACGAAATCTTCCCAGATCCAATGTCGGAGGCGATCGCAGAGGGCTGGCGCAACAGTGCCGTCAAGGAGCTCCAACGGCAGTTTGCCGCCTACGTCGACCAAACGCCGGTCAAATCATAGGCGAATACAAAATCTTACAGCCACGCTTACCAAGACGTGCCCCAACACTTCCCGCTCTTAAAATCTAAACGACAAGACGGAAAGACCACAAAGACAGAAAAATCTCACGCAAAGACGCAGAGGCACAAACGTGAGACAGAGAAGACAAAATAGCCGCAAAAAGGCGCAAGAGGCGCAAAAAACGAGAAAAGACTCAAACGCAGATGGACGCCGGTTTGGTTCTGGGTTCGGACCATGGTGATGCTTCGTGAAACCTAGTTTGCCGCTAACAACGTCTTTCGCTTGGTATTGATCGTATCTAAAAAGAATGGGATGTGATCCCTGGATTCCCTATCTGTGTAAATCTGCGGTTGTCGTTTTTGTTCCTCTTGCGCCTTTGCGGGAGATTCCCGTCTGCTTTGTGGCCTTTGTGATCTTTACGTATTGTAGTTTAGGTTTTGAGTGTGGAACGATTAGGGACACGTCTTAAAGGTGAGACCCGTTTCTCAAACCCGCTGTAGTTTCCAGCCGCCCTTTCGAAAGACCAGCGCGCTAGCGATTGCTAATGTAGAGAAGGCGGCCGTAATCGCGATGAAAACGCCGGTGGCACCGACGTTCCAATAATCGGCTAAGAGCCAGGCCAGCGGAATGGCAAACAACCAGAGACAACTGAAGTTTAGCCAGGTAGGGGTCCAGGCGTCTCCAGCTCCGTTGAAAGCTGAAGTGAGGCACATGCCGACGGCATAGAACGGAAAACCTAACCCGATGATCCAGATCCCTTGCGCGCCGTAGGCTAAGGTCAGTGGATCGCTACCGAAAAAATTGGCGATCGGCCTAGCAAATAAGATGAACAAAAGTCCGATCGAACCCAAAAAGAAGACATTATATCGAACTGCGATCCAAGCCGCGGATTCCGCTCGCTCCGGTTTAGCCGCCCCTAGGTTTTGGCCGACTAAGGTGGCGCCGGCATTAGATAACCCCCAGGCTGGCAAGAGGGCAAAAATCACAACTCGCATCGCGATCGTGTACCCGGCCACCGCGGCACTTCCTGACTGCGAAATGATTCGGACGAAACCGATCCAGCTGGCCGTGTTGACCAGGTTTTGCAGCGTGCCGTTACCGGCCAGCCTCAACATCTGGCCCAGGGCGTCGAGCTCAAAATGGAAATGCCGTAGCCGAATACGCACGCGACTATCACGCGCAACTAACTGAAATACCTGGAAGAGAACACCGCAACCTCGGCCAATGGTAGTAGCTACCGCCGCACCGGTTACTCCAAGCTTAGGAAAAGGTCCTAAGCCGAACACCAAACAGGGACCAAGCAAAATGTTAATCGCGTTGGCGAACCAGAGCGTGCGCATCGCGATGGCGGCGTCGCCGGCCCCGCGGAAAACCGCATTAATCGCGAAGATCAATATCGCGGTCGCATTTCCGCCGAGCATTATGGAGGTAAAGGTGGTGCCCATTTCAACGACATGGTCGTTTCCGCCCATGAGCCGGAGGATATCTTTGGCCAAAAGTCCGCCGAATATCCCAATGACCGCGGAGATGCAGAGAGCAAGGACGATCAGTTGAACAGCGGCACTGGCTGCGCGATCAGGATCCTTCTCGCCGATACGACGAGCGACGATGGCCGTTCCCGCCATAGACAGCCCGACCGCGACGGCGTAGACGATATACATCATCGACTCGGTGATTCCGACAACGGCAACTGCGTCACTTCCGAGATGTGACACCCAGAAAACATCTGCTAACGCGAAGATGGATTCCATCACCATCTCAAGCACCATCGGTATCGCCAAAAGAATCACTGCGCGGTTGAGCGTCTCGGTGGTGTAATCCCGATTTTCGCCTCGAATCGCAGAAACAACTACCTGCCACAAGGAGACCGCTGTCGACCGGTCTGTGGTCTCTAGAGGCGTATCCGACATAGGGCGGAAACCCTACCGACTATGGCGAACGCCGTCAAACTGACGGGGACGATCGCGTTCGGCGTGTCGGCGTGTCGGCGAAACGGCGAATGGGCGATGGATTTTTCCCGAAGGGACGGGTAATCGTAGCAATTCGACCGAGCTCGTCGAAGTCCGAGCCGTTTCTACGGGCGTGAAGGGAAAAGGGTCAATCACTTGACTGACCCCTTTGTCGCTAAGACGGTTACATTCTGGTCGACGCCCTGCATCGAATCCGCGGAGAAAGAACGGATGAGCGGGACTCATCCCTACTGGCTCGCGAAATAATTCATCTGTTCGAGATCGGCAATCAATCCCGGCCCACTCGGATGCCAGCCAAGCCGTTTCTGGGTTAGAGCGCTTGAGGCTGGCGAGTCGCGACCAACAAACATGGCGAGCCATCCGAAGTGGGCTGGAGCCTCTTCTTGAGAGATAGAGACGACCGGAACTTTTAAACCCTTGCCGATGACTTCGGCGATATCGCGCAGCCGTACCCCTTCTTCAGCAACCGCGTGGTACTTGGCTCCCGGGTCGTTCTTTTCTAACACCAGCCTGTAAAGACGGGCCGTATCCTGTACGTGCGCAGCCGGCCAGCGGTTCAGTCCATCGCCGATATACGGCGAAACACCTTTCTCCCGCGCTACAATGATGGCGTACGTGACCAGGCCTTGTTTAACTGGGTCGTGAACTTGCGGGAGTCGCACCACGGAGATATTGACTCCCCGGACCGCCAGTGAGGCGGCGGCCTCTTCGGAGGCTGCCCGTGGAATTACCGATGAGTTGATGATCGGATTATCTTCGGATGCAGGCTGATCTGGCACGGTATTCGCCAGGCCGGTTCCTGAGGTGATGATGAACGGTCGATCGGAGCCAGCCAGCACTGAGCCGATAGTCTCGACCGCCTGACGGTCTGTCTCACAATTGGCGACGAATTTAGAAAAGTCATTGCCGAACGCGTCATGTTTGAAGGCGAGGTGAATCACGCCGTCTGAAGCCGCCGCTCCGCTGCGCAGACTATCGAGATCCTCAAGCGAACCGCGATGCACTTCAGCGCCCGCGGCGGCCAGCGATTTGGCGCCCGCATCGGATCGGCTGAGACCGAGAACTTGATGTCCGGTTTTGAGTAATTCCTGAACGACAAAAGAACCGATAAAGCCGGTGGCGCCGGTAACAAAAACACGCATAAAAAAACTCCAGGTTAATTGTTCGAGCGGCTATTTAGGCGTACTTTTTATTCCGGTAAAGTAGTGTCGTTATACTGGTATAATAACTAACGGGATAAGTATGCCTGAAACAAATGGTAATCAGCTTGGAGCCTATCTGAAGGATCGGCGCGCGAAACTGGATCCGGCGGCGCTCGGTTTTTCGATGACACGCCGGCGAACGCCGGGGCTGCGCCGGGAAGAAGTTGCTCAGCGAGCCAATGTCAGCGCCACTTGGTACACCTGGCTTGAACAAGGTCGCGGCGGTTCACCTTCGATGGATGTTCTTGATCGTATTGCCCGCGCTTTGATGCTGACCAACGTTGAGCGCGAACATCTTTTCTTCATCGCTCTGGGCCATTCCCCCGAAGTTCGGTATCAGGCAAAGGAAGGGATTTCGCCTCGCATCCAGCGCGTCCTTGACGCACTCGAGTTCAGTCCGGCGTTCGTGAAGACCGTTACCTGGGACCTGGTCGCCTGGAACCGCGCTGCAGCGTCATTTTTTAGCTATGACACGCTAGGCCCGGAGCAACGCAATATCTTGCGCCGGTTCTTCTTTGACCCTCAGGTACGTACGGGATTCGATTGGGAAACCGCTGCACGGTATGCAGTGGCGGCATTTCGCGCGGATACGGCAAGAGCCGGCGCCGCTGCGAACGTTCAGTCATTGGTCGATGAACTCTGTCGCTTAAGCCCGGAATTTGAAAAGTTGTGGCGTGAAAACGATGTACGTACCCATGGCGACGGGACGAAGCATTTTCGCCATCCGGTTGTCGGGGTGATCGACGTGGAATACTCGGCCTTTTCTATCGATGGACGTCCTGATTTGAACTTGGTCATCTACAACCCGGCTACGCTGAAGGATGTAAACAAGATCCGGAAACTGATCGCTTCCGCAGAGAAGGACCGGTAGGCATGAGCTCCCGCTCATCCGGAAAAGCCGCGAAGCCGTGAGATGACGGCCGGTAGGGCGAAAATCTCGGCGCGCCCACAGGTAGTCATTCCCCCAACGTCAACTCCGCGCCGGATTTGAGCCGCGCGCGCGGGGCATGGGTTCAACCGACGATTTGCACACACCAGAGCGGGTATTCCGAGGCATCAGGGGTGAAGTCACGCCACATGGTCACGGCTCAAATCCGGCGCGATATCAAACATGTTAACCAGATTACGGACGCGCCGAGATCTTCGCCCTACCGGGCATCACGAAAATAGAGAGCCGCCATTCACTGCGAGAGTCTGGCCGGTGATGAAGTCGTTTTGGACCAGGAGCAAGACCGTCTGCGCGATGTCGTCACCGCTTCCGACGCGACCGACGGGGATGTGGGCAGCAACGCCCGCGTCGATCAACGGTTTGCCCATCTCTGTGTCGATCAAGCCGGGTGCGATGGCGTTTACCGTAACGCCCTCGGGCGCGAGTCTTAGAGCATAGGCGCGGGTCAAACCTTCTATCCCAGCCTTAGCAGCGCCGTAGGCGACGCTGCTCGAGCGTGCGCCGATCCGGGCTCCGATCGAAGAGATATTGATGATCCGGCCCCAGCGCCGTGCGCGCATGTGCGGCAATACGGCTTGGGTGCAGAGAAAGGCGGACTTCAAATTCACCGCGATAGTGCGGTCGAAATCGTCTTCGGTGATGTCGTCGAGGCCGCGCGTTATCGCGATGCCGGCGTTGTTGACGAGAATGTCGATGGGGCCGAGCTGCGTTTCGATCGTAGCGATCATGCTTTGCACGGAGCTGGCCACTGAGACGTCGGCAGCGCCGGCGACGGCGCGGCCGCCGTTTCGATGAATAGCCTCGACGACAGACGCCGCCTCCTCGGCGCGTTCGTGATAATTTACGGCAACGCCAACGCCCGAGTTAGCCAGCGCTAACGCGATCGCCTTGCCGATGCCACGCGAACCCCCGGTGACCAGCGCAATGGGTTGATTTGATTCTGACATCTTAGTTTCACATGAAGACCACAAACCGGTAGGCTGCAACCGAATGAATGGCCGCAAAAAGCGCAAAAAACGCAAAAGGATGCGAGTATGATTTCTGGAGGAAGACAAGGATGAAACCGAAGCTCGCTGCGTTTCCGAAGTGCTACCTCGACGACTTATGCGTGCGTCAAACCATGACGCTTTTCGACTGGATCGAAATGGCGTCCACGCTCGGCGTGGATGGGCTGGAGTTCTACTCCGGGTTTTTGAAAGACGAGCCGGCGTTTCTTGAGGAGGCTAAAGATCGGCTCAAAAAGCATGGGTTACAAATGCCGATGCTCTGTTGTTCACCGGATTTTACCCAGCCGAATCCAGAGCTGCTAAACGCAGAGATTGAGCGAGAGAAGCGGATGATCGAGCTGACCGCTTTCTTCGGAGGAAAGTTCTGCCGGGTCTTGTCGGGGCAGCGATATCCAGACGTTTCGCGTGAAGCAGGCGTATCCCAAGTGGTTGCGGTGCTCACATCGCTGTTACCTTTTGCGGAGAAAAACCAGGTCATCCTGACCATGGAGAACCACTATAAAGACAGCTTTTGGCGGTACCCCGAATTTGCGCAAAAGATGGATGTTTTCTTGGAAATTGTTGAGCAGATCGATTCACCGTGGTTCGGAGTGAATTTCGATCCTTCCAATACGGTTTTGGCCGGAGAAGATCCAATTCAATTGCTTAAAAGGATCAAAGATCGCGTGGTCTCGATGCATGCTAGCGATCGCTATCTCACAAGTGGCACGCTCGAGGATCTGCGCAAAGAAGAAAACGAAATCGGCTACGCCAACCGCCTTGCCCATGGCGTTATCGGGAAGGGCCTTAACGACTACGACACAATTTTCACAATCTTGCGTGAGGCCGGATTTCATTCCTGGATCTCAATCGAAGATGGGATGCACGGGATGGATGACCTTCGCGACTCGGTCCGGTTTTTGAAATCAAAGATAGAGCAGCATTTCGGCGATTAAGCGTTCGGTTTTCGTCCGAGTCGCCATTCAGCGCTAATTGATCGCAATCTCTTTCTTCGTGTTCAGATGATCGTCGATCAGCCTGAGCTTCAGCTGATGAAGGTTCAAATCCGTCGCGAGGGTGTCGCCAACGGTCTTGAATGCGTTCAGCATTTCCTCATCGGTCCACGCGGTAGCGTTCACCACGAAACTGATTACCGTACCACTTTGGTCTCGGTGGAGCAGGACGTCTTTCTCTTTGCTATTGTCGAAATAGCCTATCTTTTTCAACTCTTCGCCTAGGGCTTTGGCATCCTCCTTGGTCGAGTTTCCGGAGTAATCGACGGTTTCTTTCGTAGTAGCGGCATATTTGTTTCCGACGATCAATTGATGTCCAAACCAAGTCAGCCCGCTTATTACCAGGACCACAATCGCAGAGACGCCTGGGAGGATTCGGAGCCAGTTCGAGCCTGACTTTTTGGTGGGAGGAACGGGTGGGGGTTGAGTCATAGTGCAAGAGCGGATTGGCTCTTCAGGACTTCGACGTTCGAACTTTGGCTCAATTGCACTGAAAGTTTACGCTAGCCCAAGAAGATGTTCGGCGTTCAGAAAAAATGGGTGTCGCCAACGGCGAGGGGAGAGTGGGACAGCCAGGGGCTTTCGCGCGAATGGATCGTCGAGATGCTGCGGTTCCTACTCTTTATGTTCTCCGCGTCGATAATATTTCTCACAATCTGGTCGTAACGGAAACAGCGCCTTCTGGAACATGTTGTGGGAACTCTGCGGACCGGAGAGGAAGCGGTAGACCGAGAATTGTTGATCTTGAAGCCAGTGCAAGATCGCCAGGCGCTTTTCAGGGTCTTGCAGGCTCCGGCAGATCTCTGATCGGAAATGATCATCGAGGAACGTCTCGACTAGCAGCGATGGAACCGAGTCAGTTGGCTCTTGCAAGAACAAAAGGTCATTCCTGGCTTTATCCATGCCCTTTAAACGGTTGTCTTCATGAAGTGGCTCGGCACAATGCACACTCTTCGTGACACACAGGCTTTGTCGTTCCTGGCTCCACTCGAAAACATGGCAAATCCCCGACCGCTTGTCGTGAGCATCTGTCAGATATACAACGAGAGTAAATGAAAACGGATCAGGCAAGCCGGCAGGTTTAATCACGATGGAGCCGTACCACTTCATGTAGTTGCGATCCCACGAGTGTAGATCAGTTGTTGTGAGAAATTCATCGAAGGTTTGTTCTCCCGAATCGCTCATATTCGTAATTCGCTGGTGGGTAGGGGAGCGGGGGTGTTGTTTGTCCCATTGTACAACCCGGACCGGAGGTAACGGTAAGGCGAAAAACGCAAAAAACTCAACCGCAGATGAACCAGTCTTGCGCGACGGCTGGTCCAACTGCGGTTCACGTCTTCGGTCGGTCGGTTGGCGGTTCGACCCGATGAGGCTTGCCCATCTGGCGTGGCTTGAATTATAACGCTCTGGCTATGGATTTTACGGTTGTCCAAGTCTTCCTTGGGAT
>DASUWQ010000235.1:0-10574 GCA_036378375.1 Chthoniobacterales bacterium
GGAGTCAGGAGTTCGGAGGTTCAGGAGTTCAGGACGCCGCTATCGACAGGGCTGGGCAGATCTCGATTCATATTGCACGAGTGCTTTTTCTTGCAATTTCCTAATCCGTCCAACCCTGAACTCCTACCCAAACGGACAACGCCTCCTGCTTCCTTCGTCCCAACGATTCGGCTGCGCCAAGAAGTTGGGTTTCAGAGTTCGCTCCTTAAAGGTGCGATGAAAGACAGGTGTAGTGGCTCCCGATACCGGAGGCACAATCCAGCTCCAATCTGCATAAACACAGCGTCCCGCTTCCTTTTCTCTCTTCTCATGAGTGAGAAACTGCTTGGTGACGGTATGATGGTCGACCATGGCGACACCAGCCTCAGCGAAAGACCAAAGCACTGCCTCATTCAGCTCGATAAGAGCTCTGTCTTTCCACAAGGTCCGATTAGAGTCGGTGTCGAGTCCAAGGCATCTGGCAATCTCAGGCAAAGCATTATAACGGTCCGTGTCCGCTAGGTCGCGTGCGCCAATCTCAGTCCCGAGATACCATCCGCTAAACGGGGCTGCGCGAAACGAAACCCCTCCAATTTCGAGGCGCATCCCGGAAACTGCCGGCAGAGCAAACCATTTCAAACCCAGTTGCTCAAACCAGTCGTACCGAGGATGGCGAATCGGGACTTCTAGAACCACATCCGGTAGATCATACCAATGAACCGCCCCGTCCATCTCAATCACAATCGGGAGCAAGTTAAAACGGCCTGGTGAGGGTCCTTTCCAACCTAAAGCTTGAATCCGCTGGGTGAAACTTAGGTTGCTTGGATCACCCAAGACCGATCCATCGGCTCGCAGATATCCGGCGTAACCGATCAACTGCCGGTTCCAGATCCTAACCTTCGGCTTTTCGGGCGAACCCGAAGCAAAAACCGAGACCAGCGGAATAATTCGCCCCCCATTTGTGGAAACGACAATATGGTCGACCAGCGCAGCAAACACCTGTTCCGGAGTGTTCAAGTCCCTCAAATCTCGAACGGCCAAGCTCTGCCAAGCCAACCGTCCAACGCAACGAGTACTATTCCGCCAAGCGACTTTAGCTCCGTATTCCAGTTCCTCCCGGGTCAAATAATCCAACTGGCCATCCCGAATTTGTTTTCTAACTTCTGCCCACCGCGAGTTGAAAGCGTCGGATGAGCGAGAGTTCATCCCTACCGTTTCAGAATGAAACTGTTCGTACCATTTACGAGCTTCTTTCAAAAGAAGGATTGGATTCGCGGATCCATCTGGTACACCCTCTCGACTGCCCTGGGTCACGGCCACCCGTTTTTGAACCCGCTTCAGGCGGCGCTGTCCGATCAGCGAGCCCAGATCATGATTGTTATTCATTGCGTCCTTATGCCGGAGAAAGTTGCTCCGCGAGCCGGCTTCGGCCTTTTCTGCGCCGCTGCCGTAGCCGATCAAAGAATTGGTTTCGCCGCCACGCCGTAAACTCTTTATTGTAGACCTTAGCCATCAGATCTCGGAGTCCGGTTTCCAGCATCTCCACGTTCATCCGGTCCGGCCGAAAATTGACATCGAAGAGAGTACAACGATTCCATTGCCCCGGATAAAGCAACCGACCTTCACGCTCCAGACGTTTATAGAGCGGAGTTCCCGCGAATGGCGTCAAAACGGTCAGCTGGACCTCGAACAGAGCGGTTTCCTGGATGAATCTCCAGACTGCATCAAAAGTCTCTGGACCCGATCCGTCTAATCCTAGGATGAAACAGCCGTTCACGGTGATTCCATGATCCTGGATTCGGCGAATTGCCGTCCGGTAACGTTCCACCTGTTTCGCCTTCCAGTTGGCTTTCTTTTCCAGGCCATCCATGCCGGCGATAACCGGACTTTCCAGGCCAATCAAAATCTGCGAACAACCGCTCTCTCGGAGAAGGCGAAGCAACTCCGGATCGTCGGCGACCGAGATATCCGTTTCGGTAAACCAATGGATGTTTTCAGCAGCCAATGCTCGCACCAGGTGCTTCCCGCGAGCTCGATTCGCGAAGGTATTATCGTCCGCTAACTCAATGAAGGGATGGCTCCATAGTTTCTTGATCTCGTGCAGCTCGGCCACCACCCGGTCGATCGGTTTAGTCCTGAATTGTGGCGCTATCCGAATCGAGGCGGCACAAAACTCGCATTTGAACGGACATCCGCGCTGGGTCTGTACTGTTATCCGGTTGTAATGCGCCGGATCGAGCAGATCGAAGCGAGGCAAAGGCGAGTTAGCCAGGTCGAATTGCGGTCCCTCGTTCTTATAAATGCGCTGCAACCGGCCGGCTTCCCAATCTTGCAATAGTCGCGGCCAGACTGGTTCAGCCTCGCCAACGACAATAGCGTCCGCGTGTCCAAGGGCTTCCTCCGGTTCCGCAGACACATGCAAGCCCCCCATAATGACGCAACTCCCCGCGGCCCGATATCGGTCCGCCAGCGTATAGGCTTCCTCCACCTGTGCTGCCAGGCTGGAGATGGCTACCAGGTCGAAAGGTCCCGGTGGTTTATCCAACTTATTAATGTCAAACACATCATGGTAGGAAGTTTCAAATCGATCAGGTGTAAGTCCTGCCAAGGTCAGTAGCCCAAGGGTCGGGAGTGAGGCGATCACTTTACCGCGATCGATAAATCCGGGCAGGGTGAGTCCTAAATTAATGAGCTCTGGGTTCACGACCCGAACTCCGCTCATCGCAATTAAACCAATTGTTTTCATAAGTGTGGCCAACGCCAAAGCAAAAGGGAAACTGCGGCGCCCAAACTGAGCACCGGCACTGGAAACAGATGACGAAGCCAGGACCGCCAAGCCGTGAGAAAACAACACACCGGCATGGTGACCTGGCCGATAAAAAAAAATCTTCCCGCCAGGCGAACCGTATCCGGATCGAATGCGAGCTGGCGAACGGTGATCCCCATTAAAACGCTTAGGATGCCCAGGCCAAAGAAAGAGATATGGCCAAGGCGAACTAACCGCCGGGGAAAGCTGTTATACCCGCCGAGCCATCGGTCGTGATGAAAGAACAGACCGATCAAGGCGCCGGACACAATTCCGGCCACCATCCCAATCCAGCCGCAATAGAGGCTGTCATATGGCAACAAATTCATCGTGCCGGATCCTAGTATGGGTTCCGGCAGGCCAGTTAATTGAAGAAATTCACCTGAGTATCTGGTGAATCGATGAGCGAACGGATTTCAATCGTAATCGTTCTCGTCGTCGTCCTCGTCCTCGAAGCGTTTCGTTGCTCCAGAGCATGGAACGGAACCACAGCCCTGGAGGGGAGCCGCTTTGGCCGTGGTATCGAGGATCCTGCAACGTTCCTCACAGCGCTGGTGCGACCAAAACATGCGTTTAACAGGCGGCTCCCGCTAGCTACCCAACGCGTGGCATCTCATCGGTAAAACGCGAATCAACATCCTTCGCCAACAGAAGCGCTGGATAAATGCCACACGCTGGGTCATTCCCGGGAGCCGCCTGTTTAAGACAATTTGAGGCGGCACTCGTATTGGGAGAAAACCTCACGCACTGGTTTCAGTATGCTCCAAAGCGGCTCCCCTCCAGGCTATAGGCCACGCCAAGCCTTGGGCGAGAAACACCTTTTTGAGGGACGAGAACGACCGCTGCGTGAGCCAGTCTACGCCGATACACCGACACGCCGCTACCCACCCTGAACCGGCGGCATCAGCGAAATCGTGTCGTCGGGCTTTAGGACGTAGTCACGCGGGACATATTCGATACCAGCAGCTACCAGGAGACAGTTATCCCATTGCTTAAGCCCCGGTAAGAGACCATAGAGCTTCTCCAGCAGGCCGGCGACCGTGGTACCGGGAGACAGATCTAGTTCTTTCGGACCTTTCAGGTCGCGGAGCTGGGAAAAATATTGCAGGTGAACCGACATCATGGCTGCTTGAGAACCCCGATTAGAGGCAAATTCCGATAACGTTCCTGATAATCCAGCCCGTACCCAACCACGAATTCATCTCCGATATCGAACCCCACGTAATCCGCTTCGATCGGACGTGCCCGCTGCTTCACTTTTCGCAGCAGAACGCAGCTCTTGACGCTCAAAGGGCGGACATCCTGCCGAACCGCGTCGACGATCGCAGCCAAGGTATGTCCGCTGTCTAGGATATCATCGAGGAGAAGCACATGGCGATCGGCCAGATTAGGTAACGCCGCCCGATCAAACTCGACCTGACCGGAGGACTCCATTTTGTCGTAGTAGCTCCGCACCCGGAGACAATCGATCTGGAGAGGCAGCGGGATTCTGCGGAGTAAGTCCGCCATAAAAATCAGGCTCCCGTTTAAAATCGCCAGGACGGTAAGATCTTTCCCTTCATAGGCGCCAGTGATTTGAGCAGCCAACGTGTCAAGCCGGCGCGCGATTTCGTCTTCGCGTAAAAGGACTCGATCGAGGTCAGAATGCATAGGGAAGCCTAGCTTTACCCCGGATCAGTCACAAATCCAACGCGTTCGAAATTACAAACGGAAATCTCACGCAAAGCCGCAAAGACGCAAAGGTTCAGAACAAAGAGGAATAGACCGGCGGGGTTAAAAGCTCAGCACGCCGATGATGTGAAGTGCATCTCTCAAGGGTCCGCTCAGAACCGCCTTTACTGGGCCCTGAAGTGCCCCAAAGCCGTTGCGCTTGAAATAAACGCGATTGGTCGCGGCACCATCACTTTGGGACGGTCAGTCTAATCTTTGCCGGGTCGGGCTTCTTGCCTCTGCCTTTACTTTTTTCTCCGGTCCGAACCTTTGCGTCTTTGCGCCCTTGCGTGAGTTTTTGCTTTTTGGAACGTTCGGCCACCACTACGCCGCCGCCGAAGGCAAATTCGCAGCCAACCGGCGGGCATAACGCCGGATCATCTTGATCAAGTGCGGCTTGGTCGTTTTATCGGTAAAACGGATACCGTTGGTTGCGGCTAGTCGCCGCAACTCGCCAAACGTGCGCTTAGCGATGGTGGTGACGTATTCGTCTTCCGACAACCGGCCAAGCGCGTAAAATTCCTTTTGAAGCTGCCCTTTCTCTTTGCCGGCGGGCGCGACATATGCCGCCTCCGCAAAGGCATGCTTGAGGAACTTGGAAGCCGCCTCGGCTCGGTCCTGTTCATGGACCGTTTCAACGAACTCTCTCTTGGCTGCCACCAATTCTTCGGCTTTCAAACGTTTGCTGCAGACCTCTCTCAAAGCCTTCCTTAGAAGATCCAACGACAGATGTTTCTTGGCCGCTGGCGACCTCAGGAGAGTCTCCAGCAATAGTTCGCCGGACTTCCGGCTGGCCAGAAACCCGTCCAAAGTGGCGTCAAATTGCTCGATGTCCGTCGCCAGCTTTACCGCGGATTTGCCAATAACGTCGCCCTCAAGCTTGTTGCCATGTTTTTGGAGCCTTTCGGCAACGTGAAGAAGCTTACCCGCTAGCTCCTGATAGTTCATTTTCTGTGCTGAAAGTGGGTTAGAAAGTTCTGGGTCAGATCGCTATAATCCTGCGCCCCGATACACCCAGGTGCATACAATATTACTGGAAGATGCTCGCTGGTAGACTCCGCTACCCGGACACAATGGCGGATAAAAGGCTGCAATAGACCTGCGCCCGACTCGAGAATGTGCCGATCGTGCAGCTGGGCCAGCATGATTTCCAGCTCGTTGATCGCCAAACGAAAGACGTTCCCCGTCTGGCGATAGTGACTGACCACTACGGCGCCCACGTTCGGATGCCGCCGTTCACCGTCAGAATCAGTGTATTTGCCCCTTAACTCTTCGATGTACTCAGCTAACACCTGGAACCCGGAAAGCGACAGATAATCCGGGACATACGGAACCACACAGCTATGGGAGAGAAAGATGGCGTTTTTGGTTGTAGTATAGAGGTTTGGCGGACAGTCAAAAAAGACATAGTCATACCGGTCGACATACTCTTTCAGCGCCCGATCCAAGATCCGGTAGACCGCTGGGGCCCGTAGCTCATGGATGCGATCCTCGACCCGCAAAAGCTCTACCGAGGCCGGTAGCAGGTGCAATTGCGGAAGCTCAATAAACCCAGTCCAGGTGGTCACCCCTTTTATAATGGACTCATCGAAATTGAATCGATCCTTTCCCTGGATGGCATCGTCAAAAATCTCAAACGTTGAGCGTCTGCCCTTGGCCACATGCTCGCGCCAAACATCGGGACGCATTAACCAGAGACTAGAATTGGATTGCGGATCCAGATCGACGATCAGCACTTTTTTATCGTGCAGCTTCGCCATGGTAGCCGCGATATTCACTGCACAGGCGGTTTTGCCGACTCCGCCTTTAAAGTTGATAAATGCCAGAACCTTTGCGCTCATCGGCGTCGACTATGAATATAACGCTCTTAAAACGTGCTCTGAATCAAGCCCTTTCTTTAGGAAACAAGGCCTTTGAACCTCAGTTTGCCTCGTTTTTCGCCTTTAGCACCTTTGAAATTGCTGACGGACGGAATAACGGTAGGGATGAGCTCCTGCTCATCCGTGATTTTCGGCGGCCAGATTTCGCCGGTACCCGGACGAGCAGGAGCTCGCTGCTACCGTTATGGATGGCCCTTATACCCGCCTCACCGAAGTGGATTACGACACAAAGCTCCGCGAGATGGGCAACTATCTTTGGGAGCTTGAGCAAGAACTTTTAACTGCCGACGCCCGTCAGGACGAGATTACAGCTGGCCAGGTACATCAAAAGATCTCTAGCCTGGCGGCAAAGGCCGACCGGTTCTTCGAGATCCCGGGTAAGCACCAGTTATTGGCCGCTTACGTCTCTGGCCTGGGATTGCGAATCATCGAACAATGGGCCGAGGCCAGCGATCGATTCCTTAACGTACTAAAGCTATCTCCAACCAATGGTGAAGCTTGGCTAGAGCTCTCCTGGTGCCTGGCTGAGACCGAGCACTGGGAAGAATGCGAAATGGCGGCTCGCAGAAGCACTGAGTTTTTCCCAGAGACGGGAGCGGTTTGGGGGAACCTGGCTCTAGCGCTGGAAAAACTAGGCCGCACCACTGAAGCCCTCACCAGTGTCAAGACCGCTCTTAGCCTGGATCCACAAGACATCCGGAGCCAAGGGTTATTGTCTCGTCTGGAGGAGATAGACACGGCGCCGCGAGGTAAATAGGGGTCGCCACCCTGGAGCGCTGCCTCGCTTTGTCGGTCCGGACGAGATACTGCTCGTCCGAATATTGCCAGAGAAAAGCGTGGAGCGGTAAGTGCCCGGACGAGCAGGAGCTCGTCCTTACCGATAGAGCGCTTACCGCTTACTTCCGCACGCAGCCTCAATCGCTCTGCCAATCGCCTCGATCCCAAACCGGATTTCATCCGCAGAAACACAAAGAGGCGGCATAAACACCACCACATCCACGATGGGCCGAGTCAGTAAACCGAGCTCTCTCGCCGCCAGACAAACTTTCGCGCCCGCTCTCTCCCGCCGGTCAAACATGGCGCCATCGGCTGCCCCCACCTCAATTCCCGCGATCAAACCGACCTGACGCACATCTCGCACCCAAGGCAGCTGCCTCAATTGCTCCAGTCCTTCCTCCAAAACTGGGATCACGCTGGCAACGTGCTCCAGAACTTTCTCTTCCCGAAATACTTGCAAACTGGCGAGGGCAGCCGCACATCCTAGAGGATTGGCGGTATAACTGTGTCCGTAAAAAAAGGCGCGTGACTCCGAGAAATCGCCGAGAAACCCGTCATAGATCTCCTCGGTCGTTAGTGTTGCCGCTAAAGGCAAGTAGCCGCCGGTTAACCCTTTTGCCAGAACCAGAAAATCCGGGACAACCCCTTCCTGCTGGCAAGCAAACATCCGGCCCGTTCTTCCGAAACCGGTCATTACTTCATCGAAGATCAGAAGCACGTGATGCCGGTCGCACCATTGGCGCAGCTGTCGCAGCATGCCAACGGGCCAAGTCCGCATTCCGGCCGCACCTTGAATCAGCGGCTCAATAACGACCGCCGCCAAGGTTCCACCGTTTACCCGATCCAGCTCCTCCAAGCCGTTTACCCGCGTCACCGGAAACTGAAGAGCAGCAAACCGGTCATGGAAGTTTGCGATGCCGCCGAGACTCGATGCTCCCAGCGTATCCCCGTGATAAGCGTTGTTGAAGGCAGTAAAGCCAGTCTTGCTCGGAAGACCGGTCTGCCTGAAGTATTGGACCGCCATCTTAATGGCCACCTCGATTCCGGTGGAACCATCATCGGAATAGAACACACGCGTGAGGCCGCTATTCGGAAGCAGGTCTACCAACTCCTTGGCCAATCGTGCAGCCGGCAAATGAGTCAGCCCCAGGAACGAGCTATGCGCGATTTGGGATAACTGTTCGGTAATCGCGCGGTTAATTCGCGCGTGATTGTGACCGTGGATATTGGTCCAAATCGAGGAATTGCCGTCGAGATACCGCATGCCGACCGCATCCCGCAGCCAGGGTCCCTCACCCGAAACAATAAACAGCGGGTGATGGTCGGGTGTCGTCCATTCCCGCATCTGGGTAAACGGATGCCAGACATGCCGTTTCTCCCACTCCTCTCCTTGCTCAAAATCAGGTGTCACAAAGAGAAATTAGTTCACAAGAAGGCCGCAAAGGCCACGAAGATTTCTTATCGCCTCATCGTCCTCGTGCTTGTGCTCGTCCTCGTGCTCAACTGGACACGTGCTGCCTAGCCTCTTAGGTCTTGATTCGATGGCGATATGGGTCGGTGATTAGCTCAACCGATACAAGATCTTCGAGCACGAGCCCGAGCACGAGTTGTCGCGGACACGTTCAACTCCGGTTCCGAAGGCGGGTAATCTCACGTTCAGCCCAGATGACGTCCTCGTGCGAAGCACGCCGTCGCTGGTATTTTCTCTGAAGGACCTCGTGAAACTGCTCCAGGTCGGGCAGAGGGGGTTCGTCGTAGTAGGTCCAGGTTTCGTCCTCCGAACCTTTGGCTTGAAAACGCCAGGTTCCTCCGGATTTGACCACCCGGACTTCGCGTTTGGTCCCATCTTCATTCCTATCTACCCAGGCATGGCGGTTGTGCATTCGATATAACTTTAGTTTGCGCGACTGGGCAGTCCACGCTATTTGCTCGTTCCCTTGGCTACCGGAAGGAAGATTTTGGTTTTTCTCCTCGGCACCTTGATTGTGGGTGCTGCCCTGGCGCCAGTCCTCTTCTGGTGCAGCCAGCCCTTATCCGACTTGCCCGGCCTCGGGTTTCTTAAAGACACGGACTTTTCGCGGTTCTTTGCCCGGGCCGTCTTATTGGCCGCAGCTCTTCTGGCTTTCCCGGTGATTCAATGGATCGGGATGCGCCGGTTGCATGATCTGAAAATAACGTGGGCCTGGTCGAGGAGCTGGCAACTGCCAGCGGGATTTCTATTAGCAGGGATCGTTATCGCTCTCTGGGGATGGTTTGCCATGAAGATCGGGCTGGCTGAATTTAAAGTTCGTCCGCCCTGGAATCTGGTATCTAACCTCTTGCTCACCTCGGTCAGCGTCGCGGTAATCGAGGAATTTTTGTTTCGCGGCGTCATCTTTGGCTTGTTTCGCCAGACCACGCCTACCTGGCTGGCAGCTATCTTCGTTTCCGCTATCTTTTCGATAATTCACCCCCTAAGGCCAAGCTCAACCGGCGCCGAACCTATCACCTGGCATTCCGGATTCGATCTTCTCCTTCAATCGATTCAGCATTTGTTAGAACCGCTCGACTTAATCGGGGGGTTCGTGACGATTTTCGTCCTGGGACTAGTACTCGCCCACGCCACGGTTAAAACGGGAGCTCTATGGCTGCCCATTGGGCTGCATTCCGGGGTGGTTTTCGCCAAGATGAGTTTCAATAAACTCACCCACCACTTAGCGGATTTCCCGCCCTGGTTCGGACCGGACCTGACGACTGGCTTTGGCGCAATCGCGATCCTCCTTTTGCTCTGGTTGCTGGTTTGGCTACTATTTCGTCGTGCAGGCGGCTCTGAACACACTCTATCAAACGGTGGTTAATCTGTGCTATCCACCGTTTTGTATTTCCTGCCGCGCGAGTTTAGAGGAGGGCTGGCTTTGCCGGGACTGTCTGGAATCAGCTGTCAAAATCAAAGCTCCTTTTTGCCAGATTTGCTCCCGGCCTTACCCCGGCGAGTTCGGCGCTCCGTTCGCCTGTCCGGATTGCGAGGATCATCCCCCCGCGTTTGATTGCGTTGCAACCCGCTATCAAGCGACTGAGATCGTACGGGAGTTGATTCACCGATTTAAATACTCGGGGGAATTTCATTTGCGAAACCTCCTGGTGAACTGGTTAGAGGAAGCGCTAAGTGATCCCAGGGTCAGCGCCCAGCCTTTTGACGGATTAGTCCCGGTTCCACTGCATCCCACCCGGATCAGGGAACGGGGCTATGATCAGATCGCCGCTCTCGTTGAACTACTGGGTAAACGGAGGCGGATACCCGTATGCTTCTGCCTTCGCAGGTCACGCTATACTGAATCGCAGACGCGTTTCTCCCGGAAAGAACGCCTCCAAAACTTGCAGAATGCGTTCGAGTTGCGCAAAGGTAGCAGCGTGATTGGCAAACGGCTCCTCCTGGTAGACGA
>DASUWQ010000236.1:0-8431 GCA_036378375.1 Chthoniobacterales bacterium
GACAATTTTGCCAGACCAAGCCTGGATGATATAATCCATGCAGATGGCCAAGCTCGCGATTTGGTTCGAGGGGCATTGGCGCAGTAACAGAATATGATCCTGAATATCTTAAGGGTAGGGTTGATCGTTTTCGAGGTCCTACTCATCTTTAACCTGCTCATCATCGTACACGAGCTAGGACACTTTCTCGCCGCCCGCTGGCGAGGTTTACACGTAGACAAATTCGGCGTCTGGTTTGGCCGGCCAATTTTAAAGCGCACGGTCGGAGGCGTTGAGTTCAGTCTGGGGTGGATTCCGGCCGGCGGATTTGTGCTGCTACCTCAGATGGCCACCATGGAAGCGGTCGAAGGCAAAGCCGGGGTCAGCGGTTCGGACTTACCCCCAATCAAACCGCTCGACAAAATCATTGTGGCGGCTGCAGGACCACTCTTCAGCTTTCTGTTGGCCTTGGTTTTCGCAACCATCGTCTGGGCCGTCGGCAGGCCGATGGCAGAAGCGGATACTACTACTACGATCGGTTATGTTGCGCCCGATGTTCCGGCGGCCAAGGCCGGCTTCAAACCGGGTGATAAAATCCTCGAAGTCGACGGCCACCCGGTCACGCGATTTAATGGGATGGTGGACAGCATCGGTTGGTACGTTGTCCGCAGCGAGGGCGCAACCATTCCGTTTAAAGTTCAGCGTGGCGATCAGACCCTGACCATCAATTCGGGCTTCGAGAGACCGGAGACCTCCGGCTGGGAACGCAAGTCATTGCGCCAAGTCGGGCTGCAACCGGCAATTACTCCGATTGTTGCCAAGGTGGCGCCCGATTCCGAAGCCGCGAAGGCCGGATTGCAAGCAAATGACGAAATCGTCGATATCGGCGGTCAGAAAATCTACTATCTCAAACAGATATCGGAATGGGCGCAGCAACATTCCGGACAGGCTCTCCCTCTTACGGTTGTTCGCGACGGACGCAGCTTTCACGTCGATATGCAGCCGGGCCGTTTGGTGATTTCCGGCGTCATCGAAAACAGCCCTGCCGATGTCGCCAAGCTGCAGAAGGGCGACAAAATCATCGCGTTGAATGACGAGCAGATCTACGACATCGACGCGATCAACCAATACGTCGACGCCAATCCAGACAAAGTGCTTACTTTGACCGTTCAGCGTGGAAATCAGACGGTCGCGGTTCGCATCCGACCCGCGATTCCGGATCGGCCAATTGCTCAAGAAGGAAAAGCGCACCCGATCATCGGCTTCTATACGGGCGAGAGTACGGATGGGATCACTTGGGATGCCGGCGGCAAAATGACGACGGCCCACATCTCACCTATTGAACAGGTTGTCGCCGGTGTCGAAACAATCACGAACACGATCGGCGCGCTGCTTTCGCCGCAGTCGGATATTAAGCTCCAGCATCTGAGCGGTCCGGTGATGATCATGCGGACCTATTATCTGCTGTTTCAAAGCGAATGGGGTTGGCAGTTAGCTCTCTGGTTCAGCGTGGTGTTCAACATCAACCTGGCCATCATCAATCTGTTGCCGATCCCAGTGCTCGATGGTGGACATATTCTTTTGGCGATCCTGGAGGCAATCCGGCGACGGCCGCTCAATATTAGGGTGCTGGAAGTGTTGCAGGGCGCCTGTGCAATCTTGCTGATCGGTTTCATGCTCTACGTCTCGTTCTATGACGTGCAGGATTCCGTTGGCGGAAATCAGAAACCGGCGTTTAATCATCCCGTCCAACCTGCTCCTTCCGACAACTAATGAAGAATCCAGCCTACTGTCCGGATCCATGGGTGTATCACAGACGGCTTACTCGCGAAGTTAAGGTCGGCAACGTTGGCGTTGGCGGCAGCAATCCGATCCGAGTCCAATCCATGTTGACCTGCGACACCATGGATACTGAGACCTGTATTGAGCAGACTCTGGACTTGGTGAAAGTCGGTTGTGAAATCGTGCGAATCACCGCCCCGACGGTGAAGGACGCCCAAAACTTACAGTTAATTAAACGGGGTTTGCTCGAGCGCGGATGTGATGTGCCCATTGTGGCCGATATCCACTTCAAGCCTGAAGCTGCCCTTGAAGCCGCGCAGTGGGTTGAAAAGGTTCGGATCAATCCCGGCAACTATGCGGACTCGAAAAAATTTGTCGTCAAAGAATACTCCGACCAGCAATACGAAGAAGAACTGGAGCGCATCCGAGGTCGGTTCACTCCGCTGGTCAAGCTGTGCCAAGAACGCGGAATCAGCATGCGGATTGGCACTAATCACGGTTCACTGAGTGACCGGATCATGAACCGGTACGGTGATACTCCCCTTGGGATGGTGGAGAGCGCCTTAGAATTCGCCCGGATTGCTCGCGACTTGGGTTATCACGATTTCATTTTCTCGATGAAAGCCAGCAACCCGAAGGTGATGATCTGTGCGTATCGGCTGCTGGTCTCTCGATTGTATACGGAAGGGGCGGATTGGAACTATCCGCTGCATCTCGGCGTCACCGAGGCCGGTGATGGCGAAGATGGCCGGATCAAGAGCGCCATCGGTATTGGTTCATTGTTAGCCGATGGCCTCGGCGACACAATCCGCGTCTCTTTAACCGAGGATAGTGTCCACGAGATTCCCGTCGCCCAAGCGTTAGTCTCCCGGTATAACGCCGACCACTCCGTCAAGGCCGATACGCCTACACGCCAATACGACCACACGCTGCCTTACGACCCCTTTCACTTCGAGAAACGGGAAACCGAGAAGATCCATTTAAACGGATTCGATCTTGGCGGTGAGGAATTGATTCGAGTGGCCATATCTCGGGCCAACTTTAAAAAGATTGCTCATAAGGTCGACAAAATGGGCGACTTCCAACCGGAAATCGTCGTTGAAGACTCCGGTGTGGTGGCCGTGGATCCAAGAGATAGCGTCAAGATCACTGAAATCAACGGAAACCCTCAACCTTGTCTGGTAACGGTCTTGGATCACATTGGGTTGCCGACGATCACCGCATTTCGATTGCTGACGGCTCAATTGGAGAGCCGGCATTCGATCTTGCTGAAGGATACCCTCGTCCCGTCGTCGAATGCTCAAAAGGATTTCGTACAAACATTGCTGGAATCGGCCACTAATCTGGGTGCTCTGATCTGCGACGGCATCGGTGACGCGATCCTGGTGCAGGGGGAACAAGCGCCCGGCCAATCCCTGCGTCTCGCCTACAACATTTTACAGGCATCGGGCAGCCGGATCTTCAAGACCGATTACGTTGCGTGCCCTTCCTGCGGCCGAACGTTGTTCAATCTTCAAACCACCACCGGCCGAATCAAAGCCGCAACAACGCATCTAAAAGGCGTCAAGATCGCGATCATGGGCTGCATCGTAAATGGTCCAGGCGAAATGGCCGACGCCGATTTTGGTTATGTCGGAGGCGCTCCCGGTAAGGTGAATCTTTACGTCGGTAAGACCGCCGTAAAATTCAATATTCCCGAAGCGGAGGCTGTCGATCGTTTGGTCGATCTAATTAAAGAGCACGGCCGTTGGGTTGAGAAGCCGGTTGAAGCTGCCGAGGTAATGGCGTAGCCGGTAGGGACGCTGCGTAAATTGGGGATCCCGCAGGACTTTGGATCTCTTTTCATTCAAAGAGCTGCCAGAGTTTGTTCCGAAGGGACAAATCTGACGTGTTGACGCGCCGAAGTTCACTTTTCTCTAATTACCGGCTCAGTGGAACACTCGGCATTTCGTGTCGATTCGCGACCATTCGTGGTTTAGTCATTCATTAGGATGACTGCATCGCTCCCAAACATCGGCATCGTCGGCCTGGGCTGGCCTGGAGAACGTCACGCGGAAGGAGTTATCGCGTGTTCTTTAGGTACCGTGCATTCTGCTTGTGACCTCAACCAGGAACGTCTCGAGAACTTCGTTACGGCATTTCGACCTGCGCGAGTCTTTACGGATTTCAAAGAGATGCTAGCGGATTCCGCTCTGGATGCAGTCGTGATTTGTCTTCCGAATGCGCTCCATTATCCGTTTTCCTTGCAAGCATTACAGGCTGGCAAACATGTCTTGTGCGAAAAGCCGCCAACCATGAACGCGGCGCAGATGCTGACGCTACACGAAGAAGCGCAGAAACGCGGTCTCGTTTACTATTTTGGCCGCCAGATGCGGTTTTCGCCGGGGATGCAAGCGGCCAAGAGACTCGTGAAAGAACGGCGATTGGGCGAAGTCTATTTCGCTGAAACCAGTTGGGTTCGGTCGCGGGGAACACCAGATGGTGTTGACGGCTGGTTCACAGAGCGATCTAAGGCCGGCGGCGGTGCAATCATCGATCTTGGCGTCCACGCGATTGACGCTGCCTGGTACTTGATGGGAACGCCACAACCGCGCGCAATATCCGCGCAGACCTACCAAAAGTTTCCGCAACTGGTTAAGAACAACGTCTTCGACGTCGAGGATAACGGCTTCGGGATGATTCGGTTCGAGAACGGTGCAACTCTGCAGTTTAAGGTCTCCTGGGCAGCAAATTTGCAGGACGATATCCCACTTAGCACGAAGCGCGGCCGTTCGTTGCTGTCGACCCTAATTTACGGACCCAAGGGATCGATCAAGATCATCGACGCCTTTGAAGCGGACGCCGCCAACTTTCCTTCGCCGATCGTATTCTTCGAGGAGCAACAGGGAGTGCCGGCAAAAGTCGAAGTCGCTGTACAAGATGTCCGAGGCGCGGCCTTACGAGAGTATGAGTTTCGCGAACAATCGACCAACTTCCTCCGTTGTCTTCGCGGCGAAGAAGCTGCCGTCAACAGTTCGAGCCAAGCCATCCAACTTATGGAGATGCTAGACGCGATCTATCGCTCAAGCCAGTTAGGTAAGGAAGTTACAGTCGGTTCTAAGTTCTAGGTTCTAGGTTTTAGGTTGTGCCGCCGGATTAGCGAGATCGGCGCGTCCACAAGTGTCCTCGGTTTCGCCGCTCATAGCGTGCGGAACCTAGAACTTGAAACCTAAAACTTAGAACTCCCCGCTACCAGACCTGTCCCATCCCACCGGTGGGGAAAGGCAAGTACTGGTACACCCAGGTCTCGGAAAGAACCTTATCGCCGTTCTTTAGATAGAGCTTCATGTCGACTGGATCATTTCCGGTAGCAGTCAGATCGAACTGTGCGCGCCAGTGTCCAGAAACTCCGTCGGGAACAGCTTCGGTGAAGATATAAGAAAAGGTACCGCGAGACGCCCACAGTACGGGCTCAGGTTTTACCCCAAAAGGGAGATCAGCCAATGGTCCTCCCAAAAACTCGACCATGAACTTGCGCACTCCTTGTGGGCGAGGCTGACCTGGGACACCTCCATTACCCATTCGGGTCGCAACGCAACGAGCAAGAGGCGTTGGAAACGGCTCATCGGCGTGCCAGTAGAGCCGGTAACGCAAACGATAAGAACTACCTGCCTTAGCGGGGTCAGTCGGGACCCACATCGCAACGATGTTATCGTGAATCTCGTCCTCGGTCGGGATCTCGATCAATTGAATCGCTCCCTTCCCAAACGGGCTTAACGGTTCGATCCACAAACTGGGGCGGCGATCATAAAACACGCCGTCCAGATAATGGTCAAAGTTGCGGTCTCGTTGCAGCAGTCCAAATCCGCGAGGGTTAGTGTCACTGAAAGACGAGGCTTCGACGTGCTGGGGATCGTTCAACGGTCGCCAGAGATGTTCACCGGCGCTGGTCCACATCGCCAATCCGTCGGAATCATGCACTTCCGGCCGCCAATCGATAGCGGTCGGCTTCTTGGTTTCCGAAAACCAATACATCGAAGTTGCCGGCGCAATCCCAAATCGCTCTACGTCTTTTCTCAAGAAAAGCGCAGGCTCCACCTCCATAACGACACCCTTGGTCCGGTGTAAATCGAATCGGTACGCACCGGCTATGCTCGGTCCATTCAGCATCGCATAAACCGTCATCAGATCCCCATCGGACTTGGGCGTTTCGAAATAGAATTCGGTAAAATTGGGAAACTCCTCCGGCTGGTTCGGCAGGGTCGTGTTAATCGCAATCCCTCGCGCCGATAAACCGTATTGGTAAAGCTCTCCAATGGCTCGAAAATAGGAAGCTCCAAGAAATGCGGCCCAGTCGTTCTTTTTCCAGTCCAATTTTGCCTGGTCTCCCAGACGGCTCTCCTGTATCCGGAACCCCGCAAACCCACTGCCTTCCGAGAGACGCCGTAAAGGACTATCCGCAGGCATATCAAAGTAGGCGGCATCGTAAATGATCTCATGAGCCACCGAGCCTGAGGAAGTGTTATCAATGACATGCATCTGCACCGGGGTTCTCGAATAGAGGCCCAGAGGGAAGAAAGTTATTGGATATTGCCCAGGACCATTTGCAAAGAGCGCATACTCCGGCTTGAAATGGATTTTACTGAGCGCGTCGTAGTCGATCTTATTAAGAACATCGTCCGGAGGTCCCTTACCTTGCTCGTAGGGACGGCTAGCCAACTCCTTGGCCCGGCCGATTAGTCCATCAAACGAGAATGGCTTACCATCTCCAAACTTCAGGGAGGGTACCGGGTCAGCCGAAGACCTGATACCTAATGCGGCCAAAGTGGCCGTTGCTCCGGCCGAAACGATAAAAGTGCGGCGATCAATCATGAAGTTAATTCCTGCGATGACAAAGGCTTACCCGGGAAGGATCGACGAAAGATAGCCAAAGATTATTTGCATCTTCTGAAAACATACCGGCGAGCAAGAAAGCCTAGTGTTAGCGGCGATTGGCCACATTTTCAAGTGAGGCTGCACGGTTCGCCGTTGACCGTTCGCGGTTCACCGTTCGCCGTTTGCAGCACGTCGTACTCGTCCTCGTCCTCGACCTTCTTGTTTTGGTAGCGCGAGGCTGATGTGGAGTCGGTTTTATGGACAGCGCTCGGGAGAGGTTTTTGTCCCGAAGGGACTTTTACCGGGGAGCGGCTACACAGAACAGCCCTGGGCCGAAAGCTTTCGGCCCTGGGTTATGCGTAGTGCGAAATCCGCCCGGTAGCGCGAAAAACTCGCCGCGCCCATCGTACTCGTTCCTCACCGATTTAGAGTGCGGCGGTTTTGAGCCGTTGATGTTGCCCCGTGCCCGAATGCGGCTCAAAACCGGCGCGGATACCTCACGAGGCGAAACAAAATCGATGCCGCGCCGAGTTTTTCGCCCTACCGGGCGGATGTTGGCAACGCCCGACCCAGGGCTAAAGCCCTGGGCTGTTTTATATAGCCGCTTCGCGGCAAAGCCATTCCAGCCACCTCGTATAAGACTACGATCGCAGTCTTCCGGGACAATCAGTCACCGCAGACGACAATCCTAGCCCTCCGGTTGACCTGGCCCCTCCACCGCGGCATTCACCGGTACTTCTTCGGGAACGCTCGGCCCTTCAACCATTTCTGGTGCCGGTGCTTCCTCTCGTTTGGTCAACCGGACGCCAACCAGCTTACTGATGCCGTGCTCTTCCATGGTCACACCGTAGAGCACATCCGCTTTAGCGATGGTTCGCTTGTTGTGAGTGATCACCACAAACTGACTTTGATGGACAAACCGATCTAGAATTTTGATGAACCGATTTATGTTTGATTCGTCCAGCGGTGCATCCATCTCGTCCAAGACACAGAATGGACTCGGCTTAACCATGTAGATCGCGAATAGCAAGGAAACCGCGGTCATGGTTTTCTCGCCACCTGACAACAGCGTGATCGATTGCAACTGTTTGCCAGGCGGTTTGGCAATGACCTCGATACCGCTTTCCAAAGGATCGGCATCGTCCACTAGCAGCAAGTTGGCTTTACCGCCGCCAAACAGCTCAGTGAACATATCTTGAAAGTTCTGGCGGACCTGTTCGAAGGTTTCCGCGAACAAACGCTGGGTAGTCGCATTGATCTGGTTGATGATATCAAGCAGTTCCCCTTTCGCCTTAACCAGATCGTTGTGTTGTTCGTCGAGAAAACGCTGCCGCTCTTCCAGCTCATCATACTCCTGGATTGATTCCAGGTTAACCGGGCCCATGCCATCCAGCCGTTCGGTCATTTCGCTCACGATGGCCTTGGTTACTTCCCAGTCTTCCTCTCGCAGCTCCGCAATGCTGGCCAGCCCGTCTGGCAACTCCGTTTCCATTCCCGATTTCAATCGACTCCGTTGCTCTTTTAGCGACTTGAGGAACGACTCCCAATCCGGCTGAAACGTGTTCAGATCGACTTGATAACGCCGGTGAGTTTGCTCTAGCAAGCTGTCCAATCGCAAACGGAATTGGGTCGATTTTACCTCTTGTTCTCCACGTTGCTCCTGGTGCTCGGTTAACTGCTTACGCAACTGGCGCAGATTCAACTCGACTGCCTCGATCGAGGCAATGCGGGTTGTTTTCTCACCGGTCAATCGTTCGACTTCGAGTTCGGCAGCCTCGCGCTCCTGCTGCAGCGATTCATTCTTCTGCTGGAGATC
>DASUWQ010000237.1:0-2256 GCA_036378375.1 Chthoniobacterales bacterium
TGTGTCTCGCCCTTCTCAAAGGTCGTTAGTACCGCCTCCGGCGTCTTGGCAGTTTCTAGCGCCTTGCGAAGATGGTCCTCTCGGAACGCGCGCATCAAGACGCCCACTAACCGCAAATAATCGGCGTCCATGGTCTCGGGGATACCGATCACCAGGACAAACCGAATACTGGCCGGACCCCGGCGGATCGGCTCAGCCAAGCGGCCGAACGCCATCACCATCGACGTTACGCTATCAGTGCGGCCGTGCGGAATCGTCAGACCCAGCCCAATGTTGATCTTACTGCTGCGTTCGCATTCCCCTAAACAATGGGTAAAACCTGGCCAATCGATGATGCGATTGTCACCCTTCAGTGAATCGCTGACCATCGTTATCGCCTCTTCCCGAGTCGTTGCTTTCACGTTCAGTAGAATCTGCTTGGGTAGTAGTATCTCTCTGATCCGGATCATATCGCGGTTCCACTCCAGCCTAGTTTCGCGCGCAATACACCGGCGAAAGTAAAATTGCTCGGCAACACCAAGGGTAAGGTGACGTCTGCAGCTTTGACCGTTACTTCGTCTCCTACATGAAAATGAATCGCTTCCTGACCGTCGATACTCAGCGAAATCGGTTGCTCGACGCTTCGGTGGCTGGCCTTTAGACGGATGATCGAACGGTTCGATACAACCACGGAGCGGTTGGTCAGTACATGTGGGCAAATCGGCGTTACCACGAAAATACCAGAGTTCGGTATAACGATTGGGCCGCCGGCGGAAAGTGAGTAAGCGGTTGACCCAGTCGATGTCGCCACAATCAATCCGTCGGCATTGTACTCGGTGAGAAAGACCTGATCGATGGACACCTCGATTTGGACGAGCCGAGATCGGTCGCCGCGGCTGACGACGACGTCGTTGAGGCCGACTCGCGAAATGCTCTGTCCGCGCTGACCACGTACGGTGGCTTCCAACAAAGTGCGCTCTTCCACCCGATAATCGCCTGACGCTAAGGCTTTGGCCGCTTCAGCGTAACTAGGGCCGCCAAAACCAGTAAGGAAGCCGAGCGACCCAAAATTAATCCCCATCACCGGCTTCATTTTGCCGCGAAAATCCCGCACCAAGCGGAGCAACGTGCCATCGCCGCCTATGGTGATAAAAAGGTCGACCTGGTCTCGTAGCTCCTCCACAGTTTGGCCTTCGAGTCCGATTAACTCGGCGGAATTTTCCTCAAAAAGGGTCTTGATACCCACCCTCTGCAAACACTCGTAGAGAGCCTGCAACGAGTTTGCAGCTCCCGGTTTCCGCCAATGTGCGTACAGCCCTAAAGTCAACGAAGACATGCTAAATATTCCTGGTTCCCTTTCGTTCCCCGCGTCGGAGAAGGGATGACTCCACGCCATTCCCGCCCCAACTGATGTATGACAAAATCCTGTATTTTCGCGACTGCGTCCAGGCGATCGGCCTCTTGCCGTACGATGCCGCCTTTGCCGACTCGGTGGGGGTCCAATTCAAACTGGGGTTTAATAAGCACGATGGCCTCGCCGTTGCGCCGCAAGAGCTTTAAAACGCTATCTAACACCAGGGTCAACGAGATAAAAGAAAGATCAGCGACAACAAGATCGAAACCGGTCCCGGCTTGCTCAGCGGTGAGAAACCTAGCATTGGCGCCCTCGATGGTAGTTACTCTCGGATCGGACCGAATTTTCCACGCCAACTGATTGTGCCCGACATCGACCGCCACCACATGGGCAGCCCCGTGTTGTAACAGACAATCCGTGAACCCTCCTGTGGATGCGCCAACATCAAGACACCGCCATCCGGAGGGATCGATCCGAAAAAAATCAAGAGCCCCTTCGAGCTTGAGGCCGCCTCGGCTCACGTACCGCTCGCGCTCCGCCACGCGAATGGGAGCTTCCGGTAAAATCAGTAACCCCGGCTTGTCCGATACTTGCTCGTTCACGAGGACCTGACCGGCCAAGATCGATCTCTGGGCGCGCTCGCGCGATTCAAAATGACCGAGATCAACTAAAAGTTTGTCTAGGCGAACTTTCTTGCCGGCCGCCATTTTTTACCTTCTTCGGAGGTTTCTTTGGTAACTTTACTCTTGATTAACGATTTAATCCGCCAAATCTAATCGATCCCATTCGGGCTAGTTCCTATTTATGCCATCAGACGAACTTAAGGAGCAAATTAAGGACATGTTGATCACGAACCTGATGCTCCGAACTCCAAAAGAAGAAATCGCTAACGACATGCCCCTTTTTGGCCCGGACGGTTTGGG
>DASUWQ010000238.1:0-8289 GCA_036378375.1 Chthoniobacterales bacterium
AAAGGTTTCGAAATTCTGACCCGCGCCCGGCTCAGCTGCTCCCAGGCGCGCCGCGGATAAAACCCCGGCTAATCCGGAACACACACCAGAGATCACGAAAACCACCAGGGTATGTAACTTGATATCTATCCCCGAGAAATAAGCTGCTTCCCGGTTCCCTCCTAACGCATAGATGTTGCGTCCCAGCCGAGTGTGAACGGTAATAAACCAAAGGATGACCGCTACGGAAACCGCTAACAGTACCGGAGCCGGTACTATCCATACGTTGCCAGTTAAGGCCAGAATAAAGCTGTAGGGAAAACCAAATACGGGGTTTGCTCCCGAGATGATCATGGTCAGCCCGCGAAAAATCGCGTTAGTGCCCAGCGTAATTATAAAAGGATGCAGACCGGTATAGTTCACTAGCAACCCATTACACCCACCGAGAACAGCTCCCACCAGGATACCGCCAACCATCACCGACAGGAATGGATTCATCCCACTAACCATCAACTTACCGGTAATAATTCCGGTCAGCGCAACCACAGATCCCACGGACAAATCAATGCCCGCTATTAAGATCGCAAAGAACTCACCCAGCGCAGTTAGAATCGTGATCGCACTCTGAACGAAGATCTGGATGATGTTATCGGGCTTGGTAAAATAGTTTGGAGAAAGCGAACTGAAAAGGATGACAATGATAATCAGGATGCAAAACGTCCCGAACCGATCCCATAGCTTTGCCAGCCGGGTCACTTGGTGCTTCCTCCGGAAATAGCTAACTCTAGTATCTGCTCCTCAGATGCCGAGTTACCTTCCAGAATTCGCACAATTCTCCCTGCCCGAAACACCGCGATGCGGTCGCAAATCGCCAAGATTTCCGGTAGTTCGGAAGAGACCATAATGATCGCTTTCCCTTGATTGGATAGTTCTCGCATCATTCTGTAAATCTCAGCTTTTGCGCCGACATCAATACCTCGGGTAGGCTCATCGAAGATGAACACATCCGGCTGAATACAAATCCATTTTCCCACCAGCACCTTTTGCTGATTGCCTCCAGAAAGCTCAGTGATGTTCTGCTCAATTGAAAAACATTTAATACCGACGAGTCTGCGCTGTTCTTCTGCAATTCCGTTCTCGTCCCTTCTCTTAATCAGCCCCCACAACCCACGGAGCGGCGAGATCTTCACGCTGCGCGAAATGACGAGGTTGTCTTTGATAGAAAAGTTGGGCATGCTTCCGGTCTGTAACCGGCTTTCGGTGATATAGGCCATCCCGTTTTTCAGAGCTTCTACCGGTCCCCGCGGGGTGATATCGCGGCCTCGCAGCTCTATCTTCCCGCTTCGGCGCGGCATCGCTCCAAACAAACAGTTCATTAATTCTGTCCGGCCTGAACCAACCAATCCGGCAAAACCGAGAATCTCTCCGGAAAAGAGATCAAAGCTGACCTCCTGCACCCATCTGCGATCCCGGCTGGAGACATTGTTTACCGTCAGCACCGGCGGCTGACTGCGATCGATGGCCGCTTCGTTTAAAAAGTACTGTTTGACGCTCCGCCCCACCATCATCCGAACCAAGTCATCATTCGTAACCGCTTCGACCTTCCCGCTCCCATTCGTCGAACCATCTTTTAACACAGTAAATCGGTCCCCGATCTGTCTTACTTCATCCAGTTTGTGTGAGATAAAGACGACCGCTCTTCCCTCCTGTCGAAGTTGTCGCACAATCGAAAATAGCCGCGCTACCTCAACGTTCGTTAATGAAGAGGTCGGTTCATCCATGACCACAACCCGGGCATGCCGCATCAAGGCTTTAGCGATCTCGATCATCTGCCGATACGCGATCGACAGGTGTCTCACCGGAGTGTGTACGTCGATCTTCAGACCCAAGCTCTCCAAAACCGTCCTGGACTCCTGCTCCATTAACGGCCAATCCACTACCGGAATCCCGAGGCGCTTCCGCAGTGGAATTCTCCCAACGAATAGATTCTCCAGAGCAGAAAGCTCACTGATCACACTGAGCTCCTGATAGATGATCGCGATCCCCAGATGCGCTGCTTGCGTTGGCTTGAGGCTGCTATGGGCGTGCCCATCAATAATAATTTTCCCGGCCGTTGGCGGATAGGTTCCCGACAAGATCTTCATCAACGTCGATTT
The DNA here is from genome assembly GCA_036378375.1 of Chthoniobacterales bacterium. GTDB lineage: Bacteria > Verrucomicrobiota > Verrucomicrobiia > Chthoniobacterales > JAFAMB01 > JAFAVN01. Next base: position 2,136 of record DASUWQ010000238.1, read on the forward strand.
GCCGGCTCCGTTCTCCCCCAGAATAACGTGAACCTCTCCGGGATAAATATCGAGATCGACCCCCTGCAACGCATGCACACCTCCAAAAGTCTTGGTGATGCCTTTCATCTCCACTAGTGGTGTGGAGGCTGCCTGCGTTGCGCTCATATCGAACGGTAGCGAAAAGGAATGCTGGAGTAGTGGAGTACCGGAGTGTTGCGCTCGCGGCGCGTGATTCAGTCCATCGCCATCCACTACGTCCACTCAGTCCACTAAATCCACTTGCACCCTACTTCTTGGTCACCAAGATAGAATCGATCGCCGTAAATTTTGGTTCGGCATCGACCCCGATCTGTTTGCCACTCTTTACTGCCTCAACTAACAGGTCCAGTCCGGTGGCGCCAACTTTAGCGGGGTCCTGAGCTACCGTCGCAGTTAGACGGCCAGCATCAATCATTTGTATGGCCTCCGGCGTTCCATCGGTTCCAACAACCAAAATCTTGCTTGCTTTACCCACATTCTGGACCGCCTGCATCACACCGAGCGCCATGGTGTCGTTACAACAGTAGAATGCTTTCAGATCCGGGTTCGTTTGCATTATGTTAGTAGCCACATCCAGGGCCCGTAACCGGTCCCAATCAGCGGGTTGGCTCGCCACCAGTTGGATATTCTTGGCGGATTGAAATGCCTCCGTCGCCCCTTTTTTGCGGGCCTCCCCCGAGGCTGCACCCGCTTTTCCTTCAACGATTGCCACTTTCCCTCCCGTAGCTCCCAACTGCTGAACGATAAAGTCGGCACCCTTCTTGCCCACCGCAACGTTATCCGTTGTGACAAATGCTTCTACATTGCCACCGGCCTGTTTCAAACTGGCGACATCAACTTTCTCGTCCAGGTTAACCAGAAAGATTCCTTTTTTATAAGCCTTAGCTGCCGGTTGTACCAGATTCACTGCCGAGATCGGCGCGAAAGCAATCCCTTTATAATTCTTGTTCAGGGCATCCTCGAACAAAAGGAGTTGCGCTTGCAGGTCGCTTTCAGAAGGCGCGGCAGAGATATCCACTGTCACACCAAGTTTTTGCGCTTCTTTCTCAATCCCGCCTTTCATACTTACCCAAAATGGATTGGAAAGGGTCTTCAACACGATGGCGTAGTCAGCCGCCTGTATTTGGCCGGCGACGCCGGCTAAGGAAACAGAGAACGCGACGGCGATAACGGAATTTCTTATTTTCATTTTCCGGGGGTTTCATCAGGGGTCAGTTTTTGCTCGTTCAGGTTGCCCGGATTCATCGATGCATACCGGAGCGAAAACGGATTCAATTCTAATGGTTTGAATTAATCTTTCAACCCGAAAACCGGTCGTAACGCTTCGTACAATACTCCGGTGGCAACCCCGATCAACGCAGCGTCCTGATTCAGCCGGGCCCGCTCCACTCGAGGATAAAATAACCGATCCTCGCCACGCTCGTTGTTACGTATCTCTGCTAGCGCCGCCACCAGGTCGTCCAACAAAATCGTCGGACCCGGTCCACCTAACAGCACGATCCCAGGATTCAAAAGCGATCCCAGGACCGGGAGAACCATCCAAAATCGGCGCGCAGCCTGGTTGACCCAACGGTGATACCGTTCCTTCTTCTCTTTGCGAACCGATTCGACTAAAGCATCCGGCGCTCTCCCTTTCCAATCCGCCGGCCCCAGGTCCCGGAGAAACGCTGAAAACGAAAAATAGGTTTCCAGGCAGCCTCTGCGGCCACATTCACAAAGCCGGGCCGTCTTGCGCTGTTCTGTCTCCAGGATCGCCGGCAGGTGCGCCATCTCTCCCGCTAACCCGTCACTCCCTCCAAAGTGCCGGCCGCGATAGATAATCCCGCAGCCCAATCCGATGCCAAAGTACACGTAAGCCAGACATCGCGGCGCTTGACCAAATCGTTCCCAATATTCGCCCATGGCCGCCGCGTGCGAATCGGTTTGGATCAGCGACACGGGACTCGCCGTTCTGCCCCGCCTGCGGGAAAAGCCGGCCGCTGTCGCGCCGTAGCTCGCGGAGGCAGAAGAGGGATTGGACAGGTCGCGAAATACTTCTTTGACTCTCAATCCTTTCCACCCTTCCGCTAACAGGAGATGAGGATGATCGATCTGGTCCCGAATCGCATCATATAAACCCGAAAAAGCGATGCCCACCCCAAGCAGATGTCCCTCTACTCCGGGGATCGCTCTGAACTCTTTCACGAACTTGCCTAATGCCTTCAACGCTTGATTCGGCGAAGGCGAAAGAACCGAGATCGATCTTCTCGCTAACGGTTCGCCGGCCAGGTTGAGGATCAATCCAGAGATGTGGTCACGATCGATCTGCAGTCCGATGCTGCAGGCAGCATCCCCGCGCAATTCAAAAGGTACGGATTCGGCGCCGCGGGCGGTTAAGCGTTGCGGCGGCAGCTTTCGGACCCAGCGGCGGTTGTGCAATCTTTCCAAAATGTTAGCCACCGTCTGGAATGTCAGGCCGGTTCGTACTGCAATTTCCGCCCGCGTCAGCTGGCGATACAGTTGAAATAAGTGGAGAACCAACTGCGTGTTATGCGATCGCTGAAGGATCGCATTGATGCCGGGAGTCTCCTGTCCAATCTCCACGGGAACGAAGGGAGCATCCTCAGGGAAGGTCTCAGACGAATTGTGCATGTAACGTTGCAGCCCAGCTGCGTCCTGGAAGCGGTCTTGCGGCAAGGCCGCGGAGCGAGCCTTCCGGCAACTACCGGACACGCTAGCTTCTATCGTTGGACTGTCTGGGGGTATCTAAGGCTGACTTATCTAGCAATGCGATCTTGACAAGGCTAAATGAGCATACATGTTCACCTGAACATGTGCGCTGCGGATCAGGTTCGACCTCCATAAGATCCTCTTCCCAGTTCACCCTCTCGAACAACCAACTCGTTTACTCTCACTCCGATTCTCCTACACTGTTTACTGACTCACTGATTAGTTCCAAAGTCCCCAAGACGTAGCCAGGTCTCAATTTCCTCTCCAAAACCGGAGATCTACCAAACCCAACCCAACAAATCCAAGCAACCAATCCTATGGCCACCAAATCGATCCCTGAAGGGTATCACTCAATTACGCCAAGCTTCACTGTCGAGGGCGCCCAAGAATTCATCGATTTCATCAAACAGGTTTTCAACGCCCAAGACCGCTTCAGAATGGACGGGCCCGGCGGAAAGATCATGCATGCCGAATTAAGCATTGGTGATTCAGCACTGATGGTAGCGGATGCGCAGCCACAATGGCCCGCCAGAGTCAATGCCCTGTATGTTTATGTCGACGACGTTGATGACGCTTATGCGCGTGCGCTGAAGGCAGGTGCGACGTCAGTCCGAGCACCCGAGAATGCTTTTTACGGCGATCGCACCTCAGCCGTCAAAGACCCATTCGGCAATTCTTGGGGCATCGCGACTCATGTGGAAGACGTACCTCCAGATGAGCTCAAGAAGAGAGCGAAAGCATTCCAACAACAATTCGCGGCCGATCAATCGTAGGCGGGTAAAAGCGGAAGGGATGAACTCCCGACTCCGCCAGGCCTACGTTCGCGGCCAAGCTCTATGACATGGCAGACGTCAGGCGAGGACGCTCCCTAGCGAACCGACGGCCGCCTGCTCATCCGGACGTGTGCCAGATGTTACTCGCCGCGGCGAGTCAAAACCATACTCCCAGGGCCGAAAGCTTCGGCCCTGGATTATGACGAAGACGTGCTCCCTAGGAGCTTTAAAGTCTTTCAAACCATCGAAACCCGAGACCAAACGATCCGCGTTACGTCTCATTTGTTGACAGCGCCGTACCAATTCTCCCTCAGTACCCATCACTCCACTCCAACACTCCATCACTCCGACCCTCTTGCTCCCCGCCGCTGCTTGCGCTTTCGAAACTTACTACTCCGAGATACCTTCAGAGCATATTGGACGGCATGATGAACGAGTCTGAGCGATTGACCCGGGACAAGGCAGTGCTGCGAGAGCGCGAGGGCTCGATGCGACTGCTTATAGAGAGCCTCCAGGAATATGCCATCTTTCTGTTGGATGCGAATGGCCGGGTTGCCACCTGGAATGCCGGCGCGGAACGGATCAAGGGCTATCACGCTAACGAGATCATCGGAAAACATTTTTCCTGTTTCTATCCTGAAGAGGATCGAGCCGCTGGAAGACCCGCGACAATTTTGCAGCGCGCTTTGGTCAATGGCCAAGCTCAAGACGAGGGGTGGCGGGTCCGCAAGAACGGTGAGAGATTTTGGGCCACCGTCACTATGACCAGAGTGTTAGACCATGATGGTCGTTTGCTGGGTTTCAGCAAAGTCACCAGAGATAGAACCGAGCGCAGAAAAATGGAACTGGCTCTTCAGGACAAGAATATTGAGCTCCAAAAGATGGTGGAAGCAAGAGACCTGTTTCTCGCCAACATGTCTCATGAGCTCAGGACGCCACTCAACGGAATTATTGGCTTTGCCGAGTTCTTAGCCGACGGAAAGCCGGGACCCGTCAGCGCGAAACAAAAAGAATATCTCGAAGATATCCTGCACAGCGGGAAACACTTACTTCACGTCATCAACGATGTCCTCGACATCGCCAAAGTGGAAGCGGGGAAAATGGAACTGTTACCCGAGCCGTTTTCAATCGCTAAAGCCATCCATGATGTCTACGCAGCGCTCGAGCTTACTGCGCAGAAAAAGCAGCTCCAAATCACGATTCAGCTGGATCCGGATTTTGACGAAGTAACGGTCGACCGGAACCGTTTTAAGCAAGTCCTTTATAATCTTTTTTCGAACGCCGTTAAGTTCACCGACGAAGGCGGTTCCGTTGAGGTTGTCAGCACCAAAATTGATCAAGACCGTTTCCGATTGGTGGTTGCGGATACCGGTATCGGTATCAAATCTGAAGATTTGAAACGTCTGTTCAAGCAGTTCGAGCAACTCAGCCCAGGCCAACGGCGAGGTCAAGGAACAGGATTAGGCTTGGCATTGACACGAAGAATTGTTGAATTGCAATCAGGAACTATTGACGTTGAAAGTGAATTCGGCAAAGGAACAAAATTTACGGTTGTGCTGCCAATGATTTTACCCCCGCTTGACTCGGACGCTCACTCTTGAAACCGAACGATACAGAACCACAGCCTACAAAATCGGCGACCACCATCCTGGTTGTGGACGATAACCCGATCAATTTGAAATTGGTCTCTGATCTCCTCGCTTTTGAAGGTTATCGCGTGCAAAAGGCTGTCGATGGCGAGGTGGCTGCGGCCAGCGTGCAAGAGGATCTTCCCGATCTCATTTTATTGGATGTCGACCTTCCGGGGATCGATGGCCTAACCCTGACCAAAAAACTGAAAGGCGATCCGCGAACAGCCGATGTCATTATTGTGGCGCTGACTGCATTCGCGATGAAAGCGGATCGCCAAAGAGCGATCGCGGCCGGGTGCGACGCGTACGTAACGAAGCCAATAAACACGCGAGAGCTACCCGTCCAGCTCGCCGATTTGTTGCAACGCCGGGAGAAAGCAAAGACATAACGAATGATGGAGGACACCCATTAAAATTCTGGCCGTAGAAGATAACCCGTTGCATTTAAAGCTGGTCAACGTCGTGCTCAGCGCGGCTGGCCATCGCGTTAGTGGAGCAAGAGCCGCAAGCCAAGCCATCGAGTCCATCAATCGCGAGAGACCGGAGATGATTATTCTCGACCTTTCGCTTCCGGACACCGATGGGTTGACGCTCGTTCGTAAACTGCGATCCGATCCGCGCTCGGTAAAAATTCCCGTATTAGCCGTTACGTTTTACCCGGAACGCTACAGTCAAGAAGAGGCTATCGCTGCCGGCTGCGACGCTTACGTCGTCAAACCGATCAGTACGCGTACCTTGCCGGATTTGGTAACCAAAGTCGCCGCCGCCAAGTAAAGTTATAGGTTTAAGGTTTAAGCTTTAGGTTCAAAGCTTCGAAACCCAACAGCTTCGGCCGCAGAGCCCAACTTAAAACCTAGAACCTAAAACCGTTAACCTATAACTGTGTCCCCCCTATGATCCCTGCCAATGAGCGTCAGGAGTTCTTGAGTACCATTCCGATCTTTGCGGGTCTAAATGAACCGGCGTTGTCAGAGTTGGTTAAGGTCGCCGAAGAAGTCTCCGTGGACGATAAACAAGTCA
>DASUWQ010000239.1:0-3823 GCA_036378375.1 Chthoniobacterales bacterium
GCTGCGATTATCCAAAATAATACCGGTACTGGTTCATGTTTTCGCCAGACTCCGAAAACCGCCGTTAATAGTGGCAAGATCGCCGCAACCGTAGCGGCATGGCTCGCCGGTGCACTCTGTAACGCAACCGCGGTCAGAACCGGAAAAATGAAAACAATACCCACAGCGGCTAAGCACAATCGCAACACCTGCTTCCCCGCCGGAACGGGATATTTTCCAAGCAAAGCGCAAAGAAACGCAATGGTACCGGCTCCCGCCCCTCTAGCTAAAGCAATGAAGAAGGGATCAAACCCGCGTAACGCCAACCGGGCACTCACAAAGGACAGACTGAAACACAGCACCCCCAGAGAGGTATAAATCCAACCCTCTAACTCGTGCAGAGACCTCCCTTCCTCCTTCGTCCGGCTTAGCCGGACTTCCTCGATCGCTGAAGCTCTGGAAGACGAGTCCTCTCGCTTTAATCCACCTTCGATAATACGGAAGGGTGACCGCATTCCATCCATAAAGCCGAATCTTGCTCAACTCACCAGACCAGAACAGATACAGAACACTCAATATTGAACCAGAACAGTTTGATTCCCGCGCCCGCTGTGCGCTAGTAAGAGTGCTGGAGTCTGATTACTGACCGCACCCGCCCACCAATCACCAATCACCAATCACTTCTCACCTCTCACCTCTCACCTCTCACCTGAAAGATGGACCCTTCGTATCAACTCCTCGCGGATAAGCTGCACAGGCAGATCGAAGCTCGGACCTATCTGCCGGGCGACCGGTTACCTTCGGTCCGCGAACTCGCCAAGGACCACGGCTTTAGCTTGGAGACGGTCCTACACGCTTTCCGGCTCCTGGAAAATAAAGGGCTAGTCGAAGCTCGGGTAAGGAGCGGATTTTACGTTCGGGAACCCAGATTGCGCTTGGTAGCGGCGCCCACAAAAACGCAAACGATTTTCCGAGCAAAAGATGTTGCCATCAGCACACTGAGACACCAAACCGTCACCCTTGGCACTTCCAAGCAGGTGGTTCCGCTCGGGCTCAGCTTGCTCGGCTCAGAGGTATTGCCGGTACGAAAGCTAGCTCAAACCGCTGCCAGCGCCGCTCGACGTTATCCAGGAGAAACATCCAACCAGGGACCTCCGGCCGGGATCGAACTGTTACGTCAGCAACTGGCGCAACGCGCGAACGCCTGGGGATGTTTCCTCTCACCGGACGATTTCGTAATTACGTGCGGAGCATCGGAAGCGCTGCACTTGGCGTTAAGAGCGGTGAGTGAGCCGGGCGATATCATTCTCGTCGAATCGCCCACTTATTTTGGTGTGCTCGAGATCATCCAAAGCCTTGGTTTAAGAGTGGTGGAGTTGGCTACCGACCCGGTCCAAGGGATTGATCTCGGAGATCTTGAGAACGCGCTACAACGCTTTACCAGAGTAGCAGCTTGTTTGTTGGTAACAAATTGCAGCAATCCTCTCGGTTATTCACTCAGCACTAAGACGAAACACAACCTCGCCCGATTGTTGGCCAGGTTTGGCGTACCGCTCATCGAAGACGACATTTTTGGTGAGTTACACCGGCCTGAAACAGAACGTCCGAAAGTTGCGAAATCGTTTGATCAAGACGGATCCGTTATTTTGATCGGTTCTTTTTCCAAAACGCTAGCGCCCGGTCTTCGAGTTGGTTGGATCGTGCCAGGGAAGTTTCATGACCGGGTCCTGGAGCTAAAATCCGCGACCAGCTTGGCTACGCCTTCGCTTCCGCAACTAACCGTCGCTGAATTTCTTAAATTCGGTTCGTTCGATGCGCATTTGCGGCGGTTGCGCAAGTTCTTGGCCGAACAAGTTTACCGCTTCAGTTGCGCCATCGCGGAAAATTTCCCGGGGTCGACTCGGATATCTCGCCCCAGCGGCGGGTTTCTATTATGGATCGAACTCGAAGAAGATTTCGATGCGCTCGAACTTGCTGCTGAGGCACTTAACCGGTTTCGCATAGCCGTCGCCCCTGGAAACATTTTCTCCGCCACGGGTGAACGATACGGCAACTGTTTCCGAGTGAGCTGCGGGCACGCTTTCTCAGGAAAATTCGCCGAAGCGATTCAGACCCTTGGCCGGCTCGCCACGCGATCAAGCGCGCCAAAGCGAATGGTGAACAGCAGATAAATCGCACGTGGGGGCGCAAAGGCGGGCCGCGAATGGACGCGAATGAGAGACAGACGAACCGCAGATGGACGCAGATTTACGCAGATAAGGCGTTCGTCAGGCGGAACGCTGGCTGCCTGCGAGACCGATCTAGGGCTCGCAGGCTCATCCCGCGGGCGCGGGGCTATAAATATGTCACCGCTACGCGGCTAGGGGGCCTCGCAAGCGAGGCAGCGCTTCACCTGGCAACGCCTCATCTGCGTAAATCTGCGTCCATCTGCGGTTCGTTTTTTTCCTTCGCGAACATTCGTGTCCATTCGCGGTCTCCTTTGCGCCTTTGCGTGAGATTTTTCTTCGCTCCTTCCGCCTTGCTTTTACTCGAAAACTTATCGACCATTTGGCTCCGCGCCGACCTATGACTTGGTATTACCTAATCGGAAGCCAGCCTACCGGTCCGGTCGAGGAAACCGAAATCGATCGGCTTTTCGGCGATGGAACCATCACTTTAGGGACCCGGGTCTGGCGCCAGGGGCTGCAGAGCTGGAAGACCCTCGCGGAAGCGTTTAACCGGCCGGCGATCAACTGTTTCAGATGCAAACGGCTTTGCTCGCCGGATCTATCCGTCCGGTACGGTTCCCTTAGTCTGTGCGAGGATTGCAAAGAGGTATTCTTCCAACAGATCAGGGAAGGATTATCCCCTGAAACCACCGGCATTTATGGAGGATTTTGGATCCGCGCCGGCGCATATATGATCGACCAGATCGCGCTTTTCCTCGTTCGTCTTCCGTTCGAGCTGGCGTTGCGCGCGTATGTCTTCTGGCAAATGTTTGGATCAACGTCCGCAACAACGCCACAACCGTTCTGGCAATCACGGGGAGTTCTAATTGCCTATGGGTTGTATTTCATTTTCGTTCTGCTGCTCCATCTTGGCTATTCCGTGTTCTTCGTCGGCAGATACGGTGCTACGCCCGGCAAAATGGCGCTAAAGTTGCAGATCGTTCGTTCTGATTTCTCGAAAGTATCGTATCCGAGAGCCCTCGGACGTTACTTTGCTGAAGGCTTGAGCGGACTGCTGCTTTACATCGGATACATTATGGCCGGGTTCGATTCGGAAAAGAGAGCGCTACATGACTACATTTGCGACACCCGAGTGATAAAACGCCTATCGAAGACTAAGCCATGAGCGCCGGCGCTTTTTGTCCCATCTGCCATCGCCTGTTGGCCACCTCGCAGTGGAACCTGACAGATTTTACCGCCTGCCCAAACTGTCAGGCGCCGACTCGTACGCTGGTTTTCCCGGCAATCGCGAAAGCCACATCCTCAGCGCGCCCAGCGCGACGTAACGAGACCGAGGCGGGTTGCTTTTTCCACGCTGATTCACGAGCAGAAGATGTTTGCGCCTCGTGCGGCCGATTTCTTTGCTCGCTCTGTACGCTGGCGTTCGGAACTCAAAAACTTTGCCCGGATTGCATCTACCGAAAACGCCGGCAAGCCTCAGAACCGCTATTCCAAGATCAAGCCATCCTGTTCGACAATATCGCCCTGTTGCTCCTGGTCTTGCCGGTCCTTTGCTTCGTATATATTTATTTGGGACTAATTTTCAGCGCGTTCGCTTTAGCCATCGTTATCATCGGGTGGCGGCGACAGCGCCCATTAGTACCGCGGTCGAAGTATCGGTTTGTTTTAGCGGCCGG
>DASUWQ010000240.1:0-3657 GCA_036378375.1 Chthoniobacterales bacterium
CCCGCCCCATAAAGAATGCGCTGACCTCAACGGTGGCTTCACCGACTCGACGCGTGAACTGCGCCGATTTCTCCAGGATTAGAAGGTTAAGCCCTGGGTTGCTGCGGAACAGCAACGTGGCGGTCGCGGCGCCGGACAGCGCACCGCCGATCACGACCACATCATAAACCGCAGCTTCGTTGTTCATAGGGGAGTTGGTTTGGGTTCAAGGCTCATTCGGGGCGCAATCATCGCGAATTGCTTTTGCAGGAACACCAGGACATGAAAGAGCCACAATCGCCACCGGACCTCCCGTAACTGTTTTTCGCTTCCCGCCAGTATAGAATTCACCGCAGGCACAACCTTAAAGAATTCCTTCGGATAAAAGAACACTTCCGCGAACTCCTGGGTATACCAAGAAGTCACGAATCTTAAGTACAGATCCATGACCTGACCGATTCTCCGTTCATAACGGTTGAACTCGGCCAGCCGCCGAGCCGGTTCCCGCAAGACCCGGTCGAGCATGTCAGCGGCTTTTTCGCCCGAAAGAACCGCAATGAAAACTCCGCTACTCCAGACCGGATCGATAAAGCCAGCAGCATCCCCTGCCAATACCCAGCGATCACCAGTAAGCCGTTTGCTTCGAAATGAGAATTCACCCGTCGCGTGCACCTCGGTTACGCGGCGCGCCCGCCGCATTTGGTTACTCGCCATCGGATTCTGTTGAAGGATCTCGTCAAAGGCCTCCTCCGGGCTCAACCGCATCCGCTTGAAGGTTTCTGCATCAAGAACGATCCCGATGCTCGTCTTTTTTGCAGTGATGGGAATCATCCAGATCCATCGGTCTTTACCCCGGATCATTTTTATTAGCGTGCCATCAATCCCAGGCTCACGATCGACATCTTCAAAGTGAGCATAAAGCGCAAACTTGCGCAGGTGAGGATAAGTCCGCCGCAGCTTGAACCGGGCACCGATCAGGCCGTTACGACCCGAACAGTCGATCAAATATCTGGCCCGAAAACTCCCGTTACTGGTCTGAACGGTTACCCCGTCGTCGTCAAAAGTCGCGTCCGTTACAGCAACGCCTTGCGACACTCGACAGCCGCTCTCGGCGGCGTGGTCCAACAAAAGCTGGTCGAACATCGCACGTTCGACATGGTAAGCCGTCGGGTATTTGCAGCGGAAGACATCACAAAAGAGAAATCGATTACTTCGCGTACCGCAGGCGGAAACGATCTTTCCACCATGCTTCACAATCACATCCGCTCGATCGATCTTCTCTTTGACTCCCATCCGTTCGAAGGTGCGAACGCTACCGGGCAAGAGAGATTCTCCGATCTTAAAACGGGGAAACTTCTCTTTCTCGAAAATAGCTACATTCCAGCCATGCTTGGCAAGCAACGTTCCTGCAGTGCTTCCAGCTGGCCCACCACCGGTGATAACAACATCGAAGAACTCAGCCATAGCTTTATTCGAAAACTGTATCCGTACGGCTAAACAATTAACTTAACAGGCGAAACACTGTCAGCACGAAACTAAATCAACCCGTCCGAGCGGCGGTGAGCTGACCCCTCCTCGATTGCTGCCATCCGTTCAGTGGGATCGCCCGGCAACAAGGCGTCAGACTTTGACCATGGCGGTATCTTCTTCTGTATCGGCCTTTCCTCTCGTCCGACGAATGAGCTCGAACAAAGGCGAGGTCATCAGCGTCGTAATGATGGCCATCATGACCATCATGGAGAACAGCGCGGGCTGGATTAAACCTTTTTGCAATCCGATATTGAGGATAATCAACTCCATCAGTCCGCGAGCATTCATGAGGGTGCCGACCGCTAGAGCTGTCCGATGCGTCTCGCCATTTAAGCGAGCCGCCAGCCAGCAGGCGCCGCCTTTAGCCGCGACAGCGCCAATTAGAACGACCAGCCCAATCAAGATGAGTTGCGGACGGTTTACCGTATCGAGCCGGGTATTGAGGCCGGAAAAGGTAAAAAACATTGGCAGCAGAAAAATCACCGCCATTGGCTCGAGTTGTTTGCGCAATTCATTAGCGAAAAAACCTCGCGGCATGGCTACCCCGAGAATAAAGCCCCCGAAGACCGAATGAATACCGACTGCGTCGGTTGTCCAGGAACCGAGCATCAAGAGCATTAGAGTAACGGCCATGAGCGCGGGAGTTATTTTGCCTTTTTGCTCGGCAATAACTCCCAGACGCTTGAGGAGCTTTCGGCCGATCGTCAAAGTCAATACGGCATAGAGTAGTCCGCCGGCGATGGCTTGGACCGCGACGATCGGACCACCGCCAAAGCTGGCAAGCACTACGGCAAGGACGCACCAAGCCGTGGCGTCATCGATAGCCCCAGCAGCCAGAGCTAAGGTGCCCAGCGGTGTCCCGGTGATGCCTTGTTCATATATGATCCGAGCTAACATTGGAAAAGCGGTGATGGACATCGCCGCCCCGAGGAACAGAATGGCTTCAAACTGGGTCACTTTCTCGGAGAAGAGTCCGGGCACCTTCCAGAGCCAAATCGCGAGAATGCCGCCAACAACGAAAGGCGCCACCATCCCGGCGATGGAAACAGAGGCGGCGCTGCGCGCCCGTGACCGAAAAAGTTCGCTCTTAAATTCTGTGCCTACCAAGAACATGTATAATCCCACCCCGAGCTGGGCCAACACGTACAGGATTTTCAACGATTCTTTGGGGAATATTGCTTGCTGCCAGGCAGGAAAAAGCAGCCCAAATAATGACGGCCCCATGATGACTCCGGCGATCATCTCGCCGACAACTTGAGGCTGTCCAAATCGGCGAGCCAGAATCCCGACAAGCCGGCAAACTGCCAAAACAAAGAAAACCTGCAGGAAAAAAGCTGTCGACAGTTGGGCTGAACTCATACCATGACGTGCACCCCACTACATCAGTAGGGTTTGATCCGTCAACACAAACATTGAGACCACTTTGTTTGTCTCAACGAAGTCACCGAAATTCAGGCTTTCGGCGCAGTCCGCAATGGGCAGTTAACCCGGTGAACAATCTGTTATTTGCGATCTGCCGTCTCTCAGTCAGCATGTCCGAGCCGAGATGCTAGCGCAAACGCGAGTGGAAGAATCAAGAGAGCGGTCAATGCCGTTGCCATCGTCGCCCAATTGATACCGACTATGTCGCCAAGAAATCCGTAAACAATGGGAAAAAGCGCTCCCGAACCAATAATCCCAGTGTAAAAAATGGCGAAAGCGTGCTCCGTCTGCCCTGGAGACGCGACTTCTGGGACCGTGCCATAGAGCACAGAAGAAGTGCCGTTGAGTAGCGCTCCCAGCAAGGGGAGCATTATCCAGGCACCCGGCAATGGAAGAACTAACAGTAGAAAAATCGCCGCCGCCGTCCCTATTTCCGTCAGCGCTACACTCCAAAGCACGCCCATACGAGCACCCAGCCATCCGCAAATGAATTTCCCGCCGGCTCCACCGATGAACACGAGAGCTAAAGCCACCCCAATCGCCGGTAGTGATGCGCCTTTCCCTTTAAGAATAAACGGAAGGAAAATTAGCATCCCCATACGAACACTCGTATCCAAGATTCCGATGGCAAACAGCAAGCCGAATCCGTTGGACCCAGTGGAGGAACCGTTGTCCGTCCGAACTGAGGGCGATGTCCTACTAATGTTCGGCAACAAAATCGCGATA
>DASUWQ010000241.1:0-20409 GCA_036378375.1 Chthoniobacterales bacterium
GGAAGAGGAAGCGCTGCTGGCTTCCCGGTTGCAAGAGGACGCACCGATGCCGGGCGCCGATGCTTACGTCGTCACGGACCTCTTCGAGCGGTGCGGGAGCCGTATGATTGTGCAAGTACAGCCGGTGGTGATTAATCAAATTCTGGCTTCTCCAAGGGCCAGACAGTTTGCTGACCGTCGGATTACCCTGAGTGAGGTGTTCAGTTGCGGGCTCTCCACGACGTTGGTCCCTTATGCCGACCCGGGAGCGGCGCTGGCAAAAGAGGTGCGAACCAAAGTCAACCTTTGGCGAGATCGCGCCCGAACCGACCCGAAAGTGATCCTGCTTCAAAACAACGGGATGATTGTGCTGGGCGATTCTCCAGAGGAAGTCGTAGAAACCGTCGAGAAGATGGTTCGCGCGGCTGAGGTATTCGTTGGCGCCAGTTTGCTGGGAGGACCTCAATTCCTCACGGTGGCGAATATTGGGCGAGCGACTGAATACCGGCGGGGGAGTGACACAGACGGAACCAATCAATCAACCGCGCCTCAAGCTGTGCCGAGTGAGCTGGCCAATTCCTGACCTGACAGGAATCGATTGGACTCACGTCGCTATTGAGGCTGGCGCCGGGGTGGTGGGTTATTTGCTGCTGATTTTGTGCAACCCGGTCGCCCGATTTTTCCGGGACGGGCTGTCCATCGTGAACCGGCATCCCCGCATTTGGATCTGGCTGGCGGTACTAAGTTGCTCCTACTCGATATTTCAGGCATTGATGGCCTGGCGCCTGGGCGAGTTTCATCTGTCGCTTTACGACCTCGTCAACTGGCCGGTGGCTCGCGCCGTGGATTTAAATTTGGCGGCTCAACGCTGTTGGTTACCGGCACTCGAGCTTTTGTCCGGACTTTTCAATCAGGTAGTGGTGAGTTTCCCGGCATCGGGCCTAGCGGCAATTTTGTTTTTGATGAACTGGGGCGGCGCTCATTTTAATTTGATAGCGGAAGCCCGAGTGCGCTTAGGGATTTGGTGGATGCCTGTTTACTTGGGAGTGGTGATTTGCGCTTTCGCCGCAGTGGCTAAGCCGCTTTTCGCGATCTCGATTCATTGGCTGAACCAATTCTTCGACGGACTGTTTCTCCTGCGGGTGGGAGCCGTGTTGGATTGGCTCTCTTTCCAGTTCGAATACCTGTTTGGACTAGTCGTCCAGATCTACCTGATCCTATTAGCCTTTGTGTGGATCAGAGGCATCAAGTCGGATCCGGAACGAGTATTTGCGCTGGCGCTTCGGCGGACGCCGCATATCGCGAAATGGGCAGGGCTAATGCTGTTGATCAGTGCCCTGTTCATTCATCTACCGCTTCTGATCAGCTATCTATGGATTGGACAATTCACCGACTTCACTAGCGCGGCGGTTGAGTATGTCGATCAGACGGTGCGTCCGTTATTTGCCATGGTCTTGATCTTCTTTTGTTCGGTACAGATTACCTTGGTGCTGCATAACCAGACGCTGCAGAAGGCATTGCAAGAGCATGCCAACCTGATGCGAACGAGTTGGTATCGCCTCCTCTGGTTTGTGATTGTGGCGGGACTCCATCTGTACGCAGTCTGTTGGGTTGGCGAGGCCGCTTTAGCGTGCTATCCCGTTATGTCGGTCCCAAACGTACTGGCGTCTCTGCTTGTGAGTTTCGCTAAAGGGGTCGTAGCGGCGTGGCTTCTGACGAGCTGGGTTTGTCTTTATCGGGATACCCGCCGCCCGCGGAAAGAAATCCGGTTTTGAGAAAGACAAACTGCTTTGGTAAACCCTGAGCCAGAAGATATTTTAGTGGCGAACCAAATCAGTTGGCGTAGTCCGAGTGATTCCGGAGTTCAGGTCCCCTCAATCAGTCATGGTTTTCAGCGTGCGTCGTTTTATGTGCTCGAGTGTGACGAGGCGCTGGCCAAACATTGTTGGTTGCGTCTCTTTGGCTTGCTCGATGAACCGGTCTGCGGAGAGATCTTGCTGGAAGGACGGCGAGTCACGGGGTTGGATTCTGAGGAGCTGGGAGAGATCCGAAACCGGAAGTTTGGTTTTCTCTTTGCCGCGCCTTTTCTGTTGCCGTCTTTTACCGTGTTGGAGAACGTCGCAATGCCTCTGTTCAAAGTGGCACAGGTTGATGCTCGAGAAGCCAAGAGCATTACGGAAATGATCCTTGATCTGGTAGGAATTTCCGAGTTGGTCGAATTGCCGGCTTCGGCGTTGTCACCGTTGCAGCAACACTTCACTGCGCTAGCGCGCGCAATCGTACATAATCCTCGGTTGCTGATCATTGAAGACCTGGGCTTGGGGCTGGACCCCGAAGCGGCTCTTCGTGTCTTCGATGTGGCACGTCGAATCCCCGAACGTCTCGGAACCACGGTGATTGCGACGCTCTCAGCAGGGATTGACTTCGCCAGCGGGGATGTCGTACTCGAAATAGGGGCGGCTGGAATCCGAGAAGTTCGTAAGGAGCCGAGAACATGAGCAATGCCGAAAACATAACCCGAAAGAGTGGGTCGAACCTTGCTTTTGCCTTCTTCTGCTTACCGAAAGAGAAACGCCGGGATATCTCGATCTTCTACGCATTCTGCCGGCATGTTGATGACATCGCTGACGATCCCGGTCTTCCGACAGAAGAGCGTCGGGCGCGCTTGGAAAGTTGGAGGTCGTGGATCCGGCGTTCCAGTCCGGGGGAACCGGATTTTGCCGGCGAAATCCGTGAGTTAATCAGGAAATACTCTCTCAAAGTTCTGCACTTTGAAGATATCCTTAATGGCGTGGAGATGGATCTGCGGCAGGTCCGCTTTACGACTTTCGCGGAGCTGTCCGAATATTGTTATCGGGTGGCCAGCGCGGTTGGCCTGATCAGTATAGAGATCTTTGGCTATAAGAATGAACGCTGCCGGGATTACGCCTATTACCTGGGCCTGGCGTTGCAGCTCACTAATATTATCCGGGATGTAGGCTCGGACTTGAGCAACGGGGGCAGGATTTATCTGCCGCTCGATGAATTAGCCAAGTTTAACTACTCGGAGGAAGAACTGGTCCAACGGAAGTACGATGACCGGTTTGTGGCCCTGATGAGGTTCCAGGCGGAACGGGCCCACGCCTACTTTCAAAGAGCGACAGAATCGCTGCCAGCCGAGGATCACCGGTCAATGAAGGCGGCTGAATTAATGCGGGAGGTGTATTTCAAGCTGCTTACCCGGATCGAAAACGACCATTTTCGAGTATTTGAGAAGAAATATCGCCTTAGCCGCCCGGAAAAACTTTGGATTATTTCTCGGCATTTTGCCACAAGTCTGACATAATAAGGTTTGTCTTTAGCAGGGACCAGGTCTGCAACCTGCTGCTAGGGAGTCTGCGGAGTCCTTATATGACAAAAATGATCCACCTTGGGATCGTCGTTCTGGCGGTTCTCGGGTTAGCCTCTTCGAAGGCGTTTGGGCAGACAAATAGCAGTCTGTCATCGACTGCAGTCGGCATCGCTCCCATCGGTGTCAATAGCAGTTTGGTAGGAAATGCTCTCGGCTTCACTGTCCACCTTGCCGGGAAAGATATCATCTACTTGTGGGAAGGCAGTGTGTTTCCGGTAGCGACCCGTACCAACAATCACGATATCGTGGTTAGTCCGTATGTTCCCCATAACCGAGTTACGGTCTACGGGATTAAATCCGGAGAGTTGGTAATGGATCCTTCGGTCATGAAACCATTTGTTCGACCGTAAAGATTAGAAAAGAGTCTATAACAGAATAGCGCCGGTGTAGAGCAGGGCGCCGGCGAACACTGGCCTTGAAAGGCGCAGTGGGGCGGTCAGTCGAGCGACTAACCGCACAGGGAGTTTCACTCTCGCGTTTTCCGCAGCGAATCGTGTTTCTAAGAGGCTATTTCTTCACCAGGCCGGCCAGAGCTGGTACGCTGGAAAGCACGTTGTTAACCGTGTCTTCTCCGGCAACTTTCTTAGCCTCGCCGATAAAGTTTTCTACAAATGGAGGGATTAAATCGGTCTGGAGCCCAGCGTTTTCAAGACCCGCTACAACCTTACCGATATCGGCAGCTTGGCCTCCGAACATCGAGCTGACACTCCCAATAAGATTACCAAGAAGATTCCCACCACCGGAATCGGGCGTTGGCGCATTATTGGCAAGATCATTTGCGCCCGGAATCTGATTTAGAAGAGCTCCGACTTCACTTCCTCCCGCTTTCTCCTTCAGGAAGTTCAACAATACTGCCAATCCCGAGCGAACGACAGCCTCGGGGATCCCAAGCTTCTGCGCAATGGCTGTTACTATTTGGTCCATAGTAGCTGTGATGCTGTTACGATCTGTCAATTGACAGGCCTTACTCTAGGCTATGGGAGACGGTTCAGTTACTGCAAGACATCTCTTCCATTAACCGCGGGGGGAACCGCAAAGAGTATGGGGAGGTGAGCCGGGTGGTGGAGCAGCGATTGCCCTGCGGACGACCAAACATTAGCCAGCAATTTGGCGCTCTTACGGAGCTAGCCGCCGCTTTGACCGATATCTATAAAGATTTCTCTCCTACGGAGCTCCGTTGCTAATGGAAAGCGACCACAACAACGATCCTGCCTCTATGGAGCCAGCTCTACTCTGTGCGTGCGGTTTGTAACTCCAGGCAATCCTTCAGGACCTGTAGGAAGGCGGGAAGCATCGAGTTCTGTGAGTGGCGTTGGAAAGCAGCGACAATGGGAATCTCTTCTGTCAGATCGGAAATGGGCACTACGCGCAAGGTCCCGGGAACACTCTCGGCGACATGTGCCGGCATTACAGAAACGCCCATTCCGCCTGCTACCAACATCATGAGAGAATGTTTCGAGTTAACCTGTATGCTTGGCCGGATACGCCTACCGCGTGTCTCACAAATTCGATCAAGAAACCGCCAGTACTCGCTGAAGTCGTTTCTATCGAGACCAACGAAAGGAAGATCCAAATACTCCTGCAAACGGCTAGGAACGGGTGACGTCCAGGCTCCCTCTGGTGGGATCAATCCGACTAACTTCTCCGTGGCCAGAGTCAACGTTTCGAGTCCGGAGAAAAATGGGCTATCGGAAAAGAGCTGGCTGCAAACAGCCACATCCAGTTCACCGCGGTCCAGCCGCTGTAGTTGCTCGGGTCCCGGTAAATCATTAAGGGCCAGCCGGACGTCAGGCCACGCGCTACGAAAGGCGTTTATGGCGTCGCCCACACCGAATTTCATTGCGTAACTGCAAAACCCGAACCTTAGGAGGTTGGTATCGCGGGCCGCAACCTGGCGCGCCGCTTCGACGCTGGCGGCTGCGGTCGCCAGAGTTTCCCGGGCGCCGTTCAGCAATTCCTGGCCGGCAGGGGTCAAGGCCGCTCCCTTGGGGCTGCGCACGAAAAGATCGAAGCCGAGCTCGACCTCTAAATTGCGAATCTGAGCACTCAGCGCCTGCTGCGCGATTCTCAACTTCTTAGCCGCGCGGGTGAAATGGAGTTCCTCAGCGACCGTCACAAAATAGCGTAAATGGCGTAACTCCATGCTCCAATAATCCTTCGTAGAACTATCCTGCTGAATTGCCGGGCTGTCACAACCGAAAAGTGTTGAACCACATTTCCATGCTGTTGGACCGATGGCCGAGACTGTCGCTAGCTTCAGCCATGAATACGCATATCAAGGAGGAGCCTTTGGCAATGCCATCGAGACGGCTCGGACCCGATCATTTAGTAGTTAGCGCAATTGGTCTCGGCTGTATGGGAATGACCTGGGGTTACGGGAAAGCCGATCGCACCGAGTCGATTGCCACTCTTCATCGTGCCCTGGACTTAGGAGTCACCCTTTTCGATACGGCTGATATCTATGGACCTTTTCTTAACGAGGAACTAGTCGGTGAAGCCTTAGCCGGTCATCGGGAAGGGGTCATTCTGGCTACGAAGTGTGGTCTTCAGGTCCCGGACGCGTCGGTGTTTCATGACGACGCCAGCAAGTTCTCCCTGACCCGAAACGGTAATCCTGAGCATATTCTCAAGTCTTGTGATGAGTCCTTACGCCGGTTACGCACAGATTACATCGACCTGTATCAACTTCATCGAGTCGATCCCCAGGTTCCTGTCGAAGAAACCGTCGGCGCTTTGGCGAGTCTCGTGAAAGCGGGGAAGGTGCGGCACATCGGATTATCCGAATGCACCCTGGACGAGCTATCGCGCGCCCACCAAGTACACCCGATTGCGACCGTCCAGTCTGAGCTATCGCTTTGGACACGCGATGCACTGTTGGAAATTCTGCCATTCTGCCGGAGTAATGGGATCGGTTTTCTGCCTTTTGCGCCATTAGGGCGCGGGTTCTTAACTGGTCAGTTCCATCAAGCCTCGAATTTTAAAAAGGAGGATTTCCGTTCTCTTCTGCCAAGGTTTCAACCGGAAGCTTTGAAAGCCAACGTGTTGATTGTCGATGCCGTGAAGGATCTGGCGAAGCGAAAAGAGGCTACTCCCGCCCAAATCGCTCTCGCCTGGCTCCTGGCATTAGGTGAAAACGTTGTCCCGATTCCTGGGGCGTCGAAACGAAATCATCTTGAAGAGAATTTAGGTGGCGCTCTTGTACAATTGACCAAAGAGGAGCAGGCATCGTTGAATGAGCTCCCGTCGCCAACGGGCGGACGTTACTAAGAGGTTATTAATATGAGATCAACCTTTCCGGAACTGCCAAAGCAGCCAACAAACGGCCGGAGTGGGGTTTACCGCCTCGGTTCCGGAGAGTCGGACGCGTGGGTACTGTTTGATCATTCGATCTGGGTGGACCCGATTCAGCAGTTTGCAATCGGAGCGGCCGACTCGACGATCGCCGAACTGATGGAGCGCCATTTCCTGCCATCGAACAAGCTACAGCTTGCGTCCGATCCTTTGTTGTTCCGTTGGGCTGGCGAGACTGCTCTGGTCGACACCGGGATCGGAACTCAGTTGCCGGGGAGTGCAGGCCTGCTCCCGCAGCAACTTGCCGCTTTGAATATCCGCCCAGAAGAAATCAGTGCCGTACTAATGACTCATTTGCATGTCGATCATATCGGCGGTGCTTTTGATCCCGCATCTGGGCTGGCGACTTTTCCGAACGCGAAATTCTTCATTTCGGAGGCTGAAATTAACTTTTGGAGCCAATCATCGCTGGATCTTGGGGATGTCCGAGATTTGCCGCAGGAGTTGATCAACTTCACCCATCAGTGTGCGCGCCGGGGGCTGTCGATCTTGGAAAAGCAGATCCAGCCATTCAAACCGGAGTCTGAACTACCTTCTGGGATTACCGCGATTGCCCTTCCGGGGCATACCCCCGGACACAGTGGATTTGTTTTCCAATTGTCAGCAGGGCAATTCCTCGCAGCCGGTGATGCCATGCATGATCCAATCCTGCATCTCACGCACCCGGAATGGACCAGCATCGGCGATTGGTCGCGCAGGCAGACCGAAGAAACTCGCCGCAAGTTATTGGATGTGCTGGCTCGCGACCGAACCCGTTTTCAGGCTTTTCATTTTCCGTTTCCCGGGATTGGCCGGGTTCGAGCTATCGCCGATGGCACCTACGAATTTGTTCCGGAACGCTTGCGGTGGGACTCACTCTCTGAGTGAGAGGTGAGAAGTGAGAAGTGAGAAGTGAATGGCTGTTCAAAGCACGCGCTCATTGGTTGATTCGGGAAACGCACTGGATCTCAGTTCACAGCGTTGTCGGTCCCGCGGCCGAGGGAGCGTTCGCGGCGTTTCTTAGCGATTGGATTCCGGGCGTGGGTCGGTGACTTGGGGAACTGGGTTCCGGCCAACATGTGCTAGGGCTGACCGGCGGGCCTGTAGGCGCTGTAGGAGTAAGGGGACACCGGCACCAATGAGAATTAGGGCGCCGATAACGCACCGTTCCCAGTAGGAGGAAATACCGATAAGGACCAGGGAGTTATTGATAACGGTGACCAGGAACACGCCGAGGATGGTGCCAAACACCGTTCCGTGGCCGCCGGAGATCCGGGTGCCGCCGAGAACGACAGCAGCGATCACGTTCAGCTCGCTGCCAACTAAGTCGAATGGATTGGCTACTCGCGCCTGAGAACTGTGGACAATCCCGGTGACGCCGGCCATGATACCGATCAGGACGTAAATTAAGAACTTGGTGCGAGCCACCGGTATCCCTAACCGGCTACAGGCGACCTCGCTTCCGCCGATCGCATAGATGTAACGGCCGAAAGCGGTGAACCGCACCAGCCAAGCAATCAGTACGATAGCGGCAATCAAGAATAGGGAGGTGGTGGGCAGACTGAAAAGGCTGCCGTCTGCCAAGCGTCCCCGATAGAGAAAACTTCTGGATAGGTCCAGCATGGAGTCGGGGATGTCGGTGATGTGTTTACTCCCGAGGAAGGTGAGTAGAAAACCGTGAAAGAAACTCAGGGTCCCAAGGGTCACGATCAGGGTTGGTAATCGAAATATAGCGATTAAGAGACCGTTGACCGAACCTAAGATCGCACCAATGGCTGCTGCTACCAAGAGGATGGGAAGGAGCGGCGCGTGCGGGTTGATTAGCACAAACAATTTCACGCTACCGTACATGGCGGTTGCCGCGATAGCGGTAAACGAGACGTCGATCCCGCCTGACAATAAGGCGACGTAAACTGACATCGCGAAAATACCGGTGGTAATGCTGTCGCGGACCAGATCCAAGAGGTTGGCTGCACTTAAGAAGACCGGATTTAAGAAGCCGATCACGATGCACAGCAAAAGCGTTGTTATCAGAATTACGCCTTCGGAAGTGCGGAGATAGCGGGTTAGCCAGCGCATGGGTCTTTTATCGTAATCGTCCTCGTGCTCGGGCTCGTGCTCGAAAATATTGAGTCAGGCAAGGTAGCGTATTCGACGGTGTGACGAATGCAGCGGAATCGGGATCGTTTTGGACACTGAGGTGCTTCGACCACGCCATACGAAATCGAGGACGAGGACGACGACGAGGACGAGTACGATTAAGCGATGTGAACGCGTTAGCCCTCATCATGATTCCAGCGTTACCTCCTGAACCAGCGTGTTTAGGTTCAGTCTCTCCACAGGTTGCTCATGCGAGACTCGTCCGTTCGCCAATACTATCACCCGATGGCAAATACTGAGCACTTCCGGCAAATCATCCGAAACAACGATGACGGCGGTTCCGCGCTGGGCCAGTTGAGCGATAAGCAGGTGGATATCGCGTTTGGAACCCACATCGACTCCCATCGTCGGTCCGTTGAGAATGAGGACCTTCGGTCCGAGATCGAGATAGCGGGCGATCAAAACGCGTTGTTGGTTTCCACCGGACAACGTTTGTACCGGGGCGGTTCCCTCCGGAGCTTTGATATTCAGTTGCTTGATATAGCCTTGGCCGTCCGCGCGGATTTGGCGGAAATCCAGCAATCCGCCGCGGGTCCTGCGCCAAAGGTTACCAATCAAGATGTTGTCGAAAATCTCTTGTTCGAGGAACAACCCTTCATTGAGCCGGTCTTCGGGGATGTAGCCGATTCCAAGGGCCTGAGCTTCTAGCACACTGCGCGGCGAAATCGGTTTGCCCGCGAGCAAGATCCTCCCGCCGGCTGGAGGCGTTTTGCCGGACAGGCTGATAGCGAGCTCGCTTCGGCCGGAGCCGAGCAAGCCGGTTAGCCCGAGGATTTCTCCGGCTTTGACCTCGAAAGTTACATCATAAAAAAGTGGTGGCAGCGTCAACGATTCAACTCGGAGAAGCGGTGAGGCGGTTGGTTCTGGCGCTGGCGGTTGCAATCGTTCCACGAGAATCTGGCGGCCAGTGATCGCCTGGCTGAGGTCGGCGGTCGAAAAATTTGTGATGGGTCCGGTGGCAACAACCTTGCCGTTCCGGAGAACCGTAACTTCGTCGCAGATTTCGTAGATCTCTTCGAGCTTATGGGTGACGAAAATAAAACTGACACCTTGCTGGCCGACGGATCGGACGATCTTGAATAAGGCCTTAACCTCGCGGCGAGTGAGCGCCGAGGTGGGTTCATCCATGATGATGATCTTTGATCGGTTCCGCAGAGCCCGGGCGATCGCCACCAATTGTTGATTAGCGACAGGCAAATCCTCGACCAAGGTTTCGAGCGGAATGTCGACGTTCATCTGCGTCAACGTTTCCTGCGCGTGCTGCTTCATTTGCCGGAAATTGGCGAATTTTCGGCGCCGGGAGACGCTGTCCAGAAAAGTGATATTCTCGAAGACTGTCAGGTTGGGCAGGAGAGAAAAATCCTGATAAATGATACTGAGACCGAGCCCGATGCGTTTAAGCGCGTTGTCACGAGTCGCATCGTGCCCGTCGATAATCACGGTACCGGTATCGGCGCTCAGGGTACCGGAAATGATCTTGATCAAAGTCGATTTCCCAGACCCGTTCTCGCCGGCTAGACAATGCACAGAAGCCGCCCCAACAGAGAGAGTGACATCCTGGAGGACCGGGACTCGGACGTAGGTTTTTGAAATGTTCTGAGCTAGGAGCGACGCCACCTTGGGAGTGAGAAGTGATTGGTGAGAGGTGAGAAGAATCTAACCGCGAAATGACACGAATGTACGCGAATAAACAAAGCCCTTTAGAAACCACCCGTGGCGCCGCATGAGAATATATCTGTGTCTGTCTGCGTTCATCTGCGGTTGGATTTAGGTCTTAGTCTTCGCGTCTATTCGCGGTTGTGCTTCGCTTTGCAGCTACACGATCAACAAAAGACCGGCTGAAAAGCCGGTCTTGAGGGACTTCGTTGCGGAAAAGGGGGGCGCCGTTAGAAGTCGAATTTGTCCATGTTGTCTTTGGTGCAGTCGGTCCAGCCGCTGCCGAAAATTACTTTGCCGGCCAGGCGGATCTTGTTGTAGCCGGTAACGCCGAGGTCCATGCCGTCGGTAACCTTTTGACCGTTCAACACCATGACCGCGACTTTGTTCATGAGGTAACCGGCATCCGCTGAATCCCAGAAGGAGATTACACGAACCGCCCCTGACGGAAGGTATTTCTTAACCAGGGAAGGTACACCCGTGCCGACCACTGCCACCTTGTCTTGGAGTCCGGCTTCTTCCACCGCGAGTCCGCAACCGGGAGCATCGGTTGATGCGCTCCCTTGAAAGCCTCGGAGATTAGGGTGGGACCGCAGCAATTCCTTCGCTTTGGCGTAGGAGACCTGTTGGTCATCGTTGGTCTCGACCTTATCAACTGCGAGTTTCATCTTCGGATATTTCTTTTTCTGTAAAGCAATGGCAGCGTCCGCCCATTGGTTATGGGTCTTTGAGGTCAGGCTTCCTACCATGACCACGTATTCGCCCTCATAATTCATGGCCTTGGCTAGGTTCTCCATGATGTGTTCACCGAAGGCGGAATTGTCGAACGCCTCAATATCGTAATCGGCGTTCTGAATATCAGACGCCTCATGCGTGATGACGACGATATGATTGTCCAGGGCCTTTTTCAGCACCGGTTCCATGGCGGGCGGTTGGAACGGAACGACACATATGGCGTCGACCTTTTTAGCGATCAGATCTTCCACGATCTGGTTTTGCTGAGCGGAATCGGTGGTCGGTGGTCCAAGCTGCTCCGTAGTGTTACCGGTGTCGGTGGCGAATTTCTTCACCCCGGTTTCCATGTGGTTGAACCAGTTGATACCGCTGATCTTAACAACGGTGGCGATATTGTATTTTTTATCTGCGGCGAGGCCGGTGGCGGCGAAAGCGGCCAGCAGACCGAGCCCGATTAGAGGGACGGGTTTTCTGATGAATTGACGCATAGCTAGGGGGGCGAATTGTTTACGCTTGCGCGGAAACGCTAGTGGACCATGCGAGGAGAAGAACGTGTGGTCAAGCAAATCCCACATCCCCTGAACTTTTGTTCCACCAGCACGCGGTAAGGATCAGTCCCACTCTTCTGAGAGTCCCAAAAATTCAATAATAGCCGCAAAAGAACGCAAAAAACGAACCGCCGATGGACACGACTGAACGCGAACAAAAGGCTCAACCCCAGATGGACGCAGGTATACTCAGATTAGGATTATCCGTAGGCTGGGTAGACTGGTACGAGATCCGACCACGTCCAAGGATCGCAAGACGTCGCGAGCGGTAAACTACTTCAGGACGAAAGCCGTCATCGAAGCTCAGAACCAAATCTGCGTAAATCTGCGTCCATCTGCGGTTCGTTTCTTGCGTCCTTTGCGATCTTTTGCGGCTATTCCACATTTGAGGATTCGGATGAGCTGAGACTCATCTCCATCGATCCTCTTTATTTGGTATCCGGTATCTGCTATTTGCTATTCGGTTGGCCTCACAAGCGAGGCAGCGCTCCAAGAACTTCCCCCAATGAATGAGAGTTTCCGCTACGTCCTCCGGCTTGCGATATTTACCGTGGTGATTTTCGCGACGTTTTGTTGCCTGGACGTTCGCGCGTTCCTTTCCGGAGCGAATATGAGCTCGATGGCGTACCAGTTGCCGCAATTCGCTTTGTTGGCGCTGGCGATTCATCCGACGATGTTGACCGGCGGGATCGATCTTAGCGTTGTGAGCGTAGCGAACCTTGCTGCCATCGCCGCAGCGTTTACGATGAAAGCCGGGCCCCCCTGGTTCATTGGGTTGGCGATCCTGGTTGCTCTGCTCCTCGGCTGTGTCACGGGTGCGATTAACGGTTTCCTGGTTGCTGGAGCCAGGTTACCGGCGATTCTAGCGACGCTCGGTACCCTCCAATTTTTCGCCGGGATCTCTATTCTTTGGACGCATGGCAGCTCAATTACCGGTCTGCCAGCCGGTTATTCCGCGGTCGGCAATGCCGCGTTCTTCGGGATTCCCGTCCCTTTGATTGTGTTTTTGCTCGTTCTGGTCGCAATTTATTTGATAACCCAGCGCACACCTCTGGGTAAACAGATGCGGCTTTACGGAACAAATCCGCGGGCGGCGGTTTTTGCCGGGATACCGACGTTTCGAATCTTGGTTATCACTTACATGATCAGCGGGATTACCGCCGCGGTCGGTGGATTGGTGATTCTGTCTGCGGCTAACAGCGCAAATGCAGATTATGGTACTTCTTTTCTGCTTTTGAGCGTGCTCATTAATATCCTGGCCGGCGTGAACCCAAATGGCGGATCTGGAACTGTAATCGGCTTGATCCTGGCGGTTTTATCGCTGCAGTTCTTGTCGAGCGGACTGAATTTGTTGGCCGTGAACACGTTCGCCAAGGATCTGCTTTACGGCATGTTACTGGTTACCGTCATGGTGGTGAACCGGCTGCAGGGGCGAATTCATTCGACGCGCGCGAAAGCGTGAGTGCGAAACGGCGAAAGGGGCGAAACGGCGAAGGGGCGACCGAAACCCCGCGGCGGTAGGGGGAAAACTCGGGGCGCCGAGCGTGTGGTTTCATTCTGAGGGTGATCGCGCCGATTTTGAGCCGGGACTCTTTGCGGACCACGTTTCGAAAATTGATGCGGATAGAACGAGGATGTTCGGTCAGAAGATGGCGCGCTACCCCAAAGAAGCGGCTCAAAACCGGCGCGAAGTAGGCTGAAGCAGTAAAAACACGCCAAACGCGCCGAGTTTTTCGCCCTACCAACGCGTGGTTTCGGTCGCCCCTTCGCCGTTTCGCCCTTTCGCCATCATCGCTGCTTTTCCGCTTCCTCGCGCAACTTGGTCATTTCTTCGGGCAAGGGAGGGAAGACCCCAAATTCTGTAACTAAACCAGTGACAAAACGACGCGGAGTAACATCAAAGGCGTAGTTTAGGGCGCTGCTACCCTCTGGCGTTAGTTGTACGCTTTCGATTTTTCCAGCGGAGGTCAGCCCTGAAATCACGGTGACTTCTTCTGGGGCTCGGGTTTCGATGGGAATGCTCTTCACGCCATCCTCAATGGTCCAATCGATGGTTGAGACCGGTAAGGCGACATAGAAGGGCACGCGATTGTCGTGGGCGGCTAATGCTTTCAGATAAGTCCCGATCTTGTTGCAGACGTCACCGCCAGCCGTGGTGCGGTCGCTGCCGACGATGCAAAGGTCGACCTGCCCATGTTGCATGATATGGCCACCGGCGTTGTCGACGATAACCGTGTGGGGAACTCCATGATGACCCAGTTCCCACGCCGTCAGGGATGCTCCTTGGTTACGTGGCCGAGTCTCGTCCACCCAGACGTGCACGGGGATACCCGCATCGAATGCCTTGTAGATCGGCGCTAGAGCGGTTCCCCAGTCCACGGTTGCTAACCAACCCGCGTTACAGTGGGTGAGGACGTTTATTGGACGCGATCGTTGCACACTGTCCCAGGCTTGCTGGATCAAAGCTTTCCCGTGCTCACCGATGGAAGAACAATTGGCCACGTCTTCGTCTGCGATATCTTTAGCGGTGGCAAAGGCCACGGCTGCGCGTTCACCGGGCGTAAGTGCGAGCAAGACGGATCGCATCCGATCGAGTGCCCAGCGTAAGTTAACCGCGGTGGGGCGCGACGCGAACAGCACCTCATAGGCACGTTCAAAAGCTTTGTCACTTGGATCAGCGGTCATGGCCAGAGCAATCCCATAACCAGCAGAAGCACCAATTAACGGTGCGCCTCGTACGACCATGTTACGGATTCCGGAGACGGCATCCTCCAAAGTCCGCCATTCAACCACTTTGAAGACGTGAGGTAGTAAAGTCTGATCGAGCACGTTGACAGATCGACCGTCAGCGCTTAGCCAAATAGTTCGATAAGGTTGGCCGTCAACTTTCATGATGCGAATACTCCTGACGCGCGGCAGCGGTTACTTCAGCAATGTTAGAAAAGCTTTCCGATTCTAACACGAGTAGTCGACCGAGTCGAAGCGCCTTACGCTCACAGCGAGCTCGAAGATCCGGATCCTTGATTGTCTCCAGATCTTCCACATGCGCTAGGCCCAAGATACGGCGGATCATCTTCACGCCAGCGAAACCGACGGAATCATGAAAGAGGCGCCGCAGATAGGTTCTCCGTTCTGTGGCCAACGCTTCCAACGAAACCGGGTTCGCGAACAGGCTGGCGTGGTAAGCATCGCCTGTAGCGTTTTCCTGCCATAACTCGAGGAACCTTTGTTCAAACCGGTTCCACGTCTCTTCGATGGTTTGAAATAGCCAAGCCCGATATTCATTTCTTTGGCCCGGGGAAGATTCGTGTCCTTCTTGCGAGAAGAAGGCGAGAAGTAGATTTCCGATCACGGCGCCGACATCAAATCCCATCGGTCCATAAAAAGCGAACTCGGGGTCGATCACGCGGGTATTCTCTGGTGTCGCCATGATCGAACCCGAATGCAGGTCTCCATGAATCAAGGCTTCGGCAGAGGTTAAGAATTTGAGCTTCAACCGTTGCGCGGCGATTTTGAGAGCGCCGTCTTCCCGATACTGTAGGGCGATATCGTCGAGTTGCGGGGTAGTCCAGCGGTTAAGCTTGGCGATGCGGTAGGGATCGGTGAAAACCAGATCCTCCGTGATTTTACAGAGCTCGGTATTACGGCAGAAGATCGCCATCCGCGCTTTCTTAGTCGCGGCATCTAGATAGAGATCAGAAGTTTTGAAGAGGGTCTGAGCCATGAACTCGGCGATGTCCCCAGCCAAGCGCGGGTAACGGATACCCTGAATAAATCCTTTCCGCAAAATCATGTGCGGCGAGAGGAATTCCATCACAATCGCTGACAGCTTGGCATCGTAGTGATAAAGCTTTGGTAATAGGTGCGGAACAAACTTCGCTGCTTCACTTAGTGCCTCGTTTTCGAAATAGGCGCGCTCCAACGGAAGAGCCCAGGCCTCGCCAACACAACGCAGGTAGGGAACCGCTTGTTTGATCACTACTGCGCCCTTCTCGCCGGTGACGATGAACACTAGATTCAGGTTTCCGTCCCCGACTTCACGCATTCGCCACGTTTCCGGTTTGAAACCCAGTGCTTCTCGGACGGGCTGGATTTGGCCAACGAAACTGATGACCGAGTTTTCATCGAGCGGGCGATACTCCGGGAATGGGTCAGATGTTTTGTTCATTGGGGGGCGGCGCTACGCGAATAGCAAATAGCAAATAGCAGATAGCAAATCAAAATAGTAGAGCGGGATCGGCAGGGACGAGCTCCCGCTCGTAGGGAATCGTGCTCTTGCTCGTGCTCGTGCTCGGAAGGGCGCGTTTCTGCCAACAGCGATGAATACCGCGGACAAATTTTCGAGACGGCTCAGACCCATCGTGCGTCCTGACTTCCGAGCACGAGGACGAGCCCGAGCCCGAGCACGAGCATGAGCCCGAGCACGAGCATGAGCGCGAGGACGATGGACAGCTGTAAGGGGCCAGGACGAGCAGAAGCCCATCCCTACCGGATATGCTAGCCAAACAGTAGCCGGCATACGAAGACGGCTGCGACGGCTCCGGCTAAGTCAGCCAGCAGACCGGCAAAAATCGCGTGTCGGATGCGCGTGATCCCAACAGAGCCGAAGTAAACGGCGATAACATAAAAGGTCGTTTCTGCGCTACCGTAGATCGTGGCGGCGGTATAGGTGAGCAGGCTATCCGGTCCGAATTGTTTTATCATGTCGCTTAGAACGGCGAGCGAACCGCTACCGCTAAGGGGTCGCATCAGGACCATCGGAAGCATTTCGTTTGGGATCTGAAGAACACTGAAGATCGGACTAAGCAGCAGTTTCAAAAAGTCTAATGCTCCGGATTCGCGAAACACAGCGATCGCAACCAACATCGCTACGAGGTAAGGGATGATACGGAGGGCAGTCCGGAACCCTTCTTTCGCGCCTTCGATAAATTCCGAGTAGATCGGAACACCGCGTCCGAAGGCGTAGAGCGGGAAAAACGTAAGCACGAGGGGTACGGCGATCGGGGAGAGTGCCTTCAATGCGAGAATGACGCCGGAGAGCAAGTTAGAGGGCCAAGGCGCCGCCCCGAAAAAGTAGGGGAACGCCTTACTGACGAACGCGCCCGCAAAAATCAGTAACAGAATCAGCAATGCCCACCGAGCCCAAGACGGTCCAGTCTTCTCTGGAGACTGATTGGTGGCTGTTTCAGGCGGTTCTTCTTCACTGGTGCTTTGAGCTGGGTTGCCTTCCGTGTTCACTGTTGCCGGCTGGTTTTCCCAACGAAACGGACCGAGGCGCTCCAACAGTTTGACGGCTATAATTGCGCAGATGGTAGCAAATCCTGTCGATAGCAGAGTCGACCCCACGATCGCTGAAGGATTCTTCGAACCATTTATCGCCAGCAGATTGATCGCAGTTGCCGGGATCAATTGAATTGAGGCGGTGTTAATAGCCAAAAAGGTGCACATGGCGTTGGTAGCCACCCCCGGCTTGGAGTTCAGCTGGTTGAGTTCGGTCATTGCCTTCAGACCGAGCGGCGTTGCCGCGTTACTCACCCCCAACATATTGGCGGAGATATTCATCATCATGGCTCCGATCGCCGGATGATCGCTGGGGACATCTGGAAAAAGCCGTAACATCACTGGCCGGATCAATCGTCCAAGCCGTTGGATCAGACCTGATTTTTCCGCCAATCGCATCAGGCCCAGCCAAAGCGCCATGACTCCCACCAACGGGAGGGCAAGATCCATGACCGCGGATTTAGCGGCGTTTAGTCCCCCTTGCCCAACAGCATCAAGTTTTCCGGTGAATATGGCCACCAAGACCCCGGAGAGGAGTAAGGCGAGCCAGATGAGGTTGAGCATCGAGAGGAGTTCAGGAGTTCAGGAGTTCAGGAGTTCAAGTAGTACAAGGAGTTCGAGGAGAGGAGCCAGGAGCCAGAATCCAGGAGTCAGGTGGCGCAGCGCAAGGCATGCAGCGCGACGAAATCCACGATTTTGTCGAAGGAATTAGGAAGCAGCGTTCGATATTTGGTGGAATCGGCAGTCGCAGGACCATGGATCTGTCGCCACTGATTACAGATTGCTGATTAATCTGACAAGGCTGACGCACTTCCCGCGGCAGCCCGATCCAACGCCTCCTGCCTCCTGGATTCTGGCTCCTGGCTCCTTTCCTTGCATTTCTCGAACTTCTTAAGCTCCCGAATAAAATCGGTGGAATCTTTGTTCTTTTGCGGGTCTCATTAAAGAAAGCGTTATGAATCCTAGCCAACCGATTCCGCGTGCCGGCGAACCGTGTGCGATTGTTATCTTTGGAGCGTCTGGCGATCTCACCAAGCGTAAACTGATCCCGTCGCTGTATAACCTTGCTTCGTATCATCTATTGCCGAAGAACTTTAGTATCATTGGCGTTGCTAGATCCGAGTTGAGCGATCAGGAGTTTCAGGATCGGTTAGGTAAAGACTTGGCCCAACTCGGAACTCAGCCGGTTGACCCGAAAATCTGGGACGGTTTCCGAGACCGGATGCTTTACTGTCCCGGAAATTTTGACGATCCGAAGACGTACGAAAAACTTGGGCAACGCCTCGCGGAATCCGCGAAAAAGTTGGGGACCAACGGGAACGTCCTTTTTTATCTCTCGGTCCAGCCCTCTTTCTTTGCAACGATCGCGAAGATGTTGGCTCAGTACGGTTTGACTCGAGAAGAGGGGAATTGGCGCCGGGTGATCATTGAGAAACCATTCGGCCACGATCTGGCCTCAGCATTGGAGCTGAACCGAAGTTTAACTGGCGCATTGCAAGAGCACCAGATCTACCGAATCGATCACTATTTGGGTAAAGAGACGGCGCAAAATCTCCTCGTATTTAGGCTGGGTAACGCGGTATTCGAGCCGATCTGGAACCGGCGTTATATCGATCATTTTCAATTGACGGTGGCGGAATCCATCGGGGTGGAAGGACGAGGAGCGTTCTATGAATCGGCGGGCGCGTTCCGCGATGTGATGCAGAATCACATGTTCATGTTGATGGCGTTGATCGCCATGGAACCCCCGACTTCACTTCAGGGTGAGGCGGTCCGAAACGAAAAAGTGAAACTGCTGCAAGCGGTGCGGCGCACCAGTCCGGAAGAGGCTTTGGCGTCCACGGTAAGGGGTCAATATGGGCCGGGCCAGGTCGGCGGCCAGAGTGTCCCTGGCTATCGCCAAGAACGAAATGTTAGTCCGGAGTCGACCGTCGAGACATACGCGGCGGTAAAGCTGATGATTGATAATTGGCGCTGGGCAGGCGTGCCGTTTTACCTGCGCTCAGGCAAACGCCTCGCTACTCGCACGACGAAAATCGTGGTTCGCTTCAAGGTTCCCCCCTTAGCGTTATTCGGATCGAATGACAACGAGATGATCGCTCCGAACCGCCTGATCTTTAATATCCAACCGGATGAAGGCATCACCTTTCAGGTGCGAGCCAAGGTGCCTGGTCCAACGTTGGCCACGAACGCGGTGCATCTCGATTTTGATTACTCGCAGTTTGGTGAGCGAGCGCCGACGACGGGATACGAAAAATTGCTCTACGATTGCATGGTTGGCGATTCCACTTTGTTTCATCGATCGGACATGGTGGAAGCGGCTTGGGAAGCCGCACAGCCGATTCTGGACGCCTGGGGAAATAATCAGCCAAAAGACTTCCCAAATTACGCAGCCG
Organism: Chthoniobacterales bacterium; assembly: GCA_036378375.1. Lineage (GTDB taxonomy): Bacteria > Verrucomicrobiota > Verrucomicrobiia > Chthoniobacterales > JAFAMB01 > JAFAVN01. Next base: position 19,476 of record DASUWQ010000241.1, read on the forward strand.
GTAGTTGGGGCCCGGCCGCGGCCGATGAGCTCCTCGAGCGCGACGTTCACAAGTGGTGGTACCCGCCGGAATAAGGCGTGTGGGGGCGTAACGGCGTTTCGCGTGTGGGCGACATAATTGGTGGGGCGAGGCTCCCGAATAACCGAACAGCTTTGCCAGAGCGGGCGGCTTTTGTTGACCCTGTACCACTGTTAGGACTTTTGACGCGCCGAGCCGTGGTCTAACGCATCTTGCCGGCTCGGCGCGCTGATTTGCTAGCCACACGTCTTCTAGGACAAAGATTTTATCCTCCGCGAAAGTTGCAGTTCGTTCGGGAGCCTCGCCCGACCAATTGTGTTGCCATTCGCCGTTCCGTAACTGCGGGTTGCTATTTGGCCGTCGGCGCTTACGTTCCTCACTCTTGGTTTATGGCTGCTAGTATAATTCCGGATAGTCGCTGGACGGATGTCCAGTTTAGCAACGACGAAATCGCCCGATATTCCCGGCACTTGATCATGCCGGAGGTCACGCTTGAAGGGCAGAAGAAATTAAAAGCGGCTTCCATTCTTTGTATTGGGACCGGAGGGCTGGGTTCACCGATCGCACTCTATCTGGCAGCGGCCGGGATCGGCCGCCTGGGATTGGTTGACCCGGATGTGGTCGATTTCTCTAATCTGCAACGCCAGATCTTGCATGGAACCGACGACGTCGGGCGCAAAAAACTCAATTCGGCGAAAGATAAAATTAAGGCCGTCAATCCAAACGTCCAAGTTGATCTTCACGATTGCTTGTTCCGTAGCGAGAACGCGATGGAATTAGTCCGAGACTATGACGTTATCGTTGACGGTACGGATAACTTTCCGACGCGTTACTTGTCGAACGACGTCTGTGTGCTGACCAAAAAACCGAACGTCTACGGCTCCATCTTCAGGTTCGATGGTCAGGCGACCGTGTT